>CAMDQJ010000001.1 GCA_945905835.1 Asaia bogorensis
AATGGCTATCGCAAGATCGACGACAGCACCGTCGAGCTCACGACCACGCGGCCGATCTCCTACTTCCCCTACGTCTTGACGACGATCTTCTTCGTCAGCCCCGCAGCCTTCGAGAAAGCTGGCAACTGGGCGGAGTTCGCCAAGGCCCCGAGCGGCACCGGGCCGTTCAAGGTTGCCAACTTTAAACCCCGCATCAGCGTGGATCTGCTGAAGAATGCGGACTATTGGGACAAGAACAGAATTCCGAAGGTCGACAAGGTCGTGCTCTTCCCGATGCCGGAGGCCAATACGAGGATCGCAGCCCTGCGCTCGGGCCAAGTGGATTGGATCGAGGTTCCCCCACCCGATGGCATCGACGGCTTGAAGAAGGCCGACTACGCCATCAGCATCAACAGCTATCCCCAAGTCTGGCCCTGGGTGTTGAACCAGGCCAAGGCGGATTCGCCATTCCGCGACGTCAAGGTCCGCCAGGCGCTCAACTACTGCGTCGATCGTGCGGGCCTCGTGACCCTGCTCAGCGGCACCGCCGAGCCCTCGGTCGGATTCTTCAAGAAAGATGATCCGCGCTTCGGCAAGCCGGCCAACGCCTACACGTTCGATCCGGCCAAGGCGAAGGCGCTGCTGGCCGAGGCCGGCTACGGCCCGGCCAAGCCTGTGAAGGCCAAGATTATGATCTCGACCTCGGGCTCGGGCCAGATGCTGCCGCTGCCGATGAACGAGTTCCTGCAGCAGTCGATGAAGCAGTGCGGCTTCGACATCACCTTCGAGGTGGTGGAGTGGGGGACGATGCTCGTCGCCTTCCGCGCCGAGCCGACGGCACCGCAAGCCGCAACCTCGGATGCCATGAACATCAGCCTCGTCTCGTCCGACGTGTCGATGGTCGTGCGCTGGTTCTTCGGCGAGAACAGCACGCCCAAAGGCTCCAACTGGGGACACTGGAAGAACCCCAAGTTCGACGAGCTGCTGCTCAAGATGGAGACGGCGCCCAGCCCGGCCGAGTCGAGCCAGCACCTCGCCAAGATGCATGAGATGCTGGTCGATGAGGCGCCGTGGCTGTGGATCGTCCACGATGGCAATCCTCGGGCGATGACCAAGAAGGTGCAGGGTTTCGTCAGTGCGCAGTCATGGTTCGTCGACCTGACGCGCGTCTCGCTGCCCTGATACCGTAGTCGTTGCCAGGTTGGAGGGAGGCCCGGCCCGCGATGCGCAGGTCCTCCCTTCCGATGTCGCCGTGAGGTAGCCGGCCGTGTGGTTTTTCCTTGCTGGTCGCGTGCTCTACGCCATTCCGATCCTGCTCGGCGTGTCGCTCGTCGTCTTCCTGATGATGAAGATGGTGCCGGGTGACGCTGCCGACATCATGATTCCGCCGGAGGCACCGAAGGAGGTGGCCGAGATGATCCGGGCCCGCTTCGGGCTCGACCAGCCGGTCCACATCCAGTATGTGCGCTGGCTGCAGTCGATGGCGACGGGCAACTTCGGCACCTCGATCTTCACCAACCAGCCCGTTGGGAGCGAGCTCTTCAGCGCGCTCACCAACACCTTTCTGATCGCCACCCCCGCCGTTTTCGTCGGCTTCACCTGCGGCGTCCTGCTCGGCACGTTGGCTGCCTTCAACAGCGGCACCTGGCTCGACAAGCTGTTCTCGTCGATGGCCATCGCTGGCGTCAGCCTGCCGCACTATTGGGTCGGTATGGTGCTCGTCGCCATCTTTGCCGTCGTCCTCAACGTGCTGCCGGGCCAGGGCATGGGACCGGAAGGCTTCCCAGGGAGCTGGGAGCAAATCAAGCACCTGGTGCTGCCGGTGGTGACGCTGTCGCTGATCCCGATGGGCGTAATCAGTCGTCTCGTGCGCGCCAACGTGCTCGAGATCCTGTCCATGGAATTCGTCACCGCGCTGGCGGCCAAGGGCTTGCGCCGGCGCAACGTGCTGCTCCACATCATGAAGAACGCCGCACCCTCGGCACTAGCGCTGATGGGACTGCAGTTCGGCTATCTGCTCGGCGGCTCGATCCTCGTGGAGACGGTATTCAACTGGCCAGGCTCTGGCAGCCTGCTGAACCTTGCTATCTTCCGACGCGACATACCCGTGCTTTCGGCCACTATTCTGGTACTGGCCACTATTTTCGTCGCCATCAACATTCTGGTCGACGTGCTGCAGACACTGATCGACCCCCGGATACGGCGCTGACGATGTCAGATCAAAGCCCAATCGCCGTCCTCCCCGAGATCGACGCCTTGAAGCGGGCGGTGGCCGGCAAGAGCTACTGGAGGCGCGTGGGTGAGCAGCTGCTCCGAGACCGGCTCACACTCTCGGTCATGCTGCTGCTGTCCGTGATCATCATCATGGTGCTGGCCGCGCCCCTCTTTGCGACGCACGACCCGACCGTCGGTTCCGTGCTCAAGCGCCTGAAATCACCCGGCTACCCCGGCCATTGGCTCGGCACCGACGAGGTCGGCCGCGATCTGTGGAGCCGCATCCTCTACGCCGGCCGCTACTCGCTGCTGTGCGGCGTGCTGCCCGTGCTCCTGGCGCTGCTGATCGGTGGCGTCTTGGGGCTCTCGGCCGGCTATTTCGGCGGCACCACCAACAGCATCATCATGCGCAGCATGGACGTACTCTACGCCTTCCCGTCGATCCTGCTGGCGGTCGCCATTTGCGGCATGCTCGGCTCCGGCATCGGCAACACCATTTTGGCGCTGACGATCACCTTCATCCCGCCGTTGGTGCGCATCTCCGAGACCGTGACGACGCAAGTGCGCGCCTTCGAGTTCGTCGAGGCGGCACGGGCGAGCGGCGCCCGGCCGCTCTCGATCATGCATTTCCACATCCTCAACAACGTGCTCGGCCCGATACTGGTCTACGCCACCTCGCTGATCTCGATCTCGATCATCCTCGCGGCGGGCTTGAGCTTCCTTGGACTGGGCGTCACGCCGCCCGACACCGAGTGGGGCCTGATGCTAAATAATCTGCGGCAGGCAATCTGGGTCAATCCGCTGGTCGCAGCACTTCCCGGCGCGATGATCTTCATCACCTCGATGTGCTTCAACCTGATGAGCGACGGCCTGCGCGGCGCCATGGACGTGCGGATGTAGGGATAAGATCATGACCGCAGCCGCCGACATCCTGCTCGATGTGCGCAACTTAAAGCGCTACTTCCCGATTCGCGGCGGCCTGCTGCAGCGCCAGGTGGCAACCGTGCAGGCAGTCGACGATGTATCCTTCGTCGTGCGAAAGGGGGAGACGCTCGGCATCGTTGGCGAGTCGGGATGCGGCAAGTCGACTACCGCCCGCTTGCTCATGCATCTGTTGAAGCTTGATTCTGGAACCATTACCTTCGACGGCCAGGCTGTCGATGCTCCGGGCGGTATGAGCGTGCGCGAGTTGCGCCGCAACCTGCAGATGGTCTTCCAGGACTCCTACTCCTCGCTCAATCCGCGCTGTACAATCGAGAGCACCATCGCCTACGGTCCGAGCGTGCACGGCGTTCCTCCTGCAGAGGCCCGGCGGCGGGCCCGCGACATCCTGGGCAAGGTCGGCCTTGAGCCGGACCTCTTCGTGCAGCGCTACCCGCATGAGCTTTCGGGCGGCCAGCGCCAGCGCATCAATATCGCCCGTGCCCTTGCACTCGAGCCGAGGCTGATCGTTCTGGACGAGCCTGTCTCAGCCCTCGACAAGTCGGTCGAGGCGCAGGTGCTGAACCTGCTCGTCGACCTCAAGACCGATCTCGCCCTGACGTACATCTTCATCTCGCACGACCTCAACGTGGTGCAGTATCTCAGCGACCGCGTGCTCGTGATGTATCTGGGCAAGGTCGTCGAGATCGGTCCGGTCGAGGCGATTTATCGCCAACCCCAGCACCCCTACACGCGCGCGCTGCTCTCCGCGATGCCGTCCATGGATCCCGACCGGCGCGTCGACCAGCCCCCGCTCACCGGCGACCCGCCGAACCCGATCAATCCGCCGCCTGGGTGCCGCTTCCACACGCGGTGTGCGCATGCGGAGGCTTGCTGCGCGCTGAGCGAGCCCCCGCTCTATAACAACGTCGCCACGACCGACCATCACACGGCCTGCCACATGCTGATCCCAGGCTCCGGCCACAGCGCCGCACCAGGAACCGCCACCCCACCAAGCCCAGCCGAGAGGGAGCATGCTCGATGAGCGCCACCGCCGTCTCAAGCCCCTCCCGCGGCGCCCAGGCGACCCGCAGCGATCCGCTGGTCAGCGTCGAGGACCTGCAGGTCCGATTCATCAGCCACGAAACCACGATCAGCGCGGTCAACGGTGTCAATTTCACCCTCGCGCCGGGCGAGGTGCTCTGCATTCTGGGCGAATCGGGCTCCGGCAAGAGTGTCACGCTGCGAGCGCTCATGCGCCTGCTGCCGCCGCGCCGCAGCCAGCTCAGCGGCCGCATCCTAATCGGTGGTCTGGATGTCATGGGCCTTAGCCGGGCGGAGCTCACCGATCTGCGCGGGTCGAAAGTCGCTATGATCTTTCAGGAACCGATGACCGCCTTCGACCCCGTCTTCACAATCGGCAACCAGATCATGGAGACCGTCATCCAGCACGACGGCTTGTCGAGGAGCGACGCACGCAAGCGTGCCCTCGAGCTTCTGGATATGGTGCAGATCTCCTCGCCCGCGCGCCGCCTCGACAACTACCCGCATGAGATGTCGGGCGGCATGCGCCAGCGCGCCATGATCGCCCTCGCGCTCTCCTGCCGGCCGAGCCTGCTGCTCGCCGACGAGCCGACGACGGCGCTCGATGCCACGGTGCAGATCCAGATCCTGCAATTGCTGCGCAGGCTGCAGCGCGAGCTCGGCATGGCGGTGCTGTTCGTCACGCACGATGTCGGCGTCGCCGTCGAGATCTCCGACCGCATCGCCGTCATGTATGCCGGCCGCTTCGTCGAGACCGGGCCGGTTCGCGCCATCATCCGCGAGCCGCAGCACCCCTATACGCAAGGCCTGCTGGCGTCGACCGTGCTCGGCGGCATGCGTGGCCGCCGGCTGGAGGCGATCCCCGGCACGCCGGTCAACCTGCTCGACTTGCCGCCCGGCTGCACCTTTGCCCCGCGTTGCAAACATGCCGAAGCCATCTGCACGAAAGCCGTGCCGGCGGAGGTCTGGCTGAGCCCGACCCGCATGGCACGCTGTGTCAGGGTTGGGCCGGCGCCGGTCTGAGCCGCCGACGCGACGGTCGCCTGCAGACAGCGAAGAACGATCGAAATATCGAGCCGAACCGGAGAACGCCATGAGCCCCGACAACACTCTCGAGATCAACGCCGATCGCCTGTGGGAGACGTTGGAGCGGTCGGCCGAGATCGGCCGGTTTCGCGACACGGGCCTGCGCCGTCTCGCCCTGTCGCGCGAGGATCAGCAGGTGCGCGACCTGTTCGTCGGCTGGGCGCACGAGGCCAGCTGCACGGTCGAGGTGTACCCTATCGGCAACATCTTCGCGCGCCGCGCCGGCACCGATCCAAGCCTGCCGCCCGTTGCCATCGGCAGCCATCTCGATACGCAGATCTGCGGCGGCCGCTACGATGGTGTGCTGGGAGTGATCTGCGGCCTCGAGGCCATTCGAGCGCTCAACGACCGTGCCATCGCCACTCGCCGACCGATCGAGGTAATCGTTTGGACCAGCGAGGAAGGTGCCCGCTTCAACCCGCCGCTGATGGGCTCGCTTGCGTTCGCCGGCAAGCTTCCCGCCGCGCAAGTGCAGGACACCCGAGACGACGACGGCCTGCGGTTCGGCGATGAGCTCGAGCGCATCGGCTATGCCGGCAAGGCCCCGCTCGGCAATCGCGCCCTCGACTGCTATCTGGAGCTGCACATCGAGCAGGCGCCGCATCTCGATCGCGAAGGCCCCGACATCGGCATCGTCGTCGGCGGCTACAAGACGCTCGCCATGCGTGTCGACATCGAGGGCGAGACCAGCCATGCCGGCGGCGCGCCCATGCTGGAGCGGCGAAACGCGGTGGTCGGCGCCGACTATCTCATTGCAGCCGTCAACGACGTCGGCCTCGCCTTTGCCGCCGAGCAGAACCGCACCATCGCCCCGCGCATCGAATGCTTTCCCAATCTGGCGGGCATCGTGCCCGAGAAGGTTCGGTTGCTGATCGACTTCCGTCACCCCGATCCGGCGGGCTTCGATCGCATGTATGCGGCCATCAGGGCGGCGGTGGTCGAGGTCGAGGTGAAAGCCAAGGTCGCGACTACGCTGACCGAGGGATGGAGCTGGGGCACCTCGCTGTTTGCTCCGGAATGGCTCGCGCTGCTCAAGGACACCGCCACCGAGCTCGGCCTGCCCTACCGCGAGATGCTGAGCCAGGCGGGCCATGACGCCTATGCCGTCGCCGAGCTGACACCCACCGCCATGATATTCACGCCCTGCCGCGACGGCATCAGCCACAACACGAACGAGTACATCGAGCGCAGCCGAACGGTGCCGGGCGCCAACCTGCTGCTGAATGCGGCTGTCCGGCGCGCCAACTGCTGACGCGAAGCTTTCGGCGATGCAGAGGCCGATGCATGCAAAACAACGCTGGTAATCGTCGCGAGGTCGGCTGGCCCAGGGGCATCTGGGCGGCGGTGCCAACCCCGTTTCGCGCCGACGAAAGCCTCGACCTCCCCGGCATTGCCGCCAACGTCCGCCATTTCCGCGCGCTCGGCCTCGCCGGCCTCTTTTGCAATGGCTTGATGGGCGAGGGCTGGTCGCTCTCCATGGCCGAACGCCGCCAGATCCTCGAGACGATGGTCGCAGCCGCCGAAGGCGCGATGGCGATCGGCGTAGTCACCACGCATGGCAGCGTCGGTGAGACCCTGGAACTTTCGCGCCATGCCGCATCGAGCGGCGCCGATCACGTCGTGCTGATGCGCCCACCCGGCCTCTTTTCCGGCTACGAGTTGGCCGACATGGTGCGCATGATCGCCGACGCCGTCGAATGCCGCCTCGTGCTCTTCGACAGCGAGGCGCAGAGCGGCGGCTATCCGAGCGCCGTCATTCGCCGGCTCGCCGAGGAGGGTCGCATCCACGCCGTGAAATGCACCCGCAACGGCGACGCAATCGCGGCCTTGCGCGCCGAGTGCGGCGATGTCGTCGCGATCTGTGATCCGTACGAGGACCACGCCCTTTCAAACCTGCAGCGCTTCAATGCCCAGGTCCTCTATGCCGACCCCGAGCCCTATCTCTACCAGACGCCCGCGTTGCCGCTGATCCACGGCTACTTCGAGGACTATCGCCATGGCCGGCTCGATGCCATGCTCGCGGGGCATGCGCGCCTCGAGCCGCTACGGCGTGTCTACGGCCGTTGGATCCAAACCCCACTCATGCGCGGGCAGCCGATCAACGCCGCCTTAAAGCACTGGTGCCATCGGCTGGGTCTGGCAGCGGGTCCGGTCCGCCGACCGCTGCGCGCGCTCGACGCCAACCAGCTGGCAGCGCTCGACGCCGATCTCAATGCCGCCTTCGCGGCCCCGCCCGGCTGAGAGCCGTCAGCGCACCGACATCGTTTCGATGGCAGGCCGGCCCCCGCGCTGGTGCCCGCGAGAGGTCATCCGACGGTCAGCCCGCAGCAAGTTTTGGTCGCCGCTTGTGCCAGTCCGTATCGCGCTGATAGGCGTCCGCCAACCGCAGAATGCGGCCCTCGCCGAAGGGACGCCCCTGGATCTGGACGCCGATCGGCAAGCCATTGCTGTCGAAGCCGCAGGGAACGCTGACCGACGGAAGCCCCATGTAGTTGATGGCACGCGTGTTGATCGAAACGGCGGTGAAAGCCTCGACCGCGCCGGGTGTGCCGGCATCGATGTCGGTGGCCGCAAGCGTCGGGACTTTCAGGCGCAGCGTCGGCGTCGCAAACACGTCGACCTTGCCGAAAACCTCCCGGCCGAGCGCCCGCAGAATAGGCCCCCGTCGCGAGAGTGCCTCGAGATAATGCACGGCCGGAATGCCGAAGCCGGCATAGAGCCGGCCGCTGAGGTGGATCGCGTATTCCTGCGGCCGCCCGCGCATCCATTCCGCGTGGATCGTGGCGCCCTCGACGCGCGAGATGACCGACACATAGGTATTGATCGCGTCCATGTGTGGGATCGCGATCTTGACTGTACGCGCGCCGCGCGCTTCCAGAACCCGCATGGCGGCGTCGAAGGCCTGCTGCACCTCGGGATCAGCACCATCGAAAAAGAAATTGGTAGGTAAGCCGATGACCATGCCACGGATATCGCCATCGAGGGCGGCCTCGTAATCCGGAACCGGCTCGCTGGAGGATGTCGGATCGGCCGGATCATGCCCGGCGATGACGCGCAGCAGGCGAGCACAGTCGCGCGCCGTCCGGGCGAGCGGCCCGACATTGTCGGCACTGAAGGAGAGCGGCATGGCGCCGTGACGCGAGACGCGGGTCTGCGTGGCCTTGATTCCCGTCACCCCGCAGATCGAGGCGGGCAGCCGGATCGAGCCGCCGGTATCGGAGCCAAGCGCGCCGTAGATGAAGCGGGCAGCGACCGCCGCGCCTGAGCCCGACGAGGATCCGCCGGTGCAGTAGTCGAGCCCCCAGGGATTGTGGCAATGGCCGAAGTGCGCGTTATGGCCCGTCGGGTTTTGCGCGAACTCCGCCATATTGAGAGTGCCGAGTGTCACCGAGCCCGCCTGCTCGAGGCGCTCGATCGCCGTCGCCGTGTAGGTTGGCCGAAAGTCCTTGCGGATTTTCGAGCCGCACGTGCAGGGCTTGCCGGCCCGGTAGTACATGTCCTTGTGTGCCAAAGGCACGCCGTGCAGGCAACCCAATGTCCGTCCCGCCTTGCGCAGCTTGTCGAGACCCTCGGCGGCAGCAAGGGCCTCGTCGCGATCGAGCGCAATGGCGGAGTTGATCGCCTTGTCGCCGGCATCGAAGGCCGAAAGCGCAGCCTTCGTCAGATCGACCGAGCTGATCTCGCCTTTGGCGACCCCGTCGCAGGCTTCAACCAGCGTCAACTGCGTCAGCGGCGACGGCACCTGTCGAGGCTTCTTCATGGGTTTCTCTCCTTGGTCTCCTGCAACGCCGCCTCGAAGCTCGATGGCTCGTCCTCGAAAGCCAGCTCTCCGCGCAGTTTCTCGAAGCCGCGCTGCACGTCGCCAAGTCCCGTGGCGAACTCCTCGCCGGCCGGGTTGGGCGGCTTCACGGTCGACCACGTCGCAGCCTGCTCCTTGACCACTCGCTCGATTTTCTTGGACATGGTCACTCCCGTTTGTCGACCTGGAAACTCTGCTGCAGCCGCTATGGGCTCCCACAACAATAAGTGCGTTACTCCATGGCGGAAAGCGTAGGAATTCGATGGTTGCCAGCACGCCCGGCATTGCACTTATTGTTGCGGGATCCCTTAAAGCGCTGGCCGACGCTCTTTCCACGATGTTGCCGTCTCGTAGGCGTGGCCCGCTCTGAGCACCAGCGCGTCCTCGAACGGCCGGCCGACGATCTGCAGCGACAGCGGCAGGCCAGTCCCACTGAAGCCGTTGCACAGCGCCAGTGCGGGGAGGCCAGAGATGTTAAACGGCATGGTGAAGTTCGGCGTCTCGAAGGAGCTGTAGCTCCCTACCTCAGTGAGGCGAGGCGCCGGGACCGCCGCCGTCGGCAGCACCAAGAGGTCGACCTCGGTCATGACTTTGGCCATTTTCTCTTGTAGCTCGCGGCGGAACCGGATCGCGCTGATATAGTCCGCCGCCGTGAAGAATGCGCCTAGTCCAATCCGGTCGCGGAAATTCTTGCCGTAGTCGTTATACCGCGTGCGCAGCCACGGCTCGTGCACGGTATAGGCCTCGGCAACGAGGATCAGCCAGCCGCAGGCGTTCCAGTCCTGCAGCTGCGGCAGCGTCACGTCGCGAACCGATGCACCGAGCTGGCGCAGGACCCCGATCGAGGCCTCCATCGCGGCTCCGACCTCGGGCGCCACTTTCATATCCTTCTCGAAGAAGTGGCGGATGACGCCGATGCGTTGGCCCTTGATGCCGCCATCGAGTCCCGCCCGATAGTCGGGGATCGCCACCTTGGCGCTCGCGGGATCCGCGGGATCGTGGCCCGCCATCGCCTGCAGCAGTATCGCGCAGTCCTCGACGGTCCAGGCGAGCGGGCCGGAATGGTCGAGCGTGAAGGCCAGCGGCTGGATGCCGGTGCGACTGACGAGGCCGTAGGTCGGCTTGATGCCAGCGAGCCCGCAGTAGGCGGCCGGCAGGCGGATCGAGCCGCCCGTGCACGAGCCGGTCCCGCCGAGCACGAAGCCGGCTGCCACGGCCGCCCCGGTGCCGCTCGACGAGCCTCCGGGAAAGTGTTCCCTCGCCCAGGGATTGCGCGCCGGCGGCCAGGGCAGATCGAAGCTCGGCCCACCGACCGCAAACTCGTGCGTCGCGAGCTTGCCGAGCATGACGATCCCGGCCTCGGCCAGTCTTGCGACCGTGAATGCGTCACGCGCCGGCACGTAGTCCTGCAGCAGCTTCGAGTGGCACGTCGTCGGGATGCCCGCGGTCTCGTAAATGTCCTTGTGCGCAAAGGGGATGCCATGCAGAGCCCCGCGTCGCCGTCCCGCCTTGATCTCGGCCTCGGCAGCGCGCGCCGAGGCAAGGGCCCGCTCGCGCTCGAGGCGGATGAAGGAATTGAGCTTCGGTTCGTGCCGGTCGATGCGCTCGAGACAAGCCTCCGTCAACGCCACCGGCGAGAGGCGGCCCTCAGCTATCGCCGCCGCGGCGCCAGCAATCGTGGGAATGCTGGTCATGGCGCTCCCCCTGTCTTGGCCGCCGGCTTGAAGATCACCGCAGGCTCGACCTCGCGCGGCCGCATGCCACCGGCGCGGACCCGCTCGGCGATCGCCTCGACGTAACCGTAAGCCCCATAGAGCTCGCTTTTCTGGGACTCGCTCAGCGGCAAGCCACTTCTGCGGACCAACGCTTCGAAATCGTCACGACTGATTTTGGGATTTGGTGCGGGCATCGCGCTCTTCCTTCGCGGCAGGTCGCCCAACCGTACCCTCCGACGCGAAGATATGGCAAGCGCCGATAACACTGCCTCGCTTTATCCCAAAGGTAATTAAATTCATGACGTCATGACGAGGCGGATGGCGCGCCATTTCTGCTCGGCGAAGGCTTCGCGGGCGGGTCGGGGTTTCTGGCCGAGCTTGCGGATGACGGTGAGTGCCGCGTTGCGCAGTTCGGCCAGCACGGCCGGCGCGGGCTCGTCCATCGACGGCGGTAGAAGAAACCCCGTATCGCGGTCGATCGTCCGGAAGTTG
Organism: Asaia bogorensis; assembly: GCA_945905835.1. Lineage (GTDB taxonomy): Bacteria > Pseudomonadota > Alphaproteobacteria > Reyranellales > Reyranellaceae > Reyranella. The sequence continues at coordinate 11,251 of CAMDQJ010000001.1, forward strand.
CTCATCAAAACCAGTCCAGGCCACAGCGAGAATCAATACCTCCGATTCTACACCTTCCTGACCATCACGCTAAGTCCGACAGGCTGCTAGCGGTTCGCTCTCGCCACGGCGGCGTTCAGCAGCAGGTTGGCGCCGGGCACGGACCGCGTGAGTTCGATCTTCTCGTTCACATTGTGGCTGATGCCCTCGAAGCAGGGTGTGAAGATCATCGCCGTCGGCGCCATCGTCGCCACGGCATAGGCATCGTGGCCAGCCTGGCTGCGCATCTCGCGATAGGGCAGGCCGAGTTCCCTGGCCGTCGTCTTGAGAAGCTCGATACACTCGGGCGAGAACAGCTCGGTACCCCAACTCCAACCGTCCGCGACCTCGATCTCGACATTCGCCTTCTGCGCAGCCGCCGTGATCGCGGCATCGATCTCGGTGCGCATCGCCTGGAAGCGGGCGGGATCGATGTGGCGGAAGTCGATGGTGAGCTTCACCTGCTCGGCATAGGTGCCAGCCAGATTGGGAAAGCTTTCGATCCGGGTCGTGGTCGTGCGGCCCTCGTCGGCGGCATAGGCGAGGCCGATGTCGTTGACGGCGGCGATGACGTAGCCCGCGCCGACCAGCGCGTTCCTGCGCATCGCCATCGGCGTACCGCCGGCATGGCCGGTGTCGCCGTTGAAGGTGAGCCGCAGCGCCTGGGTCTTGTAGCCACCGACCACGATGCCGATGTCGCAGCCCTCGCGGTCGAGCACCGGCGCCTGCTCGATATGCAGCTCGAGATAGGCGTCGAAGGTGCGCTGCCCCAGCGGCGCGGGGCCGGCATAGCCAATCGAATCGAGCGCCTGCTCGACCGTGATGCCGGCATCGTCGGTGGTCGCCAGAACGCTTTCCAGCGTCAGCACCTTGGCGAAGGCCATCGAGCCCATCATCGGCGGATTGAATCGCGCGCCTTCCTCATTGGTCCAGCAGATCACCTCGATGCCACGCTTGGTCGCGATGCCGCGGTCGTTCAGCGTGCGCACGACCTCGAGGCCACACAGCACGCCTAAAATACCGTCGTAGCATCCGCCGCAGATCTGGGTGTCGAGATGGCTGCCGATCGCGACCGGCGGAAGCGACGGATCGCTACCGGCACGCCGGGCGAAGATATTGCCCAGCCGGTCGATCTCGATGCCGCAGCCGGCCGCCTGCGCCCACTCGACGAACAGGTCGCGCATCTGCTTGTCCTCGGCCGACAGCGCGAGGCGACGCAGGCCGACATCGCGAAAGCGCCCGATCTCCGCCGAGCGCTCCAGGCTGTCCCACAGCCGTTCAGGATTGACCTCCAGGACATTGGCGACCACGCGGGGACTCCTTTGGTTTGCAGCGCTCTTTCGGGTGGCAGTGTTCTATCAGGAAGCGTGCCAGCCGCCGTTAAGGATAACAACCGCAAAGCAGCCGTGCCAGCCACCCCGGCGTTGCAATACCCCGATGATCGCTCTCTAATCGGCGCGCGTCATGAAAGGGAAACGACCGTGACCGCCCACCCGAGCAAATACCGCTTTCTGCTGATCAACGCCTTCAGCCTGACGCCCGGCAACGACTTCCAGATGCGCTCGTTTTCCGGTCCCAAGGAAACGCAAATCTACAATTACGAGGACCTGAAGCCATTCCTCGCCGACATCGACTGGGATCTGCACCCCGGCGCGCCCGCTACGCACGGCAACTGGCCAGTGACAACCAAGTTCGAGTTCATCTCGGTCGGCTACAATCGCCTGCCGCTGGTACGCGAGGCCTGCGCCAGCGGTAAGTACAACGCCATCGTCCTGCTGGGCGGCGGCGATCCGGGCTACATGGAGGCGCGCGAGATCGGACGGCAGTACCGCATTCCGATCACCACGTCGGCGCACAGCCAGATGCACATCGCGGGGCTGCTCGGCAACAAATTCTCCATCGTCGACATCGCCGAGACACACAATATGCAGATGTACAATCTGGTCGTGCAGTACCGCATGACCGAGAAGTGCGCCTCGATCCGCAACGTCAACTATCCGCTGCCCAGTCCGAACTTTCCCAACGACAAGCCGATCCAGCTCGAACAGCAACGCGCCCTACAGAGCGGCAATTCGGGCATGCTAGAAGCGGCGGTGCAGGAATCGATCGCGGCCCTCGAAGATGACGGCGCCGACACGATCATGCTGGGCTGCTCGGCGGCGTTCTGGATGCAGCCACACCTGCAGAAGCGGCTGCAGGAGATCGGCTGGGACGTGCCGGTGCTGGAAGGAGCGCGTTCGGCCATCGAGGTCGCCAAGCTGCTGGTCGATCTCGGCCACGATGCAAGCGGGCTTGCCTTTCCCGGCGAAAGGCCGGCCAAGTGGCGGCGCAAGAAGACGTTCTAGGTACCGTTCTTGCATCGCCGCGCAGCACACATAGGGGGATATCGATGATCGGCAAACGCAAGCTGCTCGCCGCGACGGCAGGCCTTCTGGTCGCCGGCCCCGCCGTCGTGCGGGCCCAGGCCAAATATCCGTCGGAGCCGATCCGCTGGATCGTGCCGCGTGCGCCCGGCGGTGGGACCGACATCCTGGGCCGCCTGCTGGCGCCCAGCCTGGAAAAGAAGCTCGGCGTTCCGATCATCGTCGAGAACCGGCCGGATGCCACGGCGATCGTCGGTGCCATCGCTGTCAAGCAGGCCAAGCCCGACGGCTACACGCTCTACGCTTCGGACAATTCATTCTACCAGAACCCGGCGATCCTCGATTCGATCCCCTACGACACGCTGAAGGACTTCACCGCCATTTCGATGCTGGCGCAGAGCCCACCGATCCTGTTCGTGAACCCGGGCGTGCCGGCCGGCAATCTCCAGGAGCTGATCGCGCTCGCCAAGAAGACGCCGCTCACCTACGCCTCGGGCGGCATCGGCGCCTCGACGCATCTCGCCGGCGTGATGCTCAACCTGCAGGCGGGCGTTAACATCCAGCACATCCCGTTCAAGGGCACGGGGCCGGCGCTGATCGCGCTGCTGGGCGGGCACGTTTCGATGCAGTGGGGCGGCATCAGCTCGGCCGTGCCTTACATTCGCGACGGCAAGGTCAAGGCGATCGCGCTCGCCGGCAACAACCGCGATCCCAACGTGCCCGAAGTGCAGACCCTGCAGGAGCAGGGCCTGAAGGGCGCCGACGTGCTCAGCGTCTGGGGCCTGCATGCTCCGCTCGGCACGCCGATCGAGATCCGCCGCACCATCCGCAACGCCGTCGCCGAGGTGATGAAGGAGCCCGACATCGCGAAGAAGCTGATCGAGCGCGGCTACGAGACCATCGCCAATACGCCGGAGGAGCAGGAAGTGCTGACCGCGAAGACGGTCAATCACTGGATCGAGGTCGGCAAGAAAGTGAACCTCAAGGAATGACCGGACGTCTGGCAGGCAAGGTCGCACTGGTCACCGGAGCAGGCTCGGTCGGACCGGGCTGGGGCAACGGGCGCGCAGCGGCGGTGCTGTTCGCCCGCCAGGGCGCGCGAGTCGTGGCGGTCGACCGCGACGCTGCGGCGGCCGACGAAACCGCCCGGCTGATCGCGGAGGAGCAGGGTCAGGTACTTGTGCTCGAAGCTGATGTCACAGACCTCAAGTCGGTGATCGCAATGTCCGAGAGCGCAATGAGGCGCTTCGGCCGCGTCGACGTGCTGCTGAACAATGTCGGCGGCTCAATCCCCGGCGGGCCGGAAGAAATGTCGGTCGAGGATTTCCGCGGCCAGATCGACATCAACCTGACCAGCGTCTTCATCACCACCAAGGTCCTGCTGCCGGCGATGGCGAAGCAGGGCGGCGGCGCCGTCGTGAACGTCGGCTCGATCGGCGGGTTACGCCATCTCGGCCACGATCACGTTGGCTACTCCGCCGGCAAATCGGCCCTGGTGCAGTTCACGCGCCAGCTCGCGGTGCGCTACGCGCCCGACAACATCCGCTGCAACACGGTCATTCCGGGAATGATCGACACGCCACTGCTGGAGCACCGCGTGTCGCGCCAGAAGGGTCGTGGCGATCTCACTACTCTGCGCAACGAAGCCAAGACGCGCGTACCGCTCGGCCGGCGCGGCGATGCCTGGGATGTCGCCTACGCCGCCCTCTTCCTCGCGTCGGACGAGGCGAAGTATGTCACCGGAACGGAGATCCTGGTCGATGGCGGCCTGATGGCGCGCAGCGCCTGACGCTAGCGGTAGGCGCCGTCGACCGGCAGCGCCACGCCCGAAATGAAGCCGGCCGATTCGGAGAGGAGGAATTCGACCGCGGCAGCGACATCGTCGCCGCTCCCAGGCCTGCCACCGGGATAGCCGCTCAGCAGCGCCGCCCGCTGGTCGGGCTGAAGATTGTCGAACTTGTCGCGAATGCGGGTGCCCTGCTCGCCCAGGATCAGTCCCGGCATCAGCGCGTTCACCGTTATGCCGAATTCCACCAGATCCTTGGCAAGCTGGGAGGCGAATCCGAGCAGCGCCGCCTTCGCGGTCGCGTAGGGCAAACGGCCTGTAACCGTCGTCAGCGGGCCCTTCTCGCCATCGGCGATGATCGAGGAAAAAAGTACGATCCTGCCCCGTCGCCGCTTGCGCATCAGCGGGACCACGGCGCGCGCGGCGAGGAAGGCGCTCGTCAGGTTGAGATCGATGACATGCGTCCATTCGTGCAACTGGAAGTCCTCGATGTCGCGGGCCCGTTTAGGTCCGGCGCCACCCGCGACATGGACGAGCGCATAGATATTGCCGAAGCGCTCGGCGGCACGAGCGACGGCCTCGGTCGTCTGCCGTTCGTCCATGACGTCCGCACGGCAACCGTCCAGCCGACCGGACGCGGTGCCGAATTCCGCCAGAATGCTGTCGAGGGAGTTCTGGTTGGCATCGACGATGAACACAGACATGCCCCGGTCCAACAATCGCCGCACGGTCGCCTTGCCGATGCCCCCGGCGCCGCCTGTTACGATCGCCGTCGCTCCTTCCACCATGCGGTCCGCCATCTATTTTCCCATACCGATTGAAGCCATACGACACACGGGCCTAACCTGTCAGCAGAGTGCTGTGACGGAGGACAAGGCATGGGCGATCGTGTGGCAGGCAAAATCGCCCTCGTGACGGGTGCGGCAGCAGGTATCGGCCGCGCGATCGCGCTGCGGCTGGCCGAGGAAGGCGCGTTGCTCGTCCTCGCCGATATCGACGCTGCGGGCCTGGCCGAAACCAAGCGTCTCATCGAGGCAAATGGACAGTCCGTCCTCTCCATCACGGCCGATGTCACCGACGAAGCGGCGGTGAAGGACCTCTTCGCCACGGCGCTCGCCACGCATGGCCGCATCGACATCCTGGTCAACGACGTGGGCGGCGGCACGTCCGGCCACGTCTGGGAAGCCAAGGTCGAGGACTGGGACTACATCATGCGGCTCAACCTGCGCTCGGCCTTTCTGTGCACACGCGAAGCCTCGGCACACATGCGCGAACGCCGCTCGGGCCGCATCGTCAATCTCTCATCGGGTGCACGCGAAGGCACCCCGTGGACGGCCTATTACATCGGCAACGCAGCCTATGCTGCCGCCAAGGCCGCGATCCACGGTTTTACGCGGCACGCTGCCCTCGAACTCGCCGAGTATGGCGTAGCCGTGAACGCGGTGGCGCCCGGCCCGATCGAAACCGACCGGACCGGGCCCGGCTTCCGCAAGATCGAGCACCTGGAATACGGGCCGATCCGCGCTACGCCGCTGCGTCGCATCGGCGTGCCCGACGACATCGCCAACGCCGTGCTTTATCTTGCATCCGACGAGGCCAACTACATCACCGGCACGACGCTTGCCGTCGCGGGAGGCCGCTAACCATGGATACGTCGACCAAACTCGCGAGCGGTCTTGACCGCGACATCGCCGCGCTGAAGGCCAAGGTTGTCGACTACGGCGCGCGCCACCGGCTCATCGAGAAATGCACCTGGCCCGAGGGCAAGCGCATGGCGGTGAACTTCACGGCGGATTTCGACGCCATGCTGCTGCGCCGCCTGCGCAGCGGTTGTTCCCGATTCGGCTTCGGCTCAGCATTCATGAGGGCATAACCTTCCCAGCGCCTCGCTGGCGTTCGCCAGTCGGCCATTTCGGTATGGCAACGCAGAGTGCCGCGACTAGGCGCGGTTGTCGACGCGCACGTGCCGCCGCGCTGGCCGTGTCGCTCAACGGATGCCGGTTAGAACGGCATCCGGCAACCATGTGACGGCTTTGGGGAAGTAGATCAGCAGCCCGACGACCAGGAGCTGCAGGCCTATGAAAGGCCAAATGCCGACATACATGTGCCTGAGCGTGATCTCGGGCGGCGCGATGCCGCGCAGATAGAAGATCGACGGCGCCATCGGCGGTGTCAGATAGCCGGTCTGCAGCATGACGAGGAAGAGAACGCAGAACCACACCTTATCGAATCCCGCCGCCTCGATGAGCGGCATGGTGATCGGCACCACCATCAGGATGATCACCAGCGGCTCGAGCATGAAGCCGGCGATGAACACGATGAACAGGACCAGGGAGAGCAGCCCCCATTTGCCGACGCCGAATTCCTTCAGGAAGTTCTGCAGCGTTTCGAGTCCGCCCGAGCCGACGAAGACGGAGGCGAACATCTGTCCGCACGCCACGATGGTCAGAATCATCGCCGTGATGCGCACCGTGCGCATGGTCGACTCGACAAGTACCGGCCAGGACAGACGGCGGTAGGCGATCGCCAGCAGCACGGTGCCGAGAGCGCCGGTCGCCGACGCCTCGGTCGGCGTGGCGATGCCCGCCATCATGGAGCCGAGAACGGCGACGATCACGACGACCGGCGGAACCAGCACCTTGCCGCTCAGCACGAGCTTGGCTCCCAACGACGGTTCGTCGGCCGCCCGCGGTATGCGGGGGCCGTAGTCGGGGCGCACGGTGCAAAGAGTGACGATGTAGAGGATATACGCGATCGCCAACATGAAGCCCGGGATGAACATGCCGAGCAGGATGTTGCCGACCGAGGCATTTGCGACCGGACCGATGACCACGGCCAACACCGACGGCGGAATGATGGTGCCGAGCGAGCCGCCAGCACATATCGTGCCAGAGATGAGGCTCTTCGAGTAGCCGTACTTCAGCATGGCGGGAATCGCCAGCAGGCCGACGACGGTTTCGGTCGCGCCGACGACGCCGCTGGTTGCCGCGAAGATGACGCACATGATGACGGTGCCCACCGCCAAGCCGCCGGGAATGCGTCGCGTCCACATGTGGATCGCATCGAACAGCCGCGACGCGATGCCGGATGCCTCGAACATGGCACCCATGAAGATGAAGAGCGGGACGGCGGCGAGCACCTGCGCCGTGGCCACTTCCTCGATCTTCTGAATGAACTGATACTGCAGGCCGACAAGGCCGAAGGAATGGAGCCCGAACACCACCGCCAGCGCCATCATGGTGAGCGCAACCGGGAACCCGGTCAGGATCACCGCGATAAGGGCAGGAAACATCCAGAGCGCGCTCACCGTGCGATCCTTCCCGGTCGACGGCGCGGTGCCGGCAGAGCGGCGCTAGACTCCATGCACATCACCTGTCTCGTCCCGGTCGTCGAACGGCCTGCCCATCAGCGATGCGGCCCGCTTGACGATCTCGGCGACGATCTGCAAGGTGAAGATCGCAAAGCCGATCAGCATAACCAACTTGAACGGCCAGACAATCGGGTTCCAGCCACCTGAGCCCGAGCGCTCGCCGCTGTCGTAGGCCGTCATAAAGTGATCGAAAAGGCCCAAGGTGACCCAGCCGACCGTCGGCAGGATGATCAGGGCAAGGCCGGCCAAATCGAAGACGCGTATGCGCGGTTTGGTACGCCGAGTGTAAAGCAGGTCGACGCGGACATGGCTGTCGGTCGACATCGCGTAGGCGATCGAGAGCACAAACGAAGCGCCCATCAACCAGGTATTGAGATCGTTGCCCCACTCTGTCGGCGCATTGAAGACGTAGCGTAGCACGACGTCATAGAGCATCAGAATCACGAGGACGATCACTATCGTAGCCGCGATCGCTCCAAAAGCGCGGCTGACGCCATCGGCCGTCCGCACCAATCCGCGCATCAACGGATCCGCATTCGGCTAACGGAACTCGGAGCGATACTCGGCGGACGGCTTCCACCGCTCCATGAACGCGCGTTGGCTCTCGATAACCTTCTTGAACCAGCCGCCTTCGGCCGCGATGTACTTGTCTTCCCAGGCACGCGTCGCCTTGCCCACGCCGTCGATATAGGCCTGGTCGACGCGAATGAACTCGACGCCTTCGCTCTTGAGCTTGGTGAGCGCATCGGCATCCATGAGGTTGATGTTCATCCAAGATTCGATGGTGGAGAGCTTGGCGGCCGCTTCGATCTGCCGGCGCGTATTGGCATCGAAGCCGTCCCACAACGTCTTGTCGAAGATGCATTCCAGCACCGCGCCCGGCTGGTGAACGCCGGGCAGGATGATGTACTTGGCGACCTTGTGGAAGCCCAGTCCGATATTGATACCTGGTGTAGCCCATTCGATGGCATCGACGACGCCGCGCTCAAGCGCCGGGTAAACCTCGCCGCCTGGCAGGATGACGGTAGAGGCGCCGAGCGTGTTGGCGATCTCCGCCCAGGCGCCAGAGGTCCGCAACTTGAGGCCTTTCAAATCCTCGAGGGTGCGGATGGGCTTCCTCGAATGCATGTGGATCTCATCCGAGTGTGAACCACATGGCACGCCCACCACGCCAAATTTCTCCATGCGCCATTGCCGCCACAGCTCAATGCCGCCGCCGGCATAAATCCAGTGCAGCAGCGCCTCGGCCGGCGGCGATCCGACGTAGCCGCCGAAGATCGCGGCGGTCTTGTCGATGCCCCAGTCGTAGCCGGACCAGGTGTGACCCGCTTGCGCCACTTTCTTCTGTACGGACTCGGTAATCTTGAGCGGGCTGCCGATGGTGCCGGCCGGGAAAACCTGAAACTTGACCTTGCCGGCTGTGAGCGAGTCAACTTGCTTGGAAAAGCCTTGAGCGAACTGCTCGAGATGTACGCCGCCCGGCCACGACGTGGCAGTGCGGACGTTCTGCTGGGCGTAGGCCGAACTGCCGCCGAGAAAAAGCGCTGCCGCAACGGCGGCGCCAGTAAGTCGTAACGCAGTCATCAGAACCTCCCTCGATCGTTTTCTTGCGATACGCGGACTGAACGCTACCAGACGTCGGGCGCCGAACGAACCCCCGATAAACTATTGTGCAGATTACGCATGTCCTTGGCAAGAATGGACCGCGCAGGCGGTCCGGCTGTCAGGACGACGCGACCTTCCAGCAATCCGCGGTGTGGTTCTCGCCGACTCGGACGGTGGCACGAGGGTCATGCGATGGCCCAGTACAGAGTTGGGCGCATCTATGAGGGCGGCGTCCTTTCGAACTCACCAGATCATGTTGAGGCCGTTATCTGGTATCGAAAGGCTGCAGATCAGGGCCTCGTCTTAGCTCAGCACGCCCTCGTCCCGGCCCCGGCGAGACGCTCGGCCTGGTGGGCGAGTCGGGGTGCGGCAAGACCACGACGTCCCGGCTCCCTTTTCCGCAACTGGAAGGCCGAGTTCGATGCGCAATACAAGCGCGGCCGGCATTTCAGCATGGTGCTCCACCCCTACGCCATCGCCTGGCCCAACCGGCTGCATCTGCTGGAACAATTCCTCGACCACGCCGGGCGCCTGCCGGACGTGTGGAATCCGACGAGCACGGACTGCGCGCGATATTGGACGGCGACTTTTCCGGCGGCCACGTACCTCAGGCTGGAGCCATCGATCTGGCGCGACTACCCGGGCAGCTTGAGCTGACGTCGGTGGTTCAACGGTCACGTTAGTATGGATTTGGTGGGCTTCCCTGTTATTTTCCTGTGAACAGGGAATTTGTGGAATCCGTCAATGAAACCAAAGCTTCTCGGCCGTACAGGCGTCTCCGTTTCCGAACTCTGCTTCGGCACCATGTCGTTCGGCGGCGATGCCGATGAGGCTACATCGGCTGCGATGTACAAGGCCGTGCGCGACGCCGGCATCAACTTCTTCGACACGGCCAACGAGTACAACAAGGGCGTGTCGGAGGAGATTCTCGGACGGCTGGCCAAGGGCGACCGCAACGACCTCGTTATCACCACCAAGGTCAACGCCCAGATCCGCCCCGATACGAACGCGCGCGGCACCTCCCGCCGGCATGTCGTCGAGGCGATCGAGGGCTGCCTGCGGCGTCTGCAGACCGATCGTATCGATGTGCTGTTCCTGCACCGCTACGACGCGCTGACGCCGATCGACGAGTCGATGCGCGGCCTGGAGGACCTGGTGCGCGCCGGCAAGGTGATCTATCCCGCCGTCAGCAACTGGTCAGCATGGCAGACGCAGCGCGCGGTCGACATCCAGGACCACAACAACTGGGCGCGCCTGCAGGTCATCCAGCCGATGTACAACCTGGTGAAACGCCAGGCCGAGGTCGAGCTCCTGCCGATGGCGGCGGCCAACGGCATCGGCGTCATCCCCTACAGCCCCGGTGCGGCGGGCCTGCTCTCCGGCAAGTACCTGGGCCAGGCCTCCGGGCGGCTCACGGCCAACAAGATGTACGAGGCACGCTACGGCGACCCGTGGATGTTCGAGGTTGCGGAGAAGTACGCCGCCTTCTGCAAGCAGAAGGGCCTGCATCCCGTCACCACCGCGATCGCCTGGGTGGCGTCGCATCCCGCGGTCACCGCGCCCATCATCGGCGCGCGCAACCTCGATCAGCTGAAGGACTCGCTCGCCGCAGTGAACATGAACATGACGCCGGAGCTGCGCGCCGAGATTGCCGAGCTTTCACGCACCCCGCCGCCGGCCACTGACCGGTCGGAAGAGCAAAGGGTTGTGAAAAGCTAAGGCGTTTATCCGGCGAGCACGGGTTCGCGACCGACGATGGTCGTGCGATGCATGACGCGGCGTTCGTCGGGATCATGCGGCGTGACGGCGTGGACGGTGCAGCGGTTGTCCCACATCAGCACGTCGTGCGGTTCCCAGGTGTGCCGGTACATGTATTTCGGCTGGGCAGCAAAGGCCGACAGGTCCTCGATCAACCGGCGCGCGGCGCCGTCGTCCATGCCTTCGACGCCATCGTTGTAGATCGAGCTGATGTAGAGCGACTTACGTCTGGTGACGGGATGGCGCCGAACCATCGGATGCCAGACCGGCGGCATCGCCGCCCGCTCCTCGCCCTTTGGCGCCGGCGCGCCGGTCAGCGTCGACAGGAGCGCGAAATCGTGCCGCGCCTTCCTGCCCTCGACCTGGCGGCGCAAGCCGTCGGGCAAGTCGTCATAGACTATGTACATGTTGATGAACTGGGTGATGCCGCCGGTGCGACTGATCTCGATGCCATGCAGCAGCGAGCCCATGCTCGGCATCGGCCGGTAGCTCGAGTCGGTGTGCCACATGCGCGCCGACGACAGCTGCTTCTGCGACGGCTCCGAGGGCCGCAGCAGGCGATCCTGCTCATCGACGTTGGAGACGAGGAAGATCTCCTTCACGCGTTCCGACCGCAGGCTGAGGGACTTCTGATGGAAGATCTCGGGCTCGCCGAAATGGCGGGTGAAGGCGACATGTTCCTGGTCGCTGACGTGCTGGCCGGGAAACACCACGACCAGGTGCTTCATCCAGGCATCGCTGACAGCCTGCACCGTTTCGGCATCCAGCGGCTTTCGCATGTCGACACCGTGGATTTCCGCACCGAGAGCGGGATGTCGTGGCTTGACGGTGATGGTCATGACTGCTGCCTCGTGACTGCACTGGCCGGCCGATGGTAGACTTTCAGGGTCATTGGACAAGGGGGAGACAAGATGGATTTCACCGGCAAGATTGCCCTGATCACCGGCGGCGGCAACGGCATCGGCCGCGCCGCATCGGTGGGCTTCGCGCAACACGGCGCCAAGGTCGTGGTGGTGGACCGCGACGCTGCGGCCGCCGAAGCCACGGCCGGCATCGTCCGCCAGAACGGCGGCGAGGCCATCGCCGTCACGGCCGACGTCACCAAATCAGCTGATGTGAAGGCCTATGTAAAAGCCGCGATCGACAAATTCGGACGGATCGACTGTTTCTTCAACAACGCCGGCATCGAAGGTAAATTGGCCCCTACCGCCGAGTACGACGAGGCGATGTTCGATGCCGTGATCGGCGTGAACCTGAAGGGCGTGTTCCTGGGGCTGCGCCACGTCCTGCCGGAAATGATCCGCCAGGGCAGCGGCGCGGTCGTGAACACCGCCTCCGTCGCCGGCCTGGTGGGCAGTCCCGGCATGCCGGCCTACGTGGCGTCCAAGCATGGCGTGATCGGTCTCACCAAGGTCGCTGCCGGCGATGTCGCGCGCCAGGGCATCCGGGTGAACGCCGTGTGTCCGGGACCTGTCGACACGCGCATGATCCACGCCCTCGAGGAACAGATTTCGCCGGGCAATCCCGAAGCGGTCAACGCACGCTACCGGGCCGCGCTGCCGAGCGGTCGTTACACCACGCCCGAGGAAATCGCCAACATGGTGCTCTTCCTCTGCTCGGACCTTGCGTCCAACACCACCGGCGGGCAGTTCGTGGTCGATGGCGGGCGCACCGCGACCGGCGGAGCGGTAACCAATCAGGTCTCGCGCTGAAGGCCTTCAGTCGGCCTGGCGCAGGATCTCGCGCATGGTGCGGCCCTTGTACTCGGTGCGCAGGAGGCCTCGTCGTTGCAGCAACGGCACGACAAGATCGACGAACTCCTCGATCGCACCGGGGCAGTAGATCGGCGACAGCATGAATCCGTCACCGCCGGCGGTCGCCAGAAAAGCCTCCATCTCGTCGGCGATCGAGTCGGGCGTGCCGACGAACTGCGGCAGGCCGACGCTTTGGCCATGACGCTCGGCAACCTCGCGCAAGGTCATCGACTCACCTGACGGCTTCAGGAAGCGGGTCTTCAATCGCTGCAATTCCGGCTCGGTGCGGCCCGCCATCAAGTCGTCAGGCGCAAGCCGCGACAGATCGAAATCGGCATGCGCCGACAATATCGTCATGCCGCCTTCCAGCGGCACCAGGCTGTTGTGCAACTCTTGCTTCTCACGCGCCTCTGATTCGGTGGCGCCGATGATCGGCTGGGCACCGAACAGGATCTTGCACTCGTCCGGGTTACGGCCGAGCTCGGCCATGCGGCCCTTGATGCCGGCAAAATAGCGCGCCGCGTCCTGCGGCCGGGGCTGGATGGCGAAGATCGCGTCGGCGTACTTGGCCGCAAAATCCACGCCCTTGGGCGACGTGCCCGCCTGGAGGATCGCCGGCCCGTTCTGCGGCGAGCGGACCACGTTGAGAGGTCCGCGCGACTTGAAGAACGGCCCGTCATGCTCGACCCGCCGCACCTTGGCGGCATCGGCAAATACCGCGCCCTCGCGATCCATCACGACGGCGTCTTCATCCCAGCTCGCCCACAGCTTGTGGCAGACCTCGATGAATTCGTGCGCCCGATCGTAGCGCACATCGGCTGGCGGGCGGTCGACGCCGAAATTGGCGTCTTGGTTGTGGTTGATCGACGTCACCACGTTCCATCCCGCCCGCCCCTCGGTCAGATGGTCGAGCGTCGCCCACATCCGCGCGGCATAGAAGGGATGGTGCTGGCTGACGGAGAAGGTCGCGGCGACACCGATGTGCCGGGTCGCCGCCGCCATCCAGGATAGCAGCGGGATCGGATCGTGCTCCGGCGCCTGCGTGGCGTAGCGCAGTGCGGGTTCGAGCGAGCCGCGGTAGGTGTCGGAGATGTAGTTGAGGTCGGCAAAGAACACCATGTCGAACATGCCGCGCTCGCAGACCTGGGCGATATGCTGGTAGAGCGCCGGACGGCTCCAGTCGTAGCCGGCGGCGGCCGTCTTGGGATGCCGCCACATGGCCAGGCTGTGATAGGTCGGCCCATGCACCAGGAACTGGGCGAGATGCATCTTCTTGGTGAAGCGGGGCATGGCCCCAGCTTACCCGCCCGCAATCGCCGGTGTCGCGTCCTTAGCCGCGCGTTGCGGCGAATTCCGCCCTCATCTCCCCCAGCAGCTTCTCGTCCGACAGCAGATCGATCGCCGTCATGGCCATCGCCTTGGCCGAATCCAGGATGCAGGCTTCGGCGGCCGGGCCGACCGAGGCGGCATGGAATTCGTGGCTGTGGGGTGGCACGTCGCGGCCGGTCATCGCCATCTGCGGCTGTATCGTCGGCACGAACCAGCTGACGTTTCCGGTATCGCCCGACCAGGCGCCCGACAACTCGTCGCGTGGCCGGGTCGTGCGGCCGAGCTCGCGCAGATTGCGGTCGAAGCCCTGGGCCATGGCGAAGTTGCTCAACAAGGCGCGCCCCGGCTGGTCGCGCCAGGTGCGCTCGAGGCGCGCACCCGTCATCTGGGCGGCGCCCGTGAGGCAGGCATCGATGCGCGGGATGACCTGCTTCAAGGTTTCGGCGTTGTTGGCGCGCACGGTCAGCACGGCGGTGGTGTGATCGGGCACGACCTGCGGGAGCGTGCCGCCCTTGGTGATGATGTAGTGCACGCGCACGTCGGAGGGCAGTTGCTGGCGCAGCGCAGCGATGCCGTTGAACGCCAGCATCAGGGCATCGAGCGCATTGATGCCGAGTTCCGGCCGTGCCGCGGCGTGCGCCGCCTTGCCGAAATAGGCGGCCTGCACGCGGGTGGCGCCGACGGTGCGCGAATGGGCGATGTTGTCCATGCCGGGATAGACCAGCATCATCGCGTCGATGCCGTCGAAGAAGCCTTCACGGTGCAGGATGTTCTTGCCGCCGCCGCCCTCCTCGCCCGGCGTCCCCAGCGCTACCACCGTGCCGCCGACCTGCTCGATCACTTTCGCCAGGCCGATCGCCGCGCCAACGCCGGCCGCCGCCACGACATTGTGGCCGCAGCTCTGGCCGTAGACCGGCAGCCCGTCGTACTCGCACAGGAAGGCGATGCGCGGGCCCGGCCTGTTCGAGGTCACGGTCGCGCGGAAGGCTGTCTTCAGCGAGCCCAACCCCTCCTCTACCGCGAAGCCGGCATCGCGCAGCGCCTCGCACTGCCAGGACTGCGCCTTGAATTCCTCGAAAGCCAGTTCGGTCTCGGCATGCATCTTCGTGCTGATGCCGAAGAGGGTCGTGGACGCCGCGTCGATGGCTTTCCGCGCAGCGTCCTTGGCTGTGGTGATGTCGGTCAAGCGTGGTTCTCTTGCCAGTGTTTGGCGATCTCGATGCGCCGCGCAAACCATACATCGGGAAACGACTTGGCGTATTCGATGAATTTGGCGACCGCCAGGGCCCGTCCCGGATGGCCGGCAACGCGCATGTGCAGGCCAACCGACATCATCTTGGGATGCGTCGCACCTTCCTTGTAGAGCCGATCGAAGGTGTAGCGCAGGTGCTCCTCGAAATCCTCGGGCGGGCCGAAATGGCCCGACGAGAAGCGCGCGTCGTTGTTGACGATCGAATAGGGGATCACGAGATGCTTCTTGTCGCCGACCATCGTCCAATAGGGCAGGTCGTCGTTATAAGCATCCGAATCGTAGAGGAAGCCGCCCTCCTCGACCACCAGCTCGCGCGTGTTGACGCTGGGTCCATAGCGGCAGTACCAGCCGAGCGGACGCTCGCCGGTGGTCTCGATGATCGACTTCACGGCAAGCCGGATACCCGCTGTTGCGCAGGCCGGCGGCGATGCCGTTGATGCTGAGATGAATGCCCTGCACAACGCCCGGATCGGCATCGCCGGCACGGTGGCGCTTGAGCAATTCGATCTGCACGTGGTTCAGCGGATCGATATAGGGGAAGCGGTTGCGGATCGAGCGCGCCAGCAACGGATTGCCTTCCAGCAGGGTCTGCTGGCGCATGATGGCGCAAACCGCCTCGATCGATGCCTGCAACTCCTGTTGCAGGCGGTTGAAGATCGACTCGCGCAGCTTGGCGTCGGTGACCAGCTCGGCGTAGCGCGAGGCGATGGCGATGTCGCTCTTGGACAACACCATGTCCATGTTCGATAGCACGGTGCGAAAGAACGGCCAGTCGGCGTGCATTGCCTGCAGCATCGCCATCCCGTCAGCGGGCCGCGCGGCAACCCAGGCCTTGACCGCCGCCCCGAACCCGTACCAGCCGGGCAGCATCAGGCGGCATGTCCGTCGTCAGGACCCCTGATACAGATTTAACGTCTTGAGGAAGAGAGAATTTCCGGCTCATCGTTACCCAGAGGGGAACGAGATGAGACAGAAATCGACCACGACGGCCTCGCCGTCCGAGCGCCTTGTGAAGAACATTCGCCGGGCGACCCGTAAGCACTATTCGGCTGAATAGAAGATCCGGGTTGTCCTGGACGGCCTGCGCGGCACGACGGACAGTCGGGCATTGCTGGCTCCCCTCGATATTCCCTGGGTCAATTGGGCACCCCGGGTCGGAGGCGCGCAAGACTAATTTTGACGCCGATGTGACGTCGTATTGCTGCGCGAAGCCATCACGCCTTAAAGGACGCGATCGCCTTTTCGTCGAATTTCAAGCCAAGGCCCGGCTTGTTCGGCAGCACGAGCTGGCCGTTCTCGATCGCCGGCGTCTCCTCATAAAGGGCCAGCATCCAGGGCATGTATTCGACCGTGAGGCCATTGGGGCAGGCAGCCACGACATGCAGCAGGATTTCCGGCATGACGTGGCTCACCACCGGCAGGTTGAAGGCCTCGGCCATGCCGGCAACCTTCATCCACTGCGTGACGCCGCCTACCCGCGCCATGTCGATCATGACGATATCGACCGACCGCGCCTCGATCATGTGGCGGAAAGGAACGATCCCCCAGACGTATTCGCCGCCGGCGACCGGAGTCTTGAGCGCGGCGGTGACACGCGCGAGGCCCGGATAGTCGTCGGCCGCGGTTACGTCCTCGAGCCAGAACAAGCCCACATCCTCGACGCGGCTACCGATATCGATCGCCTGCTCCGGACGCCAGCGCTGGTTGATGTCGCACATCAGCTTGATGTCCGGCCCGATCGCCTCGCGCACGACGCGCACGCGGCGCACCTCCTCGGCCGGCGTCGGATTGCCCGGCAGAGCCATCTGGGTCTTCATTTCGCGAAAACCCTTCTGCAGCAGGATCTGCGCGGCGCGCTGCGCCTGCTGGTCGGTCAGGCCGCGCCGCAGCGAGCCTGAGGCATAAGTCGGCACGCGGTCGCGATGGCCGCCCAGCAGCTTCCACAACGGTTGGTCCAGCGCCTTGCCCTTGATGTCCCACAGCGCGACGTCGATCGCCGACAGCGCTAAGGTGAAGATACCGCCCGGCCCGCAGGCATCGCCGGTGCCGTTGTGCAGCTTGGCGACGATCTTCTCGATCCGCATCGGATCCTCGCCCACCGTCAGGGCGGCGAGTTCCTCGACGGCCAGTCGCAGGCTGCCGCTCATCTTGCCGCCATACAGGGTGACACCGATGCCCTCGATGCCGTTGTCGGTGCGCAGCCGCAGGATGACGATGGGACGCTTGCGGCCGGCCTCTTCCGGCATATTGGCTAGCGGGTCGTCTTCGGGGACGAGCAGCGTCGTTGCTTCATAACTGGTGATTTTCATGGCGTTTCCTCCGATGGCCTCAGGCTAGCGTAGATCGTAGCCTGCTGACACCGGCGCCTGTCCGCTCTAACATCGCCGGGAAAAAGGGAGGCAGTTAATGGCTTACAAGATCATGATCATGGGTGCGTCGTACGGCTCGCTGCTGGCATCCAAAATCCTATTCGGCGGCCATTCGGTGCACCTGATCTGCCTGCCCGCCGAAGCCGACCTGATCAATTCAGAGGGTTTTCGCGTTCGCATGCCGATCCGTGGCCGCAAGGACCCGATCGAGATCGATTCGCGCAAGCTGCCGGGCAAGGTGACTGCGGGCGGCACCGCCGGCGTCAATCCCGCCGACTACGACCTGATCGGCCTTGCCATGCAAGAGCCGCAGTATCGCTCGCCGGGCGTGCGCGAGCTGCTCGATGCCGTTGGCAAGTCCCGCGTGCCCTGCATGTCGATCATGAACATGCCGCCCCTGCCTTATGTGCGGCGTATCCCCGGCCTCGATCACGAGTTGCTCAAGGCCGCCTATACCGATCCCACCGTATGGGACAGCTTCGACCCCGAGCGCTTGACACTGTGCAGCCCCGATCCGCAGGCGATCCGCCCGCCGGACGAGAAGGTCAACGTGCTGCAGGTGACGCTGCCGACCAACTTCAAGGTCGCGCGCTTCAAGGACGAGAAGGCCACTGCCATCCTGCGCCAACTCGAGAAGGACATCGACGCCATCCGCTTCGACACGCCCGAGGGCAAGATCGAACTGCCGGTGAAGCTGCGCGTGTATGACGGCATCTTCGTGCCCCTCGCCAAGTGGGCGATGCTGCTGGCCGGCAATTATCGCTGTGTCACCAAGGACGGCACGCGGACGGCGCAGGAAGCCGTTCACACCGACATCGACACTTCGCGCTCGGTCTACAATTTCGTCTACGACCTCAGCGTCAAGATCGGCGCCGACCCCAACGACCTCGTGCCGTTCGAGAAATATGCCGCCGCCGCGCAGAGCCTCATTCGCCCAGCCTCGGCCGCACGCGCGTTGCAGAATGGCGTGCCCAACATCGAGCGCGCCGACAAGCTGGTGCAGCTCATCGCCAAGCAGAAGGGCCTCAGCCATCCGGTGATCGATGCCGGCGTCGCGCTCGTCGATGCCCGGCTCGACGCCAACCGCAAGAAGGCGGCAACCTGACGCGGCGAGCGCCGCAACCATGGTCGCGCTGACCGAGAGAACGACGATCCCGTTTCCGGCCGATCAGGTCTGGCCGCTTTTAAGCGAGCCGGCGCTGGTGGCCTCGTGCATTCCCGGCGCGCAGCTTGCTCCGGACCAGGGCGACGGGCTGTGGCGCGGCTCGATCCGCGTCAAGTTCGGCCCGACCGTAGCGGTGTTCCGCGGTGAGGCCAGTCTCACCTTCGACCATACGGCGCGAACCTGCACCATCGAGGGCCGCGGCATCGATGGCCGCGGGGCGTCGCGCGCCTTGGCGTCGGGCCTGGTCAAGGCCAGCGGCAGCGACGTGACGGAACTCGCCATCGACGGCAGCTTCACGGTGAGTGGACCGCTCGAGACTTTCGCCAATGCCGGCGGCGTCCACGTGGCACGCGCCCTTCTAGCGGAATTCGCCGCCAACATGGCCAAGCTTGTGGTTGAGCGACGGGTAGCGGTTCCGCCAGTCGACGCCGCGCCGCTTGCTTCACCGCCACCAGTGGCTGCACCATCTTCCACACCGGCCGCGTCGGAGCTCAGCGCCAGCAGCCTGCTGTGGCGGGCGTTCCTCTCATGGCTGCGCGACCTATTCGGCAAGAAGGAAAATCCGCGATGAGCAAGCTCCAGGTATCCGACATGCTGGCCCGCGCCTTTGTCGCCGAGGGCGTCGAGGTGCTGTTCACCCTGATGGGTGACGCCAACATGTACTGGTCGGCGGCGATGGCCAAGCTGGCCGGCGTCAAGGTGGTGCATGCCCGGCACGAGCACTGCGCCGTCTCCATGGCCGACGGCTACGCCCGAGCCACGGGCAAAGTGGGCGTCGCCTCGACAACCTGCGGGCCGGGCTTCACCCAGATCATGACCGCGCTCACCATCGCAGCGCGCGGCAACGTGCCGTTGGTGGTGTTTGCCGGCGACTCGCCGATCGCCGCCGCCTGGTATCTGCAGCAGATCGACATGGCGCCGCTGGCACTTGCGACCGGCGCGCATTATGTGGCGGTCAAGCACGTCGATCGCCTGCTCGACAACGTGCGCGAGGCCTTCCAGGTCGCCCAGGTCGAACGGCGCCCGGTGGTGCTGAGCGTGCCGATGGACATGCAGAAGCAGGCCTGGCCGCATCTCACCGACTACACCTCGTCGGCCGAGCTGGTGCCGGCGGCCCAGCGTCCGATTCCGGATCCGGCCATCGTCGACCGCGTGGTCGACATGATCGCCGAGGCCGAAAAGCCGATCCTCCTGGCTGGCCGCGGTGCCATCCGCTCCGGCGCGCGGACCTCACTGGAAGCGCTGGCCGAACAATCCGGCGCGCTGCTCGCCACATCGCTGTTGGGCAAGGGCCTGTTCGAGGGCAATCCCTACGCGCTCGACATCGCAGGCTCTTTCGCCAGCGACTTCGCCCGCGAGCGCTTCGCCGAATCGGACCTGGTGATCGGCGTCGGCGCCGGCCTCGGCCATTACACCACCGAGGGCGGCTACCTCTATTCCGGCGCCCGCTCGGTGCAGATCGACGTCAATCCGCGCGGGTTGTGGCAGGGATTGCGCACGGCCGACCTCCATGTCCGTGCCGATGCCCGGGCAGCCGCCGACGCCATCCTCGCGCGCATGAAGGCGCGCGGCGTCTCGCGGCCGGGCTTCCGCACCGGCGACATGGCGAAGCAAATCGCGGGCGATTCGCCCGACCGCAAGGAATTCCCGGTGCAGGCCAACACCGTCGATCCGCGCAAGGCCATCATCGAGCTCGACGCCGCCATTCCCAAGGACTGGGACATCATCGTCGGCGGCGGCCACTACTTCAGCATCGCCATGACTCATATGCGCGGCCGGCCGGCGGACAAGTATCACGTGGTCAACGATTTCGGCGCCATTGGCTCGGCCCTTCCCGCCGCCATCGGCATCGCCGCGGCACGCGGCGATGGCAAGGTCATGCTGATCGAAGGCGACGGAAGCCTCTTGATGCACATCCAGGAGCTGGAGACCATCCGCCGCCAGGGCATCCGCATGCTGATCTCGGTGATGAACGACGGCGGCTATGGCGCCGAGGTCCACAAATTCCGCGCCCACAAGCTCGATCCGGCCGAAGCGGTGCACGGCCGCGGCGACCTGGCGGGAGTCGCCACCGGCTTTGGCCTGCGCGGCGCCTCGGTGACGCAGCCCGGCCAATTCGCGCCATTGTTCAAGGAGCACCAGGGGGCCAATATCGGCTCGGTCTGGGACGTCCACATCGACGACCTCATCCCCTCGCGCACCTACCGTCGCGTCCACTACGGCGAGGCCTAAAGAAGAGGAGACACGGCATGACCGTTACCATCCGCCAGGTCGGCCCCTGCTTCGCGGGCGAGGTCGACGGCATCGACATGCGCAAGCCACTGACGCGCGATGAGGTGGTGACAGTCCATGCCGGCATGGACAAGTACGGCATCCTGGTCTTCCACGACCAGAAGATCAGCGACGAGCAACAGCTCGCCTTTACGCAGAGTCTTGGCGACATCGAGCACGCCATCGGCACCAGCCTGCGCGCCGCCGACGAAGCCCGCCTGCCCACGACCTTCGCCGACGTCTCCAACCTCGACAAGAACAACACGCCATTCGCCCGCGAGGACCGCCGCCGGCTGTTCGCCATCGGCAACCGGCTGTGGCACTCCGACTCCTCTTTCAAGACGACGCCGGCGAAATACTCGCTGCTGCACGCCATCAGTATCCCGTCGAAGGGCGGCAACACGCAGTTCGCCGACATGCGCGCGGCCTACGATGCGCTCGACGACGAGGCCAAGGCCGAGGTCGAGAACATGGTCTGCGAGCACAGCCAGATGTTCTCGCGCCAGCTCATCGGCTTCAGCGACTTCACCGACGAGGAGCGCGAACGCTTCAGACCGGTGCGCCAGTGCATGGTGCGGACCAATCCGGTGACCGGCCGCAGGTCGCTCTATCTCTCTTCCCATGCCGGGGAAATCGTCGGCTGGCCGATGCCCGAGGCGCGCGGCTACCTGCGCGACCTGATCGAGCACGCCACCCAGCGCGAGTTCGTCTACACCCACAAGTGGCGGGTCGACGACCTGGTGATGTGGGACAACCGCCAGACCATGCATCGCGCCCGCCCCTTCCCGGCCGACCAGCCGCGCGACATGCGCCGCACGACGCTGGCCGGCTACGGTCCGACGGCGATGCAGGTGGCCGCTTAGGTCTTCAGCAGCGCCGCCATGATGCGCTCGCGCGTCAGCGGCATGTCGTTGATGCGCACGCCCAGCGCATGGTTGACGGCATTGCCGATCGCCGCCGCTGTCGGCCCGACCGTGCATTCGCCGACGCCGAGCACTGCGTTGCCCGCGCCATCGACGAACTCGACCTGCATCTCCGGCACTTCGCTGAACCTCAGGATCGGATAGCTGTCCCAGTCTCGCGAGGCGATGCCCTGGCCGTCGAGCTTCACCTGCTCTTTCAGCGTCCAGCTCACCGCCTGCACGATCCCGCCTTCGAGCTGGTTGCGCGCACCGTCGGGATTGACCACGAGGCCGGCATCGGCGACGCACCATACGCGATCGACCTTCACGGTCTCCTGCACCGTGACGGCCGCGACCACAGCGGCATAGGCCGCGCGGTTCTTGTAGCGCGCGAAGCCAATGCCGAGCCCCTTGCCGGTGCCGGTGGGCCCGCGCGAGGCCCACCCAGACCGCTCGGCCACCATCTCGATCAGGCGCCGTGCGCGTGGTTCGGACAGGATCGACAGGCGATAGGCGACGGGATCCTCGCCGACACGTGCAGCGAGATCGTCCATCAGCGATTCGATGGCATAGACGTTGGGCAGTGCGCCGAGGCCGCGGAGCGCCGAAGTACGCACCGGCGGGCGAATCACCAGATGGTGCAGGATGCGGTGTGCCGGCACGTCGTAGATCGGCATGGCATTGCGCGTGCCGCCGCCGCCGCGCTGCTCGGTCGGGTCGAACGGCGCGACCTCGGGCGGTGGATTAGCCATCGCCTCTGACGCCAGCAGGAAGCCGGTGCCGTTGCCTGGCCGCTGAACGTGCGTCGGACTCCAGACCTCCGTCGTCCAGTCTGCCGGCCGGCCGCGCTCGTCGAGATCGACATGCAGCGTCACCAGCATGGCGGGTCCCACCGGCTCGAAGCCGAATTCCTCCTCGCGGCGCCATTGGAGGCGGATGGTCTTGCCGGGCAGGCGCATCGCGATCAGCGCCGCGTCGAGGGCGGCATCGTCGGCGCCGTTATGGCCGTAGCAGCCGGCGCCATGCAGATGTCGCGCCGTGATAGACTCGATGGGCAGACCGAGCGCCGCCGCCAGGTTCTGGCGCAACGGATGCATGCCTTGGCCGTGCGAGCGCACCGTGAGATGACCGTTGCGGAACTCGGCAAGAGCACAGGACGGCGCCATCGAGGCGTGCGCGATATAGGGCCGCGAGAATGTCGCCTGCACGAGGTTCTTCGGCGGCGTCGGCGGCGCCGGCCAGGCGCCGATACGCCGGTCGTCGCTCGGCTGGCCTTTCAGCCACGCGGCCTCCTGCTGCTCGGGCGTCAAGCGCCGGACGTTGTTCCACGTCGCATGTGCAGGTGCGGCAACGGCTGCGGCCTGCGCCACGCTTTCGACCGGGCTCACGAAAGCGACGAAGTTCGCCTCGCGCACGATCTGCATCTCGCCCTTCGCCACGCGGCGGATCGCGGCTTCATCGAGCGAGGCGAGCGTGGCGCCGCGGTTGGGCTGGCGCAGCGTGCGGGCATGCAGGACACCTGCCGGCAACACGTCGTGCACATAGGCCGCGCCGCCGGTGATCTTGGCCGGCAGGTCGACGCGCGGCACGCTCTGGCCGACCACCTTGTAGGACGCGCGCAACTTCGTCGGCGCCGTACCGGTGACGGCCTGGGTTAGATCGATCTCGCCAGCGACAGTCCAGTAGTCCTGATCGGTCACCACGCCGTTCTGCACAAAGCGGCCGTCAACCACGGTGAGCTCGTCGCGGCTGCAGTTGAGCCTGAGCGCCGCGCGCTCCAACGCCTTGGCCCGCACTTCGGCACAGACCAGCCGCACTGAACCGCCCGACACATCGACCGACAGCGACGACGTCGTGTAGACCTCGTCGGGTCCATACGTGGTGTCACCCGACAGCACGGCCACGCGGGCGAATGGCACATCGAGCTCGTCGGCGGCGATCTGGCCGATGGCCGTGACGATGCCCTGTCCCATCTCGATCTTGCCGGTGGCGATGCGCACGGTGCGGTCGGGCTGGAAGGCGATCCAGCGGTCGAGACGCGGGTTCTCGACCAGGCTGGCGGGCAATGTGGGCGCGTTCATGCCGGACTCCCGTTGCGAAGAGTGGCCGCAGCACGCTCGACCGCCTTCAGGATGCGCTGGTGCGCGCCGCAGCGGCAGAGATGCTTGTCGAGCGCCGTCACGATCTCGGCGCGCGTCGGATTGGAATTGCGGTCGAGCAGTGCCTTGGCGGAAATCAGGATGCCGGAGAGGCAATAGCCGCACTGGCCCGCCTGCTCGTCGAGGAACGCGCGCTGCAACGGATGCGGCTCGGCCACTGTGCCGAGGCCTTCGATGGTGGTGACCGCGCGGCCCGCGACCGTGCCGACCTCGCGGGTGCAGGCATAGGCCGGCTGGCCGTCGACCAGCACCATGCAGCAACCGCACTGCTCGAGGCCGCAGCCGTAGCGCGTACCCATCAGGCCGAGATGGTTGCGCAGGACTTCAAGCAGCGACGCGTTCTGCGAAACGCCGACGTTGCGCGCCTCGCCGTTTACCGTGAATGCGATATCCATGACGGCCTCCTCATTTCCCCGCATAGCCCACCCGCCGCCGATCCGCTACGCTGCCGCACCCAATTCGCCAGGCGTCCCCGTCTTGACCAACCGCGCCCAAATCCTGCCGTGGAACGATTCCAGCGCCGCCTGTATCGACGCCATCAAGGCCGTCGGCCTCGCCGGCCGCGTCGCGATCGAGACGGTGTCGCGCAAGGACAGGCCTTCGGCCAACCAGCTCGCGCGCGCCGAGGCGATGATGACATACGGCGTTCCGCCGTGCGTGCTGCCGACCATGCCAAAGCTGCGCTGGGCCCAGGCGATAACCGCCGATGTCGAGGGGTGGCTCGCCCTGCCCGACCTGCCCAAAGGACTGCCGCCCACCTGTGCGCGCGCACGCACCGCGAATCGATGCCGGAGAACATCCTCGGCGCGCTGTTCTATGTCGCCAAGCCCTATGCGCTGGCGGTCGAGAACCAGAAGAGCAGAAAAAGGGCTCATTTGACGCCGCAGCCGCTGACCGGCAAGACGCTGGCCATCCTTGGCCTCGGCGTCATCGGCCAGGAGGTCGCCCGCCTCGCCGCAGCACTCGGCATGCGCGCGATCGGCACCAAGCGCCGGCCGGCGCCGATGGCCAATGTCCCCGAGGTCCTGCCGCCTGAGCGCACTCCCGAAGTCCTGGCCCAGTCCGATTTCCTGCTGCTGCTGCCGGCGACGCCGGAGACCGACAATTTCATCAATGCCGAGCGGCTGGGCATGATGAAGTCCAATGCCTGGCTGCTGAATTTCGGCCACGGCCATCTCATCAAGGACGCCGACCTGATCGCTGCCGTGAAGGCGAAGAAAATCGCCGGCGCCATCCTCGATGTCTTCCGCACCGAACCGCTGCCCGCCGATCATCCGTTCTGGAAGGCCAAGGGCATCATCGTGCTGCCGCATATCGGCGGCCCGCATCCGCAGCGCGACAAGATCGTCGCCCGGCTGTTCGCGGACAATCCCGGCCGCTTCCTCGATGGCGCGCCGCTCAAGGAAGTCGTCGACCGTGCCGCGGGCTACTGACCGAAAGGCAATCAGATGAAATCACACGCAGCTTTCTGGTAGCAATCGCTGTAGGCGCGAGCCTGTTCGCGGGCGCCCACGCTGCCACGGCGCAGACGCTTTCGGCCGACCAGATCTCGAAGATCATTGCCAGCCCCGATCGCAGCCCCGCCGACCGCACCAACGATCAGCGGCGCAAGCCCGAGGCGATACTGGGCTTCATCGGCATCCGCCCCGGCATCGTGGCGGTCGATCTCAGCGCCGGCGGCGGCTACACCGCGGAGCTGCCGGCCCGCTCGGTCGGCCCGACCGGCCAGGTCTATGGCCAGAGCCGGCCGCGCAATCCCGACCAGCTGCCGCCGCGGCCCGCCACACCCGAAGGCAATGCCAATTCGACTGCCACGCCCACGCCTGCCGCAGCAGCTCCGCCACCGGCGGCACCGCCGCGCCCGTCGCCCGTCGCGCTCGCCGACCGCGAAGGCAAGCTCAAGGGCGCCGGTGTCCAGGCCGCGACCATCGTCGCCGTCGTCCAACCATTCGAGGAGCCGTTTCCATCGGAGCTCGCATCGGCGCGCGTCGATCTCGTGACCCTGATGTTCAACTATCACGACCTCGGGTTTCTCAACGTCGATCGCGCCAAGATGAATCAGGTCGTGTTCCGCGCACTGAAGCCGGGCGGCATCTACGTCATTGCCGAGCATTCCAGCCGGCCGGGCACCGGAATCTCCGAATCGGGCACCCTGCATCGCATCGAGGAAGCGTTCCTGCACAAGGAAGTCGAGGCAGCGGGCTTCAAGCTGCAGGCGGAGGGCAATTTCCTGCGCAACCCCAACGACCCGCGCGACAAGAACACGCCCGACCCGCCGCAGCCGAAGGACGAACTCTTCCTGAAGTTCGTGAAGCCCTGACGTCGAGCTCCGCGGCGGACCCTAAGCCCGCCGCTGTGCCACCGTCTCGAAACGCCGCTGGCGCATGGCGGTCCGCGGATCGTCCATCTCCGCGACCATCGCGTCGGGCACCCAGGCGTCGCGGCCCTGCACGTAGCTCCGGTTGGTCTGCTGCGGATTGCGATTGACCAGCAGCCGCGCATAGAGCGGATGCGTCATGCTGCGGACCTCGTGCTCGACCTGGACCAGGGCCTTGCCGCTTTCGGGATCGACGATGCTGTCGAAGCGGTACTGGTACTGGTTGCTCTCCTCGGTGATCAGCTTGCGCTCCAGCAGCTTCTTGTGCGGAGTGGAGAAGTTCGCGACATAGACTTGGATGTGATGGCCGTCATAAGCCGACAGCGGCGCCTTGGTCTCGCGGAACACCAGCTCCTGCTGCATGCCGACCGAGACGCGCGCTACGCCTTTGGTGACGCTGGCCGGCGTGTCGAAGAGATCGCGGTAGAAACCGGCGACGCCTGACGCTGCGCTGACCGGAACGTCGAATTCGACATAGGCCATGCCGAGCGCCACGGAACCGAAGCGCGGGCCCGGCTCATGGCAGAGGAAGCGGTTGCCCCAGGGGCAGATCGCCTCGACGTAATCCTTGTGCTCGGTGAAGGCGAACTGCGTTCCCTCCAGCAGCTTGGCGGCTCGTCCCAGCCGGGTCAGAAGCGCCTCGCGGTCCGGCACGATCAGGCCGACATGGCCGCGCAGCTTCTGCGCCTTGCCAGTCGGCAGGTGAAACTGGCTGCGCCCGACATTCACCCACATATTGTCGATGCTGGTCATCATATAGGGGTCGCGGGTGAGCCCGAGCCCGCTCATGTAGAAGACCGTCGCCAGGCCCTGGTCCGCGACCTGTAGATTGACGTGCTCCAAGCCCACGATATTGCCGAGATCCTCCGCCCCGCGGTCATATCGCTTAGCCATCGCTTGCCTCCGTTCGGTCACCGGGACATTGTAGCGCGTTTTTGAGCCGTCAAGGTCGCAAAGGAATCGTCCCCATGATCACCAAATTCGACAGCTCCTATGTCGGCTCGGTCGACCTGGAAAACCCCGGCTATATCGGCACCCCCACCAACGACCGCCACTACCCCAACGAGGTTCTGGCCGATGTGCTGCACAAGGCCGTGGCCTACGCCAAGCAGATGGACCGGCTGGGCTACAACGCCTTCTGGATGGCCGAGCACCATTTCCAGCCTGAAGGCACCGAGTGCATCCCCAACCTGCTGATGATGGCGCTGCACCTGACCGGCGTGACGCGCAATCTCAAGATCGGCTGCGGCTTCAATGTCGTGCCGATGTGGCACCCGCTGCGCCTGGCGGAAGATTACGCCATGGCCGATGTGCTGAGCGGTGGCCGCGTCATCTTCGGCGTGGCGCGCGGCTATCACACCCGCGAGGTCGAGAGCTTCGGCGCGCCGCTCACCGACCAGGCGGCCAACCGAGAAATGTTCGAGGAAGGCTGCGACGTCATCTTTAAAGCATTCAACGAGGAACGCTTCTCGCACAAGGGCACCTACTACACGATCCCGCCAGCGGTGCCTTATCGCGGTTACACGCTGAAGGACATCACACTGGTGCCGCGTCCTCTACGTCTGCCGGTGGAATGCTGGCAGCCGATCCAGAGCGGCTCCGACCGCGCCTTCGACTTCATGGCCAAGCACAGCATCTCCGGCGTGATCGGCGGCGGCTCGGCCGAAGGCGGCGCGGTCGACCGGCACATGACCGCCTTCCAGGCGGCCTACGCCCGCCGCGGCATCAAGCTCGAGATCGGCGAGAAGCTGTCGCTCGGCTTCCAGTACTTCATCGGCGAAAGCCGCGAAGCGGCGATGCGCGCCGCCGGCAAATACTACGAAGAGAACATGAAGATGTTCGGCGAGCTGCGCCTCGTGCGCGCGCTGTCCGACGAGCAGATCGCCGCGATGCGCGATCCGCGGCTGGCTGCCACCACCAAGCTGCCCCGGATCGAGGATGCGGTGAAAGCTGGCGGCTTCCTGGCAGGCACGCCGGCCGACATCATCGAGCAGCTCAAGGCGGTGGAGAAGCGCTACCCTGGCCTCGACCGCGTGAGCTGCGGCATGGCGCTCGGCACGCCGCTCGCGGTGGCGCTGGAGCAGCTCGACCGCTTCGGAAAGGAAGTGATGCCGGCCTTCCAGACCGCACAAGCCCGCGCCGCCGACTGAACACCTGCAGGAGAGACCGATGATTTTCGAAATGCGCACCTACCTGCTGAAGCCCGGCACCGTCCCCCAGGCCGAGGCAGCGTTCGACACGGCGCTACCCGGCCGCGTGAAGCTGTCGCGGCTGGGCGGCTTCTGGCGCACCGAGGTCGGCTTGCTGAACCAGATCATCCATATCTGGCCCTACGAGAACACGGCCGACCGCGACCGCATCCGCGCCGAAGCCATCGCAACCAAGGTCTGGCCGCCCAAGATCGCCGACTTCGTCCTCGATATGCAGGCCAAGATCCTCTATCCCGCGCCCTTCTCGCCGCATTTCGAGCCCGGCGAGCATGGCAACCTCTACGAATTCCGCACCTACACATTCGGTCCGGGCGGCATTCCCAAAGTGATCGAGGCTTGGAGCCCGAAGGTCGCGGCGCGCGCCGCCCATTCGCCGCTGATCTTCGCCGGATACACTGAAATCGGACCGCTCAACCAATGGGTCCATGTCTGGGCCTACAAGAATATGGGCGAGCGCGAGCGCCTGCGTGGCGAGGCGACCAAGTCCGGCCTGTGGCCGCCGCCGCGCGACCCGAGCACCGTCGTGCACCGCCAGGAAAGCACCTTCGCCATACCGGCGAAGTTCTCGCCGCTGCGCTGAAGCCCGGGCAACTCCGCCCATGTCGCGACAGTTCCTCAACGGCGACAGCCGGCGGGCGCGGCTCGGCATCGTTATGCCGAGCGTCAACACGGTCATGGAGCCGTGGTCGCAGCGCACGGTGCCGGCCGGTGTCGGCGTTTTTGCTGCGCGCATGTTCATCCCGCCAGCGACCACAGCCGAAACGCTGATCGAGATGGACCGTACCGAGGGCAAGGCCGCGATCCGCCAGCTCTCGAGCGTCCTGCCCGACGTCATCGCCTATGGCTGCACCGCCTCGTCGATCGTGCAGGGTCTCGAGTATGACGCCCACCTCCGGGCCGAGATCGCCGAGACCTACAAGGTGCCATCGACGACCGCCGCCCATGCCATCCTTACGGCCGCCAGAACGCTCGGCGCCGCGTCGGTCAGCATCGTCTCGCCCTATACCGAGCAGGTCGACGCGGCCGAGCATGCCTACTTCAAGAGCGCCGGGCTAAAGGTCCATGGCGGTGCCTGTCTCGGTATTTCCGACGGTTTCCGGCTCGCCGAACCCGAGCCCGAGACGCTCTTTGAACTCGGCCTAAAGGGCTTCGATGCGCGTTCGGACGCGCTCATCGTCTCGTGCCTCAACACGCGCTCCCATGCCGTCATCGCCTCGCTCGAGCAGGCGATCGGCAAGCCGGTGATCAGTTCGACCCAGGCAACGCTATGGCATGCGCTGCGACTGGCCGGCATCGAGGACCGCATCGCGGGCTTCGGACGACTCCTCGAAATTCACTGAAGATCGGAACATGACCAAGTTTGAGTGGACGCCCTCGGCTACCTTGCCAAAAACGCGGGTTTCGTTCGCCGGCGTCACCTACGGCGAAATGGTCGAGCGTGCCCGCAACCTCAAGCCGGCGCTCGCCGCACGGGCCGAGGAATGCGAGCGCCTGCGCCACCTGCCCGACGAGACCGAGCGCGAACTGCATGCTAGCGGCCTCTTTCGCATCGCCCAGCCGGCCCGCGTCGGCGGCGCCGATCTCGATGTCGGCATATTCGTCGATGTTTGCGCCGAGATCGCGCAGGTCTGTCCGTCAACTGCCTGGAACCTCGGCAATCTCGCCAGCCATCACTGGATGCTGGGCTATTTTCCGCCCGAGACGCAGGCTGAATTGTGGGACGTGTCGACCGACGTGCTGATCGCCACGTCGCTGGCCTTTCCCGGCGGACGCGGACGCAAGGTAGACGGCGGCTACGAGGTCACCGGCCGCTGGCCGCTTTCCTCCGGCGTCGACAATTCCGACTGGAATCTCCTGGGGTTCATGCTGCGCGAGCGCGACGACGGTCCGCCTGTCGACCAGCGCTTCGCCCTCGTCCATCGCTCGCAGTACGAGATCATCGACAACTGGCATGCCATGGGCCTTGCCGGCACCGGTTCGAAGGATGTTGCGACCAAGGCCCTGTTCGTACCGGAACACCATTCGGTCTCGGCCTGGACGATGAATGGCAAGCCGCACGCCGGCTCGGCCGTGAACCCCTCTCCCTTGTTCCGCCTGCCGCTGCTGGCCCTCGGGCCCTACGTTCTGTCGGGCGTCATGCTGGGCTGCGCCCAAGGCGCCTACGAGACCACGGTCGGCGCGGCACGCAAGCGCAACGCCACGACCACCGGCCTGCCGGTGAGCGGCAACCAGCTCGTCCAGATCAAGGTGTCGGAGGCCAGTGCCCGAATCGACGCTGCCGAGGTGATCATGCGGCGGATCTGCGAGCATGCCATGGCCGTCGCCCGCTCGGGCGTCGAGCCCAAGCACGAGGACAAGGTGCGCTACCGGCGGGATGCCGCCTTCGCGGTGCGGCAAAGCCTCGAGGCCGTTGATATACTGATGGGGGTGGCAGGCTCGGGCGGCCTCTATACGACCGGCAGCATGCAGCGGCTCTTCCGCGATGCGCACGCTGCAAATGCGCATGTAATGTTCTCCCCCGATGTGCAGGGCACCATTTTCGGCCAGCACGCGCTTGGCACGGCCGGGCCGCCGCCACTCATGTGATCGTCCGCCCGCCATTGGCAGGGCCGGCCAATGAGGGGTAGGATTGCGCAAATGAGGCATCACGGGAGGAAATCAATGCGCATCGAACGTCGCACTTTCGGCAAGCTGGCGGTCGCCGGCGCCGCCGCCAGTATCGCCGGCCCGGCCGGCGCCCAAGGCAAGCCGTTCACCATCGGCTTTAGTATGAACCTTACCGGCCCGCTGGCGCCCAATGGCAAGGCGGCCCTGCTGGCCTCTCAGATATGGGAAGAGGACATCAACGCCAGAGGTGGCCTGCTCGGGCGGCCCGTAAAGCTGGTATTCTACGACGACGCGTCCAACCCCTCGAATATTCCCGGCCTCTATACGAAGCTCCTGGACGTCGACAAGGTCGACATCATCGCCAGCAGCTACGCCACCAACATGATTGCGCCGGCGATGCCGATCGTCATGCAGCACGACCGGACGTTCTTTGCGCTGCTCGGGCTCGCGGTGAACAGCGAGTTCAACTACAAGCGCTATTTCTCCATGACCCCGACCGGCGGGCCGCAGCCCAAGGAGTCGTTCGCTGAGGGTTTCTTCGAGGTGGCGGCCGCGCAGAATCCCAAGCCGCAGACTGTGGCCATGTGCGGCGCCGACGCCGAGTTTCCGCGCAACGCCATGGACGGCGCGCGCTCCGTGATGAAGAGGTTGGGGCTCAAGGTCGTATACGACAAGACCTATCCGCCGACGACGTCCGACTATACGCCGATCGTGCGCGCCATAGCCGCCACCAATCCTGACATCTTCTTCGCCTGCTCTTATCCGGCCGACTCGATCGGCATCATCCGGGCGAGCCATGAAATCGGCTTCAAGCCCAAGGTCTACGGCGGCGGAATGGTTGGCCTGCAGGCGACGGCCATCAAGACGTCGCTCGGGCCGCTGCTCAACGGCATCGTGGTCTACGACTTCTGGCTGCCGTGGGCAGGCTTCGCCTCGGATGATGGTCGCGCCTTCGTAAAGAAGTACCAGACGAAATCGGCGGATGCCGGTGTCGACCTGCTGGGCTACTACCTGCCGCCCTTTGCCTACGCGCGCATGCAGGTGATCGAACAAGCGGTGAAGGCGACCGGCGGCACCAACGACGAAAAGCTCGCCGAATACTTGCGTAAGAGCACCTTCAAGACCGTGGTCGGCGACGTCGCCTTCAACAAAGAGGGCGAATGGGCGACGGCGCAGGTCTTGGCCGTGCAGTTCCAGGGTGTCTCGGGCAACGGCGTCGAGCAGTTCACAAACCCCAAGACCGAGGTGATCCTGTGGCCGACCAAGTATAAGACCGGCAACATCATCTATCCCTACGATCCGAAGAAGTAGGATCGCTCGCCTCATGACTTTCCTCCCCTTCGCAGAATCCGCGAAGGGGAGATGTCGGCGTCTTACGCCGACCGAGGGGTCAGAGGCCTCAGTCGTGACTCATGACCCCTCCGTCGCCTCAGCGACTTGGTTACAAGCCGCGAGACGGCGACACCTTCCCCGCCGACGAGGGAGGAAAGGATGTCGTTACGTGCCGAGATAGAACTCTCGGATAAGCTCATTGTTGTTCAGCGCCTCCGCCGATTCCCCGGCGAAGGCGATCTGGCCGTGCACGATGACGTAGCCGCGGTCGGCGATGCGAATGGCCTGGGTGAAATTCTGCTCGGCCATCAGAACGGTCAGGTTGTAGCTGTCCTTCAGCTCCTTGATCTTGTCGATCGTGCGCTTGACCAGCAGCGGCGCCAGGCCAACCGATGGCTCGTCGACCAAAAGAATACGCGGCGCCGACATCAGCGCCCGCGCCAAAGCCAACATCTGCTGCTCGCCGCCACTCATGCTGCCGGCCAGCTGGCGGGCACGATCCTTGAGGACCGGGAAGGTCTCGAAGCAGAAATCGAGGTTGCGGCGGATCGCCGAGCGTGCGGCCGGCCGAAAGGCGCCGAGCAGCAGGTTCTCTTCTACGGTTTGCCTGGGGAACAGCCGCCGGCCCTCGGGAACGAAGGCTATGCCGAGGTCGACGATCGCCTCCGTCGAGAGCCCGATCAGCTCATGCGTCGCCCCATCTATCACTGCCGAAATGCTGCCGGCCGAGGGGCGCACGATGCCCATGATGGATTTCATCAGGGTCGACTTGCCGTTGCCGTTGGTGCCCAGCAGCGCCACCGTCTCGCCGGCGCCGACGCTCAGCGACACGTCGTGCAGCACGTGGACCGCGCCGTAGCCGGCATCGATGTTGGCTATGCTGAGGCTACTCGCCAAGGTAAGCCCTCACCACTTCGGGGTCACGCACGACGTCTTTCGGCGCGCCGTCGGCGATCTTCCGCCCCGCCACCAGGACCGCCAGGCGCTGGGAGAATTCCATCACGGCGCGCATGATGTGCTCGATCATCACCACGGTCACGCCCTGCTCGTTCAGCCGGATCAATAGGGCGATGATCTCGTCGATTTCGCCATGCGACAGCCCGGCCATCGCCTCGTCGGAGATCAGGAGCTTGGGCTGTGCGGCCATGGCGCGGGCAAGCTCGAGCTTGCGCATCTCGATCTGCGTCAGGTCGCGCGGCAGCCGGTCGGCCTTGTCGGCCAGACCTACCTGGCCCAGCAGATCGCGGCAGCGCGCCTCGATTGCTGGCCCGGCGAGGGCGCCAGCGCCGCGCGCATTGACGGCATACAGAATGGGAATGCGCAGGTTCTCTGTCAGCGAAAGGCTCGCAAAGGGGCGCGGCAACTGAAAACTGCGCGCCAGGCCGCGGCGGGTGCGTTCATGGGCCGACAGCCCGTCCAGTGCCTCGCCGGCGAAGCGAACGCTGCCCGCCTCGTTGCGCAGCGTGCCGCAAATGCAGTTCACCAAAGTCGATTTTCCCGAGCCGTTCGGCCCGATCAGGCCCAGGCGTTCGCCGTCCTGTACCTCAAGGTCGATCGCTTCCAGCGCCACGAAGCCGCCGAAGCGTTTGCTCAGACCCTCGACATGCAGCAACGCCGTCATCGCTTCCTCTGGAACAGACCGACGATGCCTTGCGGCGCGATGATCACGAACACGACCATCAGGACGCCCGCGACCAGGACGTTGACGGCCGAGGAGATCGTCACCCGCAGGTATTCCTGCAGCCCGCCCACCAACACCGCGCCGACCACAGGCCCCAGCCAGCTCGCGGTACCACCGATCAGCGGCATGGCGATGGCGTTCACCGCATAGTTCAGGCTGAAGCCGGAGGAGGGATCGAGATAGGTCACGTAATAGGGCAAGGGCGCGCCGGCCATGCCCATGAAGCCGCCAGACAATCCCGTCGCGATCAGTTTCAGCTTCAGGGTCGGCACCCCCGAGGCCTCTGCCGCCCCTTCGTCGTCGCGGATGGCGGCGAAACCGAATCCCAGGGACGATCGTTCGATGGCGCGCGCCGTCGCCAGCGCCGCGACACACAGACCGAGCATGATCAGGAACAGGTATTCGATGTAGCCGCCGCCGATCAGGGGAGCGGTGCGGGGACGCAGCACATAGGCGCCGCGCGCGCCGCCGACGAAATCCCAGTTGGTGATCAACGTCTGCACCACCACCGCCAGCGCGAGCGTGGCGATGGAGAAGTACACGCCACGCAGGCGCAGGGTCAGGTATCCCGTCCCCAGGCCGACGAGGCCGGCCAACACGCCGCCCACCACGATCATCGCCGGCAAGGGCATTGCCGGGACAAGCTTGTACAGCACCACCGTCGAGTAGGCACCGATCGCGAAGAACGCCGTGATGCCGAAATTCACGTAGCCGGTGTAACCGCCCAGGATGTTCCACGCCGTGCCCAGCACGATGTACTGGACGACCACGTAGGCCACGAAGAAGGCGTAGCTGTTGTCGAGCCAGCGGCCAAAAGCAAAGATCACGGCGGCGACCGCGATCAACACTAGGATGAAGCGTGCCCCACCCATGTTGGCGTGGTCCTCCTAGCGCCCGAGGATGCCACTGGGCCGAACGGCCAGTGTCACCAGCAGCACGCCGAACGCCACCGCCGGCGCCCAGGACGGACCATAGAATGTCGAGGTCAGGCTTTCGGCGATGCCCAGCGTCATTGCTGCGATCATCATGCCTGGAAAGCTGCCCAGGCCGCCCAGCACGCAAATGGCGAAGATGCGGCCGATATATTCACGACCGATCGACGGCTCCACCGGCTGGATGATGATCAGGCAGGCACCCGCCAGCGACGCGGTGGCGATCGACAGGCCGAAGGCGATGCGCTTGATCTTGGTCGGGTTGGCGGCCATAAGCTGAAGCGCCAACTGGTCCTGCGCTACCGCCTGGATCGCGCGTCCCAGAAAGCTGCGCGACAGAAAGATCTGCAGACCTATTGCCATCGCCATCGAAACGAGAAACGGCACCAGCAGGCGCCCGGGCAGGTCGAACAGCACGAGCCGCAGGCTTGGCCCGATATAGCTCGCGTCCACGGAACGGTAATCGACCCCGAAGCCCAGCACCAGCGCGACCTCGGTAATGAAGAGCAGGCCGAAGAAGAACGACAGGCCACGCAGCGACTGGTCGTCCCGACGCTCGAACGCAACGTAATAGACCTGGTAGATCGCCATGCCGAGCGCATAGAAGCCCGGCAGGGCGATCAGCGCCGCGATGATCGGGTCCATGCCCAGCATTGTATTGGCAATATAGGCGACGTAGGAGCCGAGCAGGATGAAGGCCGGATGAGCAATGTTGACGATGTCCAGCATGCCGAAGGAAATCGCCACGCCAATCGAGACGGCGGCATAGAAGCCACCGAGCAGCAGCCCCGAGATCACGGCGTTCATCAGCAGATCGAGCGAGACGTCCATGGCGGCCTATCAACCCGCCGGCACGGCAAACCGGCCGCAAGCCCGTTCTGACATCGACGTTTCTCCCTCGACGTGGCGATATTTAATTCGGCCTACGCCGGCCAGTTTGCGCCGGATGCAGGACTGTTGCCTAGTGGCTTTTGCGATTTGTTTGATGGGCTGGCATGGCCCTTGCTGCCCTCTAAAATGAGGGGCCGATCACCCGGACATGACGGAGGGGACATGAGACAGACAGCTCGTCGTACCGCCTTGGCACTTGCTCTTTCTCTTGTCGCCGGGGGTGCCCTGGCGCAGAGCCACCTGCGCATCGGGCTGGACGATGACCCCGACGTGCTCGACCCGATGCTGTAGCGCGCCTATACCGCGCGCATCGTCTTCGCCTCGATCTGCGACAAGCTGTTCGATATCGACGAAAAGCTGGCCATCGTGCCGCAGCTGGCGCTCGGCCACGAAACCTCGGCTGACGGCAAGACCGTCACCCTAAAGCTGCGCCCCGGCGTCGTCTTCCACGACGGCGAGGCCTTCGACGCCACCGCCGCCAAATACAGCCTCGACCGCCACCTCAACATGAAGGCTTCCTTCCGCAAGCCGGAACTCGGCACCATCGACAGCGTCGACGTGATCGATCCGCTGCCGATCAAGCTCAACCTCAAGGCGCCGTTCTCATCGCTGCTCGCCCAGCTCACCGACCGCGCCGGCATGATGGTGTCGCCGAAGGCCGCCGAGGCTACCGGAGACAAATTCGGCCTGAAGCCCGTCTGCGCCGGTCCCTACAAGTTCGTCGAGCGCGTCCAGCAGGACCGCATCGTAGTCGAGAAGTTCGCCGGCTACTGGAACAAGGACCAGATCTTCATCGACAAGATCACCTATCTGCCGATCGTCGACGACACCGTGCGCCTGGCCGTCTGGCGATAACCGACAGCGATGGCGATTCGCGCCTTTTCATCTGTCTCCTGGGCATCTTCCTTGGCCGCGTCGACCGCGATCGCCGTCTCATCTATTTTGCGGATCTCGACCTTGCGAGCGTTGCCGAGACAGTTGGGCTCGCGGCCATCGAGCCTTTTATGCGCGATCCGCGCCGCCGCGACACTTACCGCAGTTTCAACCGCATTGTCGGCGTCGCCGGCCAGCGCGGCATCAACGCGCTATCGATCGCTGCCGCCACCGGCATCCCGCGCGAGACGGTGCGGCGCAAGCTGAAACTGCTGGTCCAGCGCGGCTGCATCCTCGAGCAGACGCGCGGCCGCTATGTGGTGAAGCCGGGCTCCCTCCAGGAGCCCGACCACCTCGCCGCGTTCGGCCGCGCCATGCGCGACGTCGTGCGATTCATGAACGAATGCGTCGACCACGAGCTCGTGCACTGGGAGCGCAAGCCCGACGAGAAGTGATCGGCGCGGAGCTTACCCTGCCACGATGAAATGCTTGGCCGCCGAGTCGTAGTCGGCGTAACCCAGCGTCGCGCGCAACTCGGCCGGCGGCAACGCGCTCTTTGCCTCGGCTTCACCGGCCGCCAGTGCCGCGAGCCCCGCCTTCATGCCGGCGGTGGCGGGCGACAGCATGCCGGTCGGATAGGTGCCGATCTTGAAGCCCAGTGCCAGCGCCTGGGTCTGCGACGGCGTCGCGCGAGGTGCTCCCGGCGACAGCACGGCGAAGGACGGCCGGCCCTTGGCGGCGGCGACGGCGCGGCGGATCTCGGCGTCGTCGGCGGGCGAATCGAGGAACAGAATGTCAGCGCCTTCCTCGACATACATCTCGATGCGCGCCACGGCCTCGTCGATGCCTTGGGTCGGCCGGCAGTCGGTACGCGCCAGGATGAGGATTCCGGACTCCTTAGCCGCGGCGACGGCAGCGCGGATCTTCATGCGCGCTTCCTCGCGCGGCAGGCAGGGCTTGCCGGCGGCCGTGAGCGCGCGCGGTGTGATCTTGTCCTCAACCAGGATGGCGGCGGCACCGGCACGGCCGTAGGCGCGCACCGTGCGCTGCACGTTCATGGCGTTACCATAGCCGTGATCGCCGTCGGCCAGCACCAGGGTTTCCGGCGCGGCAGCGCGCACCATGTTGAACGAGTCGAACATCTCGCCAAACGAAACCAGATCGAGATCGGGCCCGCCCAGCCGGCTTGCCGCTACGCAGGAGCCCGACAGGAACGCCGTCTTGAAGCCGGCAGCGGCGGCCAGCTTGGCGCTGAGGCCATCCCAGGCGGCCGGCATCACGACGAGACCAGGTTCGGCCAGCAGGGCACGCAGACGATCGGGATGATTCATTGGGGCTTCCTCACGAGTGATTTTTCGGTCCCGACGATAGGCCGTGCCCGCCAAGCATCACAAGCTGATCTTCGCGCGACCCGGGAACCGTCGTAGGGTAGCCGCCTGAAAAAGGGGGGAACGACCATGGTGACCAAGGGCGAATATCGCGGCCTCAGCTACCGCAACAATGCCGACCTCAAGGCCTGGCTCGCTAAGCGACCATCGGAAGCGGCCCTCGAGCCCGACCTGCCGATTATCGATCCGCACCATCATCTCTGGGAAACGCCGGCGCGCGGTCTCTACCTGCTGCCCGAGCTGCTCGCCGACACCAGCGGCGGCCACAACATCGTCTCGACGGTCTTCCTCGAATGCCAGTCGATGTTCCGCGCGTCAGGCCCGGTCGAGATGCGTCCGGTGGGCGAGGTCGAGTTCGTGGCCGGCGTCGCCGCCATGAGCGAGTCGGGCAATTACGGCAAGACGCGGGTCTGCGAGGCGATCGTCGGCTGGGCCGACCTGATGCTGGGCAGCCGCGTGCGCGAGGTGCTGGAGGCGCTGACCGTCGCCGGCGGCGGCCGCTTCCGCGGCACGCGCTACGGCACGTCGTACGATCCCGGCATCGCCGGCAAGTTCACCTCACGGACGATCCCGCCACACCGCCTGCTCGACCCTAAATTCCGCGAGGGCTTCGCTGAGTTGGGCAAGCTCGGCCTCACCTACGACTCCTGGCACTTCCATCCGCAGCTGCCCGATCTGATCGACATCGCCAAGGCCTTTCCCGGCACGACGATCATCGTCGACCATGTCGGCGGCGTGCTGGGCGTCGGCGAGTATGCCGGCAAGTCGGCGGAGATCATGCCGCAATGGAAGAAGAACATGGTGGCGTTGGCCGCCCTGCCCAACGTCAACGTCAAGCTGGGCGGGCTCGGCATGACCTCGTTCGGCTTCGGCTTCCACGAGCAGGACGCCCCGCCCTCCTCCAAGGAACTGGCGGCGGCCTGGAAGCCGTACATCGAGACCTGCATCGAGGCGTTCGGCCCGAACCGCTGCATGTTCGAGAGCAACTTCCCGCCCGACAAGCAGTCATGCGGCTACACCGAGCTGTGGAACGCGTTCAAGCACATCACATCAGGCGCGTCGGCTTCGGAGAAGAAGGCGCTCTACAGCGGCGCCGCCGCTCGGGTCTACCGCATGATCGCGCCCTAGCCGCGAGTCCGGGAATGGTTGCGACCTCGTCGAGCAGCCGCGCGCAAGTGGCGTGCGAGCCCACGACCAGGCCGATGTTGAGGTTCACCGCCGAGGTCTCGTCGGCCATGTGGCGGACATTGGTGTCGCTGCCCGATTTGGTGTCGGCCTCACTCTGCGCGGTGAGGCAGCGCAGCGCCTCGAAGTCGGTGCCCGACTTGTAGAGCGTCCACTTGGCCCGGGCCTCTTGGTCGGTCTCGCCAGTGATCACCATGAACAGGCCGTAGTTTCCGATCGTGCGGCCGGTCTTGGCCGGGGCGCCGACTACGTGCTGGAATGCACCGGCAACGAGGTCGCGGGGCAGACGATGTTCGAGATCGCCCGGCCGGGTGCGGAGATCGTCATGCTGGGCAAGACCAACGTGAACAAAAAAGAGGCGCCACAGAGTGGCGCGCCCCCAGAGGTGATCTCGAACTCCCCCGGGCGGTCGGGTGACCGCCGGGGGGAAGCGAGTTATTCCGCGGCCATCCGCGGTGCTGCGGCATCGAGCGCCGCGGAGATGCGCGGCGGCGACAGCGGCAGGTCGGTCATGCGCAAGCTGATCGAGCGGGCGACGGCGTTGGCCACCGTGGCGAGAGGCGGCACGATCGGCACTTCGCCGACGCCACGCACGCCATAGGGATGGTGCGGGTTGGGCACCTCGACGACGACGGTCTCGATCATCGGCAGGTCGGAGCAGACCGGCATGCGATAGTCGAGGAAGCCCGCGTTATCGAGCTTGCCCTTGGCGTTGTAGATGTACTCCTCGTTCAGCGCCCAACCGATGCCCTGCACGGCGCCGCCCTGGATCTGGCCTTCGACGTAGCTCGGATGGATCGCGGTGCCGACGTCCTGAACGGCGGTGTAGCGGCCGATCTCGGTGATGCCGGTATCGCGATCGACCTTGAGGTCGACGATGTGCACGCCGAAGCCGGGGCCTGCGCCCTGGGCGTTCAGCTGGTTATGGCCGTTGATCGGGCCGCCGGTCTTGCCGGCGGTCAAGGCGAGCTGGGCAAGCGACAGCGGCTCGAACTCGCCGACGTTCTTGCCGGCGGGCTTGGCGTGGCCGTCCTCCCAGAGCACGGCTTCCGGGTCGACGCCCCAGGTCTTGGCCGCGCGGATCTTGCACTCGCGGATCAGGTCCTTCACCGAATTCACCACCGCGAGACCGGTGGCGAAGGTGACGCGGCTGCCGCCGGTCACGAAGTTGAAGCCGATCGAGCTGGTATCGGCGATGACCGGCCGCACCTTGCTGTAATCGACGCCGAGCTCCTCGGCCGCCATCAGGGCGAGCGAAGCGCGGCTGCCGCCGATGTCGGGATTGCCCGAGATGATCGTGACCGTGCCGTCTTCGGCGACATGCGCGGCTGCGCTCGAATCGGCGCCGACATTGAACCAGAAGCCTGCGGCGACGCCGCGCGCCATGCCCGGCGCGGGCTTGCTCTTGTAGTGCTCGGAGTTCTTGGCGGCCTCCAGGCACTCGACGAAGCCGATGGTGTCGAACACCGGACCGTAGCTGGTCTTGGTGCCCTTCTTGGCGGCGTTCTTCAGACGCAGGTCGATCGGATCCATGCCTAGCTCGATGGCCAGGATATCCATCGTCGATTCGACGCCGAACGCAGAGATCGGCGCGCCCGGGGCGCGGTAAGCGGCGACCTTGGGTCGATTGCTCACCACGTCGAAGCCGACGACCTTGATGTTGGGGATGTCGTAGCAGGCGAAGCTGGTCCAGCACGCCGGACCGACCGGCGAACCCGGGAAGGCGCCAGCTTGCAGGGCGACCGTGCATTCCGCGGCGACGATCGTGCCGTCGCGCTTGGCGCCGATCTTGACGTGGACCGTGCCACCCGGCGCCGGGCCGGAAGCGCGGAACACCTCGTCGCGGCTCATCACCATCTTCACCGGCTTGCCCGACTTCTGCGACAACCGCACCGCGATCGGCTCGAGATAGACTACGGTCTTACCGCCGAAGCCGCCGCCGATCTCGGTCGGCGTGACGCGGATCTGCGAGGTCTCGATGTTGAGCAGGCGGCTGCAGAAGCCGCGGACCTGGAAGTGCCCTTGAGTGGTCGACCAGATCTGGACCTGGCCGTCCTCGGCGGCGCTGGCGAGTGTCGCGTGCGGCTCGATATAGCCCTGGTGGACTGCCTGGGTGGTGTAGTCGCGCTCGACGACGATCTCGGCTTGCTTGAAACCGGCCTCGATGTCGCCCTTCAGGTTGTCGATGCGCTTGGCGATATTCGACGCCTTGGTCGGTGCCGGCTTCACGCCTTCGGTGATGAGGTGGTCGTGCAGCACCGGTGCCGTGTCCTTCATCGCCTCGGCAACGTCGATGACGTGCGGCAGCACCTCGTACTCGACCTTGATCAGGGCCAGCGCGGCGTTGGCGATGGCATCGGTCGTGGCGGCCACGGCGGCGACGGGATGGCTCTCATAGAGAGCCCTCTCGCGGGCCATGACGTTGCGCGTGATGTCGCGCAGGTTGACCTGCATCTCGCCGGTGGGGACGATCAGGTTGGGCTGGTCGGGGAAATCCTTCGACGTCACCACGGCTTTCACGCCCGGCAGCTTTTCAGCGGCCGAGATGTCGATCGACTTGATCATGGCGTGGGCGTGTGGGCTGCGCAGCACCTTGCCGACGAGCTGGCCGGGCATGTTGAAGTCGGCGCCGAAACGGGCGCGGCCGGTCACCTTGTCGGCGCCGTCGGGACGATCAGGACGCGTGCCGACCCACTTGTACTTTGGCTTGCTCATCGGGCTGTCTCCCTCATGTCTGCGGCCACTTCCATGACTGCGCGGACGATCTTGTCGTAGCCCGTGCAGCGGCAAAGATTGCCGGCCAGCCAGTAGCGGACTTCGGTTTCGGTCGGATTGTTGTTCTTCGCCAGCAGCGCCCGCGAGGCCATCAGCACGCCCGGCGTGCAGATGCCGCACTGGAGGGCGGCGAACTCGATGAACTTCTTCTGCAGGGCGTGGAGCTGCTCGCCCTGGGCCATGCCCTCGATGGTCTCGATCTTCTTGCCCTCGGCCTCAACCGCCAGCACAAGGCAGGAGCAGACCATGCGGTCGTCGAGCATGATCGTGCAGGCGCCGCAGTCGCCCGAACCGCAGCCTTCCTTGGTGCCGGTCATGCCGAGCTGGTCGCGCAGCACATCGAGGACGGCTTGGGTAGGCTCGCAGAGGAACTCGGTCGGCTCGCCGTTGATGGTGGTGGAAACGTGTGTCTTGGCCATGATTCTCTCTCAGTGTTTGGTGGCGCGTGCGGCCGCGATGGTGGTGGCGCGCTTCAGAAGGACTCCGGCGATCTTGGTGCGGTAGACGATGGTGCCGCGTTTGTCGTCGATCGGCTTGCAGACGGCGCGGCAGGCGGCTGCCGCGGCTTCGAGGGCCTTGTCGTCGAGCTTGGAGCCGACCAGCGCCTTGCCGGCGGCCTCGACTAGAAGCACGGTCGGGGCGACGGCGCCGAGGCCGACGCGGGCGGCGGTGCAAGTGCCGTCCTTCATCGTCAGGCTGACGCCGACGCCGACCACGGCGATGTCCATCTCGGTGCGCGGGATCAGCCGCAGATAGGCGTCGGACGAACCGGCCGGACGGGCCGGCAGGGTCAAGCTGACGACGATCTCGCCCGGCTCCAGCGTCGTACGGCCAGGGCCTGAGTTGAACTTCTCCACCGCCACTTCGCGACGGCCCTTGGGGCCCTGTACGGTGACCATGGCGGCGGCGGCGACCAGCGCCGGCACCGCATCGGCAGCGGGCGAGGCGTTGCAGAGATTGCCGCCGGCCGAGGCGCGGCCCTGAATCTGCTTGGAGCCGATCAGGTTGATGGCCTCGAGCACGCCGGGCCAGACCCTCTTGAAAGTAGGATGCTCATAAAGCTGCATGCCCGAGACGGCGGCGCCGATGCGGAAGACACCGCCCTTTTCCTCGATGCTCATCATCTCGGAGATCTTCTTGATGTCGACGATGCTGCTGCCGGGCTTAACGAAGCCGGCGCGCATCTGCACCAAGAGGTCGGTTCCACCGGCCAGGATGCGGCCGGCGCCCTTGGCGGCGACCATGGCCGCGACGGCCTCGTCGATTGTAGCGGGTGAACTGTATTTGATATCGATCATCTCTGGTTTCCTGCTGGCGGTTCCGGTTTTCTGCGGCTTCCCGTTGTATGGGAATTCCGACGTAAGAGCGTGCAGTATAATGGCAATTCGTCCTCCCTCTTTGAAGAAATTGTTGCCGAATCGCGTCCTGGAGCGGTCGATTGTCCTGACATGAAACAGGGAATTTCGTTGAACGGAACGCCAAAGTTTGGGGTTATGCTGGTCCGAGTTTTGCTAAAATCCTGCCGCAACGGCACTTAGGAGCCAGCAGAGGGGTCGCAGCACATGGAAATCGGGGTCTTCATACCAATCGGGAATAACGGTTAGCTGGTTTCCACCACCTCGCCGCAATACAAGCCGACCTTCGAGCTGAATTAAGCAGACAGTGCTGGCCGCCGAGCGCTACGGCTTCGACTTCGTGGCGTCGATGATCAAGCTGCGCGGCTTCGGCGGCGAATCGGAGCTCTGGAACCACAATCTCGAGTCCTTCACCCTGATGGCCGGGTTGGCCTCGATCACCTCGCGCATAAAGCTCTTCGCCACGGTGCCAACGCTGGCGATCCCGCCGGCGATCGCCGCGCGCATGGTCTCGACCATCGACTCGATCTCCAACGGGCGGTTCGGGCTGAATGTCATCACCGGGTGGCAGCGGCCGGAATATTCCCAGATGGGCCTATCGCCGG
The DNA here is from genome assembly GCA_945905835.1 of Asaia bogorensis. Classification (GTDB taxonomy): domain Bacteria; phylum Pseudomonadota; class Alphaproteobacteria; order Reyranellales; family Reyranellaceae; genus Reyranella. The sequence goes on from CAMDQJ010000001.1 coordinate 55,563, forward strand.
GCGACGAGTACTTCGGCCGCCGCTACGACTACGCCGGGCAGTATGTCCAGGTCCTGCGCGACCTGTGGGAGACCGGCGTCTCCAACTTCAAGGGCGAGTTCTTCAAGATGGACGATTGCCGGCTCAGTCCGCGTCCGCAGGCCGACATGAAGCTGATCTGCGCTGGCCAGAGCGACGCCGGCATGGCCTTCACCGCCAAATACGCCGACTACAATTTCTGCTTCGGCAAAGGCTTCAACACGCCGACTGCCTGCGCGCCGACGGTCGAGCGCATGCAGGCGGTGGCGGCCGCCCGTCAGGTCCTTGACCTTCTGGATCAGGTCGTTGGCTCGGCCGTCGAGCGCCCGCCGCGAGCCGCCGTCGAGCAGCGCACCCTGGCCGTTATGCCGGTTGTGCGGCTCACAGAGGATCGGCTGGCCACGGCCGCAATAGAAGCAATGGCCGCCGGTCGGGTTCCACGAGCAGACGACGTGGTCGCCCGACTTCACCAGGGCGACGTCGCTACCGATCGCCTCGACGATGCCGGCGCCCTCGTGGCCCAGGATGGCCGGCAGCGGCCAGGCGAGTTGGCCCTGGATGATTTCCAGGTCGGTATGGCAGAGGCCACTCGCCTTGTTGCGCACCAGCACGTCGGACGGCTTCAGCTCCGCCACCGTCACCTCGCGCACCACCAGCGGACTGCCTACCTTTTCGAGGACGGCCGCCTTGAAGCGCATCAGTTCGCCCGCGCCGCCGGGGCATTGAGGTCGCGCACCTTCTCGGCGCCGGCGTAGAGGATCTTGGTCTGCCGGTCGACCAGGTCGGTGTGATAGGCCACCGCAGCGGGATCGAACTCCGACTTGGGCGAGGGATCGCGGTCGAAATAGCCGTAGGTGTCGACGCCGCGCACCAGCATGGCGCTGTCGCGCACCGGCGTCAGTTGCCGGACGTGCGTGGGGATATAGCGGACGGCGTAGCCGATGCGCCGGTGGTCGGCCTGGTTGGGCGATGAGCCGTGGATCAGGCGGACGTGATGCAGCGAGATCTCGCCCGGCTGCAGGACGATATCGACGGCCTTGGATTCATCGACCTCGACCTGGATCTCCTGACCGCGGCTCAAGAGATTGCGTTCGTCGAAGGTGTCCTTGTGCTCGATCTGCTCGCCGTGGGTGCCGGGCATGACCTTCATGCAGCCGGACTGGACGGTGCTGGGCGTGAAGGCGATCCAGGCGGTGACGATCTCGGGCTTCGACAGGCCCCAATAGGTCGAATCCTGGTGCCAGCTCACGAAGGAGGGATCGTGCGCGCCCTTGGTGAAGAAGCCGCTGCCCCAGGCGAGGATATTGGGGCCGATGATGTCCTCGACGGCGTCGAGGATCTTGGGCTGGCGTACCAGCGTCTCCAGCCACGGCACCAGCAGGTGTGGCTTCATGTTGGTCTTGCGCGAAATCGTGCCGCCCTCGCGGGCCTCGAGCGCGCGCAGCTGCTTCTCGCATAGGGCGGCGTCGGCCTCCGACATGATGCGGGTCGGAAAGAAGAAGCCGTCGCGGTGGTATTGCGCGACCTGGGCGTCGGTAAGCACCTTGGGCATCACAGTCTCCCTGCGAACGAGGATATATATCCCCTCGCTCTGCCGGGCTCTGCCGGCAGGCAGACTTTTGCGCCGATAGGCCATTTGTGCAAGGCACTGGCGCTCACATTTACAGCGCCGCGTGCTAACCTTTCGGCCATCGCCGCCTGACGCGGCAGGAGATTACAGTGCTCAAGATCGGATACAAGGCCTCGGCCGAACAGTTCGCACCGGGAAAGCTGCTCGACTTCGCCTGCCTGGCTGAAGAAGTCGGCTTCGAATCGGTGTTCGTCAGCGACCATTTCCAGCCGTGGAAGCATGTCGACGGCCATGCGCCGTTCTCGCTCACCTGGCTGGGTGCCCTGGGTGCCCGGACGAAGCGGCTGGTCATCGGGACCAGCGTGCTGACGCCGACCTTCCGCTACCATCCCTCGATCGTGGCCCAGGCCTTCGGCACCTTGGGCGACATGTTCCCGGGCCGGGTGATCCTGGGCATCGGTACTGGCGAAGCGCTGAACGAGGTGCCGTCGACCGGCCAGCCGTGGCCGGAGTTCAAGGAGCGCTTCGCCCGGATGCGCGAAGCGGTGACGCTGATTCGCACGCTGTGGCGCGAGGAGCGCGTAAGCTTCGCGGGCCAGTATTATCACACCGACAAAGCGACCATTTACGACCGGCCCGATACCGAGGTGCCGATCTACGTCGCGGCAGCCGGCGCACTGGTCGCCAAATACGCCGGCCGCTCGGGCGATGGCTTCATCTGCACCAGCGGCAAGAAGCCGGAGCTCTACACCGAGACGTTGCTGCCAAAGGTCGCCGAGGGAATCGCCGCCGCCGGACCGCGCCCACAGCCCTACGACCATATGATCGAGGTGAAGGTCTCCTTCGATACCGACCGCGAGCGCGCGTTGGCCGATACGCGCCACTGGGCAGCGCTGGCGCTGACGCCGGAAGAAAAGATGTCGGTCGAGGATCCCGTCGAGATGCAGCGCCTCGCCGATGCCCTGCCGATCGAGCGCGCGGCCAGCCGCTGGATCGTCTCGAACGATCCTGACGAGCATGTCGAGCGCATCGGCACCTATGTCGCACTGGGCTTCCATCATCTCGTCTTCCACGCGCCTGGCCCCGACCAGGAACGCTTCCTGCGGCTCTATGCCGAGCAGGTCGTACCCCGTCTGCGCAAGCGTTTCGGATGAGCCGCACGACGACACTGGAACTCCTGGCGATCCCCGGCATCCCGATGGTCGCGCCGGGCGACGATCTGGCTTCTCTCATCTCCGAAGGATTTTCGCGCGGCGGTCTGACACCGCGCGCCGGCGACGTACTGGTATTGGCGCAAAAGATCGTCTCCAAGGCCGAAGGCCGCGGCGTCGATCTTGCGTCGGTGGTGCCTTCGGCTCGGGCCGTCACCCTGGCGGAGGAAGTTCAGAAGGATCCACGCCTGGTCGAGCTGATCCTGTCGGAATCGGTTCGCGTCGTGCGCTCCCGGCCCAACGTGCTGATCGTCGAACACCGGCGTGGCTTCGTCATGGCCAATGCCGGGATCGACCAGTCCAATGTCGGCCCGACTGACGGCGTGCAGCGCGCGCTGCTGCTGCCGGTCGATCCCGACGGTAGCGCCGAGGCGTTACGCGCCCGCCTCTCCACCCAGTACGGCGTGCTACTGGCAGTGGTGATCATCGACAGCTTCGGTCGGGCGTGGCGGCGCGGCACAGTCGGCGTGGCGATCGGCGCTGCAGGCCTGCCGGCGTTGCTCGACCTGCGCGGCAATCCCGACCTGTTCGGCCGCGCCCTGCAGGTCAGCATCTCGGGCTTTGCCGACGAGATCGCTGCCGCGGCATCGCTCGTCATGGGCCAGGGCGACGAGGCGCAGCCGGTGGTTCTGGTGCGCGGCCTCACCTGGAGCGCGCCTGCAAATCCCGCCGCTGAACTCCTCCGGCCGGCCGCCGAGGACATGTTTCGATGAGCGACGGCCTGGTGGTGGCGCTCTCCGGTGGCGTCGGCGGCGCCAAGCTGGCATTGGGCCTCAGCCGCATCCTGGCGCCCGATGAACTGCTGGTCGTCGCCAATACCGGCGACGATTTCGAGCATCTCGGCCTTTCGATCTCGCCCGACATCGACACGCTGACCTACGTGCTGGCCGGCCTCGACAATCCGGTGACCGGCTGGGGCCGCCGCGACGAGACCTGGTCGTTCATGACGTCGATCGAAGCCCTGGGTGGCGAAGCCTGGTTCCGTCTCGGTGACCGAGACCTCTCCCTTCATGTCGAGCGAACGCGGCGACTGCGTGCCGGCGAGACACTCTCCCAGGTGACGGCCGACAATTGCCAGCGGCTCGGGATCGCAGCGCGTGTGCTGCCGATGAGCGACGACCGCATGCGCACGCGCGTGCTGAGTGACGGTGGCTGGATCGACTTCCAGGACTATTTTGTGCGCCAGCAATGCCAACCGGTCGTGCGACGGCTGACGTTCGACGGCGCCGCCAAGGCGCGGCCTCAACCGGACGTCATGACAGCCCTGGCCAGCCGGCGCGTGCGCGCCGTGGTGATCTGTCCCTCCAATCCATTCATCAGCATCGAGCCGATCCTCGCGGTGCCGCTCATTCGCGATGCCATCTCGACCTGCGGCGCGCCGGTGGTGGCGGTGTCGCCGATCGTCGCCGGCCGCGCGGTCAAGGGACCGACCGCAAAGATGATGCAGGAACTCGGCCTGCCCGTGACCTCTGCCGCCGTGGCTGAGCGCTACGGCGATTTTCTCGACGGTTACGTCGTCGACGCCGGCGATGCCGAGGGCGTCCAGGCCAAGCTGCATATCGCTCCCACCTTGATGACGACGCTTGAAGACAAGGAGACATTGGCGCGTACCGTCCTCGACTTCGCCGATTCCCTGAAGTGAGCACCTCGGCAGATATCTGGGCCATCGTGCCTATCAAGGAGCTCGACGGCGCTAAGCAGCGTCTCGCTTCCCTGCTCTCGCCTGCGCAACGCCGGGCGCTGATCGAGGTGATGATGGGCGAAGTGCTTAACGCCGTCGCGGGTGCGCGGGACTTGGTGGGAATAATCGTCGTCACGTGCGATCCGCAGGCGACCGCACTCGCCGCCCGGCTCGGCGCACGCATCGTCACAGACGGCGCGCGCGACGGCCATACCGGCAGCGTCGAGGCAGGCCGCAGTCTCCTCGCCCGTGAAGGCCGCGGCGGCGTGATCACCGTGCCGGCCGACATTCCCGCCGCGACTTCGGCCGAGATCGATGCGGTGCTGGCGGCACATCTGAGGGCGCCGTCGTTCACCATTTCGCCGGCGCACGACGAGCTCGGCTCGAACGCCGTTATCTGCTCGCCACCCAATGCCGTACCGCTGCGCTTTGGCGAGAACAGCTACTTCCCGCATCTCGACGCGGCGCGGCGTGCGGGCATCGAGCCGACGATCATTCGCCAACCGGGCATCGCCATGGACATCGACCATCCCGCCGACCTCGCCGCCTTCCTGCGCCTGCCGCAGTCGGCCGGCACGCGTACGCGCGCTTTTCTCGAGGAAGCCGGGATTCCCGAACTACTGGCGAGGCGCTGAACGGTTCAATTTCACATGGCATGCGTTTTTCTGTTAACATCCCGGGCTTCATCGAGGACGGGGGAGATCGCACATGCTGTATCGTATGCTGACTGGATTGGCGCTCGCGGCGGTGTTCACCGGCGCGGCAGCCGCACAGGACCTGCCGAAGAGCCAGTTCAAGGTCATTGGCCTCAATAGCCCGACACCGGTATCGATCCACGACGAGTTGCCGTTCTGGCGCAAGACGATCCCGGAGGCGTCGAAGGGCGCCATCACGGCCGACATCACGCCGCTCGACCAGATGGGCATCGACGACAAGACCATGCTGCGCCTACTCAAGCTCGGCGTCATGGACATCGCCGCCATGGACATTTCCAAGATGGCCGGCGACGACCCGCGCTTCGAGGCCTGCGATCTGGCCGGCCTGACGCTCGATCCCGACAAGGCCCGCGCCGCCTGCAACGCCTATCGCGCCGTCATCGACCGGCAGATGCAGAAGAACTGGAACGCAAAGCTGCTGGCCTTCGGCGGCAATACCCCGCAGGTCTTCTGGTGCCGCGACGTGGTCAGCGGTCTCGACGGCTTCAAGGGCAAGAAGATCCGCGTCTTCAACAACACCATGCGCGACTTTCTCGCGGGTGTCGGCGCCACCGCCGTCAGTATGGCCTTCGCCGAGGTCGTGCCAGCGCTGAGCGCCGGTGTCGTCGATTGCGGCGTGACCGGCAGCCTGTCGGGCAACACCGCGGGCTGGACCGAGGTGACCAAGTCGATCTATCCGATGTCGCTGGGCTGGAGCATCAACGTGCTGGCCATCAACCTCGACAGCTGGAAGCGCCTCGACCCCAGGACCCAGGCTTTCCTGCTCGAACAGATCAAAGCCTACGAAGACAAGATGTGGGCGACCGTTAAGACAACGACAGGCGAGGCCGACAACTGCAACACCGGCAAGCAGCCCTGCACCATGGGCAAGCTCGCCAAGACGACGATCGTCGCGGTGAAACCCGAGGAGATGGAGACGCACAAGAAGCTGGTCGAGGGCGCTGTGCTGGCCGGCTGGGCCAAGCGCTGCGGCGTCGAATGCGCCAAGGAATGGAACGAGACCGTCGGCAAGGTGCTGGGGCTGAAGGCGCCGACGCCGTAAGGGCGGCGGGGCCGTACGGGCATATAAACGTGACGGGCATTTAGGGGGGGGCGCGCGATGACAGGTGTGCGGCGCTTTGCCCAATGGGGCCTGTGGTTCGGCGGCGCGCTGGTGCTGCTGGCCGCGCTGATCATCGGCATCGACGTGCTGATGCGCAAATTCCTTGACCGGTCGATCGGCGGTGCCGACGAACTCGCAGGCTATTCGCTGGCGATCGGCACGACCTGGGGCCTGGGCGCGGCCTTGCTTGATCGCGCCCATATCCGCATCGATTCGCTCTATGTGTTCTTCCCGCAGAAGATTCGCCTGGCGCTCGATACCGTGGCGCTCTTTCTCTTCGTCGGATTCTTCAGCCTGACCCTGTGGCACGGCTTGGGTGTAGTCTCGCAATCCTGGACGTCCGGATCGCGCAGCCAATCGGCTCTGGAAACGCCAACCGTGCTCCCTCAGGCGCTGTGGATCGCCGGCCTGGTGGCTTTCGTTCTGGTGAGCGCGCTGCTGTTGATTCAGGCGCTTCGGCTGGGCTTTGCCGGCGATCTGCACGGCATGGCGAAACTGATCAGCACGCGCTCCGCCGAGGAAGAGGTCGAGGACGAAATCCGCGACCTCAAGGATCGCCAGGTCCGCGAAGGGAGCAACTGACGTGCTGGGTATCACGCTCCTCATCCTGATCGGAATGCTGGCGCTGGCGATTCCCGTCGCCGCCAGCCTCGGCATCCTCGGCCTGTCTCTGTCGGCCATCTATTCCAAACTGCCGCTGTCGCTGGCGATGGGCGAGATCGCCTGGGGCACCGCGAACAACTTCCTGCTCGTGGCCATCCCGTTCTTCGTGCTGCTGGGCGAGATCCTGCTGCGCTCGGGCATGGCCGAGCGCATGTACAACGCGCTGGTTCTGTGGGTGCCGTGGCTGCCCGGCGGCCTGATGCATTCCAATATCGCCGCCTGCGCCATGTTCGCCGCGACCTCGGGGTCGAGCGTGGCGACGGCGGCCACCATCGGCACCGTCGCCCTGGGCGAGGTCGAGAAGCGCGGCTATTCCGAACGCCTGTTCCTCGGCACGATCGCCGCCGGCGGCACACTGGGCATCCTGATCCCGCCCTCGATCAACATGATCGTCTACGGCGTGCTCACCGAGACCTCGATCCCCAAACTCTATCTCGCGGGCTTCATTCCCGGCGTCGTGCTGGCCACGCTGTTCAGCCTGACGGTGCTGGTGATCTGCCTGATCTGGCCCTCCATGGGCGGCAAGCCGACGGCGACGACCTGGGCGCAGCGCTTCGCCGCCTTGCCCGACCTGCTGCCGCCGCTGGTCATCTTCCTCGCCGTGATCGGCTCGATCTATGCCGGCTGGGCCACCGCGACAGAGTCGGCGGCGCTGGGCGTCATCGCCGCCATGGTCATCGCCGCGGTCAATCGCCGGCTGACGCTGCGCACGTTGCTCAACGCCTTCGAAGGCACGATGCGCACCACCGCCATGATCATGGCGATCCTGCTTGCCGCCTATTTCCTCAATTTCGTCATCACCTCGATCGGCCTGACGGGACAGGTTAACAGCTTCATCACCAGCCTCGGCCTGTCGAAAGTCGAGCTGCTGATCGCCGTGGTGATCTTCTACTTCATCCTCGGCATGTTCATGGAGACGCTGTCGATGATGGTGGCGACGGTGCCGATCATCGCGCCGATCATGATCAAGGCCGGCTACGATCCGATCTGGTTTGGCATCATGATCATCATCCTGATGGAACTGGCGATGATCACGCCGCCGGTCGGCATCAACCTCTATGTCGTCCAGGGCCTGCGCAAGAAAGGCAAGATCGACGACGTCATCATCGGCACGTCGCCCTTCATCGTCACCATGCTGCTGATGCTGGTGATCCTGTCGCTCTGGCCGCAGATCGCGCTGTGGCTGCCGCAACTGGCGGCGACCTAGGTCACTTCATCTTTCCTCCCCATTCATATGGGTGTCAGCGTCTTACGCTGGCGGAGGGGTCAAGAGGGGGGGTCTAAAGCGTGATGACGATATTCCCCGCGCTGTCGAGTTCGGCGCGGGCGTCGGGCGGCACGACGCAGGTGGTATCGTATTCGTCGATGATGATCGGACCGCTGCGGCCCGGTGACAGATCGGCGCGGCTCAGCACGGGCGTGTCGTGCCAGCCGTGGGAGTCGCCGAAGTAAGCCCGGCGTGAGGCTTGCGCGGTGGGCTCGGCGCGGCTCGATTTCACCTGTGTTGGCACGGCCCCGCCCTCCCGCAGGCCCGAGCCCACCACCTGGATGGCTACCAGCTCGACCGGTTCGTCGGGGCCGGCACGGTGGCCATAGGTTTTCTCGTGCTCCTGGCCGAAGGCTTCTTCCAGCTGCCTGACCATTGAAGCGTCGATCGGGCCGTCGGGCACGGCGACGGTGAGGTCGTAGCTCTGGCCCTTGTAATGCAGCGAGGCCGAACGTTTGAGCCGGGCGGTGGCGCCGCTGAAGCCTTCGATGGCGAGCTGGTCGGTCGCCTGTTTGGCCAGCGCGTTCCATGCCGCGTCGATTTCCTCGAGATTGGCCTGGCGCAGCAGGCGGCGGAAGGTGCGGGCGTAGTGATGTTCGACATCAGCATAGAGTAGGCCGAAGGAGGAGAAGAGACCGGCCGAGGGCGGCACGACGACGCGCGAGATGCCCAGCGCCGCGGCCATGCCGGCGGCGAAGAGCGGGCCGTTGCCGCCGAAGGCAAAGAGCGAGAATTCGCGCGGATCGCGGCCGCGCTCGGTCGAGACGGCCTTAATGGCGCGGATCATGTTCGACGCGGCGATCAGGTGCGCGCCATAGGCCGCGCGTTCGAGCGTCATGTTGAGCGGTTTGGCGATCTTGGCCTCGAAAGCCGCGCGCGCCTTGTCGGCATTGAGCTTGAGCGCGCCGCCCACCAGATGGCCGGGGTTGATATAGCCCAGCAGCACATTGGCGTCGGTGATGGTAGGCACCTCGCCGCCTTTGTCGTAGCAGACCGGGCCGGGCGAGGCGCCGGCGCTTTCCGGGCCGGCCTGCAGCGCGCCACCGGCATCGATCCAGACATGCGAGCCGCCGCCCGCGCCCACTTCGGCGAGGTCGATGGCGGGGACTTTCAGCGTATAGCCCGCACCCGTGAGCAGGCGCGAGCCGATCATGATGCCGGCGCCCACGGCATATTCCTGGGCACGCGCGATCTCGCCATCCTCGACCATCGAGGCCTTGGCGGTGGTGCCGCCCATGTCGAAGGTGATGATCTTGGCGAGGTTCTTGGCGCGGGCCAGCGCCTGCGCGCCGACGACGCCGCCGGCCGGGCCCGATTCGATGATGTTCATCGGCTGCTCGGCGGCGGCGGTGTTGGTCGTCAGGCCGCCGTTGGATTGCATCAGCAGCAGGCGGGCGGGAATGCCGGCGCCGTCGAGGCCCTGGCGCAGCGCGCGCAGATACGTCGCCACAATCGGCATGACGTAGGCGTTGATGACGGTTGTCGAGGTGCGCTCGTATTCCTTGATCTCAGGCAGCACTTCGAAGGAGACGCTGAGCGGCAGGTGCGGGGCTTTGCGAGCCACGATGTCGCGCAGCATCGTTTCGTGCACGGGATTGGTGAAGGAATTGAGCAGGCAAATGGCGATGGCCTCGACCTTCTCGGCCAGCAGCGCATCGACGGCGCGTTCGGCGTCGGCCGGATCGAGGGCACGATCGACATGGCCCGCATGGTCGATACGCTCGTCGACCACCTTGCGCAGGTAGCGCTCGACTAGGGGCTTCGGCTTGGTCCAGGTGAGATCGTAGAGCTTGGGCATGCGCAGCGTGCGGATTTCCAGCACGTCGCGGAAGCCCTTGGTGGTTATGAGTCCGACGCGCGCGCCCTTGTGCTCGAGGATGGCGTTGGAGGCGACGGTCGTGCCATGGCGTATTTCCTCGATGGTGCCACCGTCGAGCCCCGTCTCGCGAAAGACCTCGCTCAACCCGTCGACGATGGCCTGGGCGTAGTTGCCGACGCTCGACGAGAGCTTCTTGGTATGGATGGTGCCGTCGGAGCCGAGCAGCACGATATCGGTAAAGGTGCCGCCGATGTCGACACCGACGCGATAGGTAACGACCATGATGCGCTACTCCGCGGCGCGCGCGAGCAGTACCGGATCGTGCCGTTGAACTTTTGGAACGCTGGTCCAGCCCCGTGACTTGGCGATCTCGCCGCGCCGCCGGGCCGTGGCGGCCACGTCAACTTTCCACGCAGCCTTATCGATCACAACGCCGTAGTCGACCAGCGCCTTTTGCGGCGACAGGAGCTCGTTGCGCACGTCGCGCATCACGGCCACGGGATCGCGCTCCAGCGGATCGCCCCAGCCACCCGCACCAGCCAGCACATGGCGGAAGACCTCGCCGCGCTTGACCGTCATGGTGAGCTTCGACGGCAGCAACCGGTTCTCGCCGTCGGGGTTCAGGTAATTCTCCGACGGGCCGCCGGGGCTGCCGCCATAGAGGCCGAACGGCCGGTGGTCGCGGCGGTCGGAGCGGACCTGCAGCATGCCTTCGGCTTCGAGGAAGCGGTAATCGCGCAGGAACGGCACGCCGCCACGGTATTTGCCGGCGCCGGCCTTGTCGGCCACGAACTCGTAGGCAAGCAGCTGGATCGGCTGCTCGGCCTCGGTGACCTCGATGGAGTGCGAGGCCATGTTGGCAAACATGTGTGAGTTGCCGTCGAGCCCGTCGGCGAAGGGCCTGGCACCCCAGGCGCCGCAGGTGAAGTCGACATAGACGAAGGGCTTGCGGGCCTCGTCGTAGCCGCCGATCGAGATGCCGGTGTTGCCGCCGTCGCCGGCTGCCTTCACGCGATTAGGCAGCATCATGGCGAGCGCCCCGAACATGCAGTCGACCATGCGAAAGCCGGTAAGGCCGCGCGCCGCGCAGGCTGCCGGCAGCACGCCGTTGCCGACCGTGCCCGGCGGGCAGATGACCTCGATGGCGCGGAACACGCCCTCGTTGTTGGGAATGCCCGGCGGCAGTACCGAGCGGACGCCCGTGTAGGACGCCGCCTTGGTGAAGGAGAGCGTGTTGTTGATGGCGCCCTTCACTTGAGGATTGGTGCCCGTCCAGTCGACCACCATGTGGCCGCCCTTCTTGCGGATGGTGACAAACAGCCGGATCGGCTGGCCGTAATCGACGCCGTCGTCGTCGATCCAGTCCTCGAAGGTCCATTCGCCATCGGGCAGGTCAGCAAGCGCCGCGCGCGTCAGGCGCTCGGCATAGTCGATGACTTCCTTGAGGTAGAACTTGGTCTGCTCCGGGCCGTAGCGCGCCACGATCTCGGCGAACTGCTTCTCGCCGATATGGCAGGCCGCGAGCTGGGCGCGCAGGTCGCCGAACAGCTGGACCGGCAGGCGGACGTTCTTTTCGATGAACGTCATGATGGTCTTGTTGATCTTGCCAGCCTCGTAGAGCTTCATCGGCGCGATGCGCAGGCCCTCGGCATAGATCTCGGTCGAATCCGACGCGTTCGATCCCGCGACGCGGCCGCCGACGTCGATGTGGTGGCAGACGGTGCAGGCGAAGGCCAGCCGCTCGCCCTGGTGATAGAGCGGCTTCACGACAAAGATGTCGGGCAGGTGCATGCCGCCGTCGAACGGGTCGTTCATGATGAAGACGTCGCCCGGGCCCATGTCGTCACTGAAGTGGCGCATGATCGATTCCATGGCCGTCGGTACCGAGCCGAGATGCCCCGGCAGGGTCAGGCCTTGCGCGGCGAGCTTACCGTCGGCATCGGCGAAGCCCGTCGAATAATCCATGTTGTCCTTGAGCACGCCTGAATAGGTCGTGCGGAACACCGTCAGCGCCATTTCGTCGGCGATCGAGAAAATGGCGTTCTTGAACAGCTCAAGTGCGATCGGATCGTGAATTTGTGCCACTTCGATTTCCCCTGGTCACGCGGCCCTGTTCCGCGACGCTCATTTCGTGCCGAATACGCTCTATATCAAGCCGCAGAGACCCGCTTGCGCGGCGGCGTCAGCACGATCGGCGCCAGCTCCGCGGCGACGAACGAGGCGGCGCGGCGTTCTTCCGGCACTGGCCGATACAGGGTATCGCGCTGCTGTGGTTTGCGGCCGATCGAACGAATCAGCGCTTCCATCGCGTTGGGTGGAAATTCTTGGCCGTGCTGCGTGCCGGCGGCGCGCGAGATGCTCTCGTTCATCAGCGTGCCGCCGAGATCGTTGGCGCCCGACTCGAGGCAGATCGCGGCGCCCGCCGGGCCCATCTTGACCCACGAGGTCTGGATATTGGGGATCGCCGGATGCAGCACCAGCCGCGCCACCGAATGCATGATCACCGCCTCGCGGAAGGTTGGCCCTCGCCGGGCGAGACCTTGGCGGTACATCGGCGCTTCCATGTGAACGAACGGCAGCGGCACGAATTCGGTGAAGCCGCCGGTCTCGACCTGCAGGTCACGTAGCGCCAGCAGATGGCGCGACCAGGCGAGCGAGGTCTCGACATGGCCGTACATGATGGTCGAGGTCGTGCGCAGACCCTGCCCATGCGCGGCGCGCTGCACGCCGAGCCACTCCGCGGTGTTGATCTTGTCGGGGCAGATGATGGCGCGGATCTTGTCGTCGAGGATCTCGGCGGCCGTTCCTGGCAAGGTACCGAGACCCGCTTGATGCAGGCGCGCCAGGAAATCGCCGATCGGCTGCTGCAGCGTCGCAGCACCCTGCGTCACTTCCAGCGCCGAGAAGGCGTGGATATGCATGTCGGGCACCGCTTCCTTGATCGCCTTGCAGATCGCGACATAGGTCTCGCCCGTATAGTCGGGATGAATGCCGCCCTGCATGCAGACTTCGGTGGCGCCGCGCTGCCACGCCTCGACGGCGCGCCGCTTCACTTCGTCGAGCGCCAGATCGTAGGGCGCGCCGCGCAGATCCTCGTGCGTGCGGCCCTTGGAGAAGGCGCAGAAACGGCAGCGGAAATAACAGATGTTGGTGTAGTTGATGTTGCGGTTCACGACATAACGCACTGTATCGCCACTGACGGCCTGGCGTAGCGCGTTGGCCGCTCCGGTGACGTGGCGGTAGTCGACGTCACGGGCTGCGAACAGGCGCACGATCAGCGGCGTGTCGAGACGCTGGCCGGCGGTCGCACGATCGACGATACGGACGATCTCGGGATCAACCTCTTTTGCCAGAACCAGGGGTGCAGGCGGCGGCTCGGTGTTGCCGGGTGCCCAGTCGTCGTCGCGGGCGAAGCCTTCGGAATCACTCATGCGCCGCACCTGCGTCGCCACTTCGGGCGCGAGCCACGTATCGGCGTCGCGGGCGTAGGCCGGATAGACCGGGAGGCGGTTGACCAACAGCTTGCCCACCTCGGCGCTAAGCCGCGCCAGCTCGTCGATGGCGGGCCACGGCGCCTCGGGATTCACGTGATCGGGCGTCACTGGCGAGACGCCACCCCAGTCGTTCAGGCCGGCCGCGATTAGCTTCTGATAGACGCCTGGTGAAAGATTCGGCGGCGCCTGGATATTCATGTCGGGCCCGAGGATCTTGCGCGCCGTGGCGATGGTCCACAGCAGGTCGTCGAGGTCGGGCTCGTCGGCATCGGCGCGCTTGGTGTCGGGCTTGGCACGGAAATTCTGGACGATAACCTCTTGGATATGACCGTGCGCGGCATGCAGGTCGCGGATCGCCTGCAGCGCCTCGATGCGCTCCTCGCGCGTCTCGCCGATGCCGATCAGGATGCCCGTGGTGAACGGTACCTTCAGCTCGCCGGCGAGACGGATGGTCTCCAGACGCACGACGGGATGCTTGTCGAGCGAGCCGTAATGCACGCCGCCCTTCTCGCACAGCCGCTCGCTGGTCGATTCGAGCATGATGCCCTGGCTGGCGGTGACCTCGCGCAGCGCCGCGATCTCCTCGCGCGTCATGACGCCAGGATTCGAGTGCGGCAGCAGGCCGGTCTCGCGCAGCACCAGGCCGCACATCGCCGTCAGGTATTCGATCGTCGTCTTGTAGCCGAGCGCCGCCAGCGCCTCGCGGGCCGCGGCGTAGCGCAGCTCCGGCTTGTCGCCCAGGGTGAACAGCGCCTCGGTGCAGCCGGCGGCCTTGCCGGCGCGGGCGATGGCCAAGACCTGGTCGGGCGAGAGATAGGCCGGCTGGCCAGCACGTGGCCGCTCGGCGAAGGTGCAATAGTGGCAAACGTCACGGCACAGGTGCGTCAGCGGGATGAACACCTTGCGCGAATAGGAGATCAGCCGGCCGTGGCCGCGATCGCGCAGCCGGCCTGCCTCGGCCATCAATCCGGCCATCGAAACGCCCGTTCCCATCATGGGCAAAACATAGCGGCAATCGCCTTCGGCTGCATCGTGTAGTATGGCCAGTGCCATAGGTTTTCTACAGGGGAGATCGACATATGCTGATCGGCTTCAACGCGCCAACCGCCGGGCCGCTGGCAGATTCCGACAAGCTTACCCGCCTGGTGACGGCCGGAGAGGCGCTTGGCTACGATTACGCTACTTTCAGCGACCATGTCGTGATCCCGACCGACATCCAGGCGAAATATCCCTACAGTTCGACAGGCGAATTTCCCGCTGGTGCCCGTGGTGAGCGCCACGAGCAGCTGATCGAAGTGGCCTATATCGCGGCCAAGACCACGAAGCTGCGGCTGATCCTCTCGGTGATGGTGGTGCCGCATCGCCCGGCGGTGCTGACGGCGAAAATGCTGTCGACCATCGACGTGCTGTCGGGCGGCCGCCTCACCGTTGGCATCGGCGCCGGCTGGCTGAAGGAGGAGTTCGAGGCGATCGGCGCGCCGGATTTCGCGGCGCGCGGCAAGGTCACCGACGAATACATCAAGGCCTTCGTCGAGCTCTGGACCAAGGACTCGCCCAAGTTCAGGGGCGACTATGTCAGCTTCAACAACATCGTCTTTGCCCATAAGCCGGTGCAGAAGCCACATCCGCCAATCTGGGTCGGCGGCGAGAGCGGACCGGCGTTGCGCCGCACCGCGCGGCTGGGCGATGCCTGGTATCCCATCGGCACCAATCCGGCCAATCCGCTCGACAGCATGGCGCGCTTCAAGACGCAGGTGGCGCGCCTGCGCAAGTTCACCGAGGAAGCGGGACGCGATCCCAAATCCATGGGGCTCGCCTTCCGTTGCACCGCGTTCGGCGAGAACGTGCCGGCCAAGGCGGGTGACGGCGAGCGGCGGCTGTTCGCCGGCAAGCCGGCGGAGATCGCAGCCGACATGCGGGCGCTGCGCGACATGGGCGTCGGCAGCCTCGACTTCGGTTTCCCCGGCGGCAGCGTCGAGGAAATGCTGGGCGGAATGCAGCAGTTCAAGAAGGACGTGCTGACGCTTCTCTAGGCGATCGCCCGGATCAGCTTCGCCCAGCGGTCGAGCTCGGGCAGGATCACGTCCGATTTGGCAGACTCGAGGCTCAGGATGACTCGAGCCACGCCTTCGTCGCGGTCGCGCTTCAGCATGTCCTCGTCTTCGTTGGCGCCCCAAATCGTCACCGGCACTGACGCGAAGTCGCGTTGGGCTTCCGCCGCCATCTGGCGGTAGTTGGGCAGGAACTCCCGAACATTGGCGTATTTCGGACGCGAGCGGTGCGGCATCCAGCCGTCGCCATAACGCAGCGCGCGGCGCGCGCCGAAGGGAAAGGCGCCGCCGACCAGGATCGGCGGGTGCGGCTTCTGCGCCGGCTTGGGCCAGGTCATCATCGGATCGAAATTCACGAACTCGCCGTGATACTCGGGCTTCGACTTGGTCCAGATCAGCTTCATCGCCTCGATGCGCTCACGCGCCAGCTTGTGGCGCGTCTCGAAGACCGTGCCGTGGTTGGCCATCTCGTCCTTGTTCCAGCCGTTGCCGACGCCGAACAGGAAGCGGCCGCCGGAAAGCTGGTCGATCGAGGCCACCGATTTGGCGGTCTGGATGGGATCGCGCTGGGCGATCAGGCAGATGCCGGTGCCGACCTTCAGGGTCCTGGTGGCGCCGGCGGCGGCCATCAGCGCCACGAAGGGATCCATGGCGTCGTAGTATTTCTTGGGTAGCTCGCCGCCGCTCGGAAAAGACGATTCGCGCGACAGCGGGATGTGCGAATGCTCGGGCGACCAAACCGAGTCGAAGCCGCGCTCTTCCAGCGCCCGCCCCAGCTCGGTCGGGGACATGGAATAGTCCGTGAAGAACATCGCCCCGCCGATATGCATCTTTTCCTCCGCCGTTTCTTTTCAGGCCCGCAGTTTAGGCCACCTTGCCTCGACCAACGGCAGGAGTTTTTCGATCAGGCGCCGGGTCTGGACGATGATCTCGTCCTCGTCCACGCCAACGGGCCGCAGGATGAACTTGGCGACCCCGACGTCGACATATTCCGCGATCCGGTCGAGGATCGCCTTCTCGTCACCGATGGCGAAATAGCGGCCAGGATCGCGGCCCGTGCGCTTGCCATAGGCCTCCATGGCGCCGGCAACCGCGCCATCGCCAGCGCGGCCGAAATGGAAGGGGAACGCCGCGCCGTAATGGTCGTCGTCGATCTTGCGGCCGGCAGCGGCAGCGGCCGCCTTGATGGCGGCAACGACACGTCCTGTATCGGCTGGAATTTCCACGCCGGACTGCCAGCCAGTGCCGAAGCGCGCGGTGCGCCGGACCGCCGCGTCCGAGGAGCCGCCGATCCACATCGGCAGCTCGGCCTGGACGGGCTTGGGCGAAATAGAAGCGCCCGAGAGGCGATAGTATTTGCCGGCGAAATCGACACTGTCCTCGCGCCACAGGCGGCCGATGATTTCCAGACTCTCGTCGGTGCGCCGGCCGCGCGTCTTGGTATCGATATCCAGCGCCTTCCATTCCGGTCCCAGCGGGCTGCCGATACCGAAGGCCGGCAGCAGGCGGCCTTCCGAGAGTACGTCGATGGTGGCGCACTGCTTGGCCAGCAGAACCGGATCGCGCAACGCCAGCGACACGACGTTCATGCCGAAGCGCATCCGGCGCGTGCGGCCGGCCAGTGCCGCCATCGCGCTCATGCTCTCGAGGATCGGCTGGCGGCTGATCAGGCGGTCGGTCTGCCACAGCGAATCGACGCCGCCCGCCTCGCAGAGATCGACCCAACGCCAGTACCCGGACGCGCCGGCGAAGGGAAAATCCGCCAGACCGAGTCCGACGGCGACGCTCACGCGTGCGCAGCCGCAAGCGGCGCCAGCTTGTCGAGATGGCGCAGGATCTCGTCGCGGCTGGCATCGGGCACGGCGAGAAGCGCGTTCTGGATGCCGACCTTCTCGTAGGAGGCCAGCACTGCGGCATCGTTCGGCGCGCCGAAGACGGTGATCGTGAGCGTCTTGAAATCCCGGCCCTTCTCTTCGGCCATGCGCTTCAGGCGCCCGACGCCTTCGACCGGGTCGAAGCCGCGCGGGCGCGGGAACCAGCCGTCGCAATACTCGACGACGCGGCGCAGCGTGTAATCGCTCTCGCCGCCCAGCAGGATCGGCGGATGCGGGCGGTGCGTCGGCTTGGGCCACGACCACACCGAATCGAAGTTCACGAACTCGCCGTGGTACGAGGCCTCCTCCTTGGCCCACAACTCCTTCATGGCGAGCACATGCTCGCGCATCTGCTTGAAGCGGGTGGAATGCTTCACGCCGTGATTGTTCATCTCGTCTTCGTTCCAGCCAGCGCCGATGCCGAAGACGAAACGGCCGCCCGAGAGTTGGTCGAGGCTGGCGATGGCTTTGGCCGTGGCGAGGGGCTCGTGCTGCGGCACCAACAGGATGCCGGTGCCGATCAGCAGCTTCTTGGTCGCAGCGGCGGCAAAGGCCAGGCCGACAAAGGGATCGTGGGTGTGCGAATAGCGCTTGGGCAGTTCGCCGCCGCCGGGGAACGGTGTCTTGCGGCTGGTCGGGATATGGGTGTGCTCGGGCACGAACAGCGAGTCGAAGCCGCGCTCCTCGAGCGCACGCGCCAGCTCGGCGATGTCGATGCCGTAGTCGGTCGGAAAATAGAAAACACCTACACGCATCGTTTTCTCCCTATTTTTTAGGCGCCTCGACGTGGCCGCCAAAGCCCAGCCGCATCGCCGACAACACTTTTTCTGCGAAGGTATGCTGCTGGCGCGAGCGGAAGCGCACGAACAGCGAGGCCGCCAGCACGTCCGCCGGCACGGCTTCCTCAATCGCCGCCTCGATGGTCCAGCGACCCTCGCCGCTGTCCTCGACATGACCGGAGAAGTGCTCGAGATGCTCGTCCTTGGCCAGCGCCGACGCCGTTAGATCGAGCAGCCACGACGTCACCACGCTGCCGCGACGCCACACTTCGGCGATGTCCCCCAGATTGAGGTCGTAGCGCTCGTCGGCCGGCAGCTTTGCATCAGCGCGGTGGCGCATGATGTCGAAGCCCTCGGCGAAGGCCTGCATCATGCCGTATTCGATGCCGTTATGGATCATCTTGACGAAATGCCCGGAGCCCACCGGCCCGGCATGGATGTAGCCGCGCTCGGCACGCGGATCGAGTTTCTCGCGGCCGTCCGTGCGCTCGATGTCGCCAAGGCCGGGCGCGAGTGCCGTAAAGATCGGATCGAGACGCTTCACGGTCTCGGCATCACCACCGATCATCAGGCAATAGCCGCGCGCCAGGCCCCAGACGCCGCCTGACGTGCCGATGTCGAGATATTTGATGCCCTTGGGTGCGAGCTCGCGGGCGCGGCGGACATCGTCTTTGAAGTTGGAGTTGCCGCCGTCGATGATGACGTCGCCGGCGCGCATCAGGCCCGCGAGCTGCGTCACCATATCCTCGGTGACCTTGCCCGATGGCAGCATCACCCAGACGGTGCGCGGGCTCGGGCCCAGCGCCTCGACCAGAGCCGGCATCGACGAAACCGCGGTGGCCCCGTCTTTTGCCAAGGCGGCGCCCGGCGCCGGACTGGCGTCGTAGACCACGCATTCGTGGCCCGCTTTCATCAGACGGCGCACGATGTTGCCGCCCATGCGGCCGAGACCGATGACGCCGATCTGCATGTGCTGTCCGTTCCGGTTGGTGGTTACTTGACGGCGACGATGTCGGCGACGCCGACCTTCTTGTCGATCACGGTTTGTAGCACTTGTAGCCCTCCATGCCATAGGGGTTGCTGCCGACCACGGGACCGAAGAACGGCGAGGTTGGGTACCAGCCAAATTCGCGGACGCCGAGCGACTGCAGGCGCCAGCGGTCGGTCTTGTCGTTCACCTTCACGACCATGGCGCCATAGGCACGCATCTGCAGGACCAACAGACCGGCGGAGCCCACGAAGGTGAAGACGATGCAGGGAATGCCGGCCTTCGCGGCATAAGCAGCCGCCGACGCCCCGCATTGCCGGAAGAGCTCGACGCGATGACTTTGGCGCCGAAGCGCCTGGCCATGGTCAACGCACCCGAGCCCAGCCGGCCCTTGAACGACCAGGTGGGATTGCGCGATTCGTCCTTGATCCAGACGTCACCGAGGCCGAGCGAAGGTGCGGGTAGCAACGGGGTGTTGCCCTCGCCCAGTGTGACCGCGTCTTCGGCCGAGGCGTGCAGGAATTTGTCCCAGCGCCACATTGAGCCGGGCACGCTTGAGCGGTTCGTCCCGCTTCAACGTGGCGCCAGGAGCACCCTCATAGGCGACCGTGAGGTTGGCCGGCACGCGCGCCGCACGACAGGCCGGGCAGTCCTCGGCGTAATGGTCGATAGGATAACGGGCGTTGCAACGAACGCAGGCGAGCGCACTGGGAACGGGCATGTCGGGACGCAAGGTGGCGTTCCCGCTCTCAAGCGTCAACCGGCGCGGTTTAACTGGTGGCGCTCGCCTTCCAGGCGTCGACAATTTCCGCGCCCGTCGCCGGCCACACACCGACATGCTCCAGGATGTGATCGAGCAGCGCGCCCAGCGCCTTGATGCGATGCGGCTGGCCCATCAGCCAGGGCGTGATGGTGAGCGTCAGGATGCGCCCGCCGCCACTGCTCACCGCCTCGGCATAGAGCACCTTGAAGGCCCGCTTCACCTGGTCGATGAAATCCTCCGTCGCCATGTGCTGCTGGAACAGCAGGCGCTGGTCCGACATGTCCCAGACAAGCGGCATCGCCGTCAGCTTGCCGCCCGACGTATTCACCGAATAGGGCATGTCGTCATTGATCCAGTCGGTGACGTAGTCGAGCCCGGCGCCGGCCACGAGATCGAGCGTGCGCATGGATTGCGAATGCGCCGGCGAATGCCAGCCGCGCACCTTGGGACCGAAAGCGCCGCGCAACGTCTTGACGGCCTCCTGCACCAGCGCGCGTTCCTCGGCTTCGGGCAGGCCGCCATGATGCAGCTTGCCCATGTCGACGCCAGCCGCCGCAACTTCCCAATTGCTGGCGGCGAGCTCCTTCATCAGTGCCGGATAGCGGGTGGCCAGCACCGAACTCATCAGCGCCGTCGCGCGCAGGCCGCGCGCATCGAGCGCCTTCATCAGGCGGTAGATGCCGACGCGGTTGCCATAGTCGCGCTGGGTGTAGTCCCAGTAGCTCGGATAGGGCCGATCCATGCCGCCGGTCGCAACGAAGGGCAGCTTGGGCATATCCATCGGGAAATGGCCCATGTGCACGGCGACCCACAGCGCCACCCTCGCCTTGCCCGGCCAAACGACCGGCGCCATCCGCGGCAGGTTGCGATGCGGGAAGCGATCATGGTCGAGACCCTGGCGGCGCCACGGATACTCGAAATAGCTCAGAGGCAGACCCGCGCCGCTCATCGCCGGCCTCCTGGCGTGCCTGATGCAAGCCAGGCGACGTACGTGTCGTAATAGTGCTCGGAGTACCAGGCGGCGATCTCGCGGCCCGTCGCCAGCCATACGCCGTCATGCGCCACGATATGGGCCAGCGCCTCGTCCAGCGCTGCGATGCGTTGCGGCATGCCGGTGAGGTAGGGATGAAGCGGCATGCACATCACGGTGCCGCTCTCGGCACCCTCGGCATAGAGCTGGTTGAACTGCGCCTTGACCATGTCAGTGTAGCGCTGGACCGGCGTGTTGCGGTTCTGGAACAGCGGCACGTCGTTGACCTCGAGCGAATAGGGCACGCTTATGAGTTTGCCCTTGCGCACCTTGACCGGCATCGGCTGGTCGTCATGCACCATGTCGAGCGTGTACTTGATGCCCTCCTCGGCCAGCACATGCTGCGTCGTCTCGTCGTTGGTGATGGCGGGCGTCAGCCAGCCGTCGAGCGACTGGCCACTGTATTTCTTGATGGTCTCGCGGCTGTCGGCGATCAGCAGGCGCTGCTGGTCCTCCGACAGGTCGTAGAAATAGCGCGTGTTGTAGGTGCCGTGGCTGAACAGCTCCCAGCCCAGTTCGCAGCAGCGCTCGATGATCTCGGGAAAGTGGTCGCAGAGCGCCACGTTGAGCGACACGCTGCCGCGCACGCCATACTTGGCCATGGTGTCGGCCATGCGCCAGAAGCCCGCGCGGTTTCCGTAGTCGCGGTGCGAGTAGTTGAGGATATCCGGCACCGGCCGCGGCCACGGCACCTTGCGCGGATTGTTCGGTGGCTCGAGCTCGTAGTGCTCGATGTTGGGCGCCAGCCAGACGGCAATGCGCGCGCCGCCCGGCCAGACGATGCGCGGGCGGCCCGTATAGGGCGCGTAGTCGTAATGTCCAGGTTCCGCCAGCATTGCGCTCTCCCCCGAATTTCGCCTGCTGGACGGCCCCGACGCCCTCCTCAGGCAGCCAGGAATTCATTCCACTTTTCGGTGTAGTACTCCAGATCCTTCGGACGCGTGTTCCACATGAAGACTCGCTGCGCACGGTCCCCGAGCGAGCCGCCGTCGCGGCCCTCGCCGCCGTAGACCTCCTTCACCAGCTTGGGATCGAGGTATTTGTCGTAGTTGCTGACGGTAGAGAAGTAGCCGATCTCCGACTGGCGGGCGCCGGGATAGCGCTCCATCCAATAGTTCAGTCATTCGTAGCCGGCGTCGACATTCTTGGCGTCGGCTGTGATGGCGTAGCCGTTGCACCAGGCGCGATAGCCTTCCTTGGCCACGCCGTAGTGGACCGGAATACCCTTGCCGACGACCTCGACCACGACCGGCCACCAGGCATCGGCGATTCAGACCTCCTCGGAGGCCATCAGGTTGACCAGCTCGCCATAGGCCTTCCACATGGCGCGGAGCTGACCTTCCTTCTCCTTCTCCTTGAGGAAGGCGATAACGGTATCGACCTCCTTTTCCGTCATGTTGCTGATGTCCACGGGATTGAGCAGCCCGAGCGCCCGCATGCTGGCCGGCCGGCCGCTCGACATATGGAACCCGCTCTTCCTGTGGACCGCGATCGCCACCAGCGTGACGGGCTTCTTCTTCCATTCCACCGTGATCGGCCGGCCGCATATCGTGGGCGCGATCTCTCTGGTCATCCTCGCCGCCGCGCTGGCGGCGCTCTATGCCTTCCGCCTCGCCGGCCGGTGGCGCTGGATCTACGTCGTAAGCGCGGTCGCGGCGCTCTATCTCAACTGTTTCGTCGGCGTGGTGCAGGCGTTCTAGAAGATCGGCGCCCTGAACAGGTTTGCCCCAACCGGCTCGGATCCGCCTTTCGCAGTGGCGCAGGCAATCGTGCTTCTGCTGTTCGTGCTGCTGGGCTTCCTGGCCGTGAGGCGCTTCCGCCCGATTATTTAGCTTTCGGCGGCAACAGCTTCTTGGCCTGCATCACAGCGACCCACTTGCGGAACATCGCCTCGGTGTCCATCACCTCGTGGAACCCGGCCTGCTGCAGCTTGATCGTCGACACCAGTGCCGGCGGCCCCAGCGTGGTGCGGCCGTAGCCCATCGTGTAGTCGGCGTATTCGAAGGACAAGCCGACGAAGTCCTTCAACGTGCCCGACACCAGCCCGTATTGCGCACGGATTGCCTGCCACTCCGTCTCGCGCGGCCGGATCTCCTTGTCGAGCGACAACGACGCCGCCTCACCTGCGATGAAGCCCAGCGCATCGGCGATGGCCGGCCAGACATTGGGCCACACGAAGACGTCGCCGTTGGTGACGTTGAATATCTCGTTGCGCGCGTTGGCTGAATCGCCGGCCCAAGCGATGGCGCGCGCCAGAAGGTCGACATCGACCGCCTGGGCAACGCGTCCGACGCCGCCGGGAAAAGTCAGCCTGTTGTGGCCTTTGTGGCGCTGGATCGCCGCGTAGGCGCCGAGTGCGGGAATCACGTTCATCGCACTGCCGGTCGAATCGCCCACGATCAGCACCGGCCGCAGGATCGACCAGGTCCAGTCCTTGCCCTGCTGCCGGCCGCGTATGAAACGCTCCTGGTTCCAGTAGAAATTCGGCTGATCGTGCACCTCCGAACGGTTCTCGCGCGCCGGCACCGCGATCGGCCGTACATGCGCGCCATAGGCCTTGGTGCCCTGCAGCAGCGATACATGACGCAGTCCCGGCGAGGCCTTCTCCAGCGGCTTGAACAGGTTTTTCAGCATCTGGTCGTTGACGCGGATCTGCTCCTCTTCCCGCCAGCCCGCGACCAGATCGGGTCGCTCGTAAAGTGCCGCGTAGACGAGGTGCGTGACGCCGGTCAGCTCCGACGCAATCTGCGCGCAGTGGGCCGGCTCGGTGAGATCGAGCGCAATGAAGCGCGCGCCGTAGGTTTCGTCGGGACGGCGTCGTGATACCGCGATCACCTCGCAATCCGGTTCCGTCGTGAAATGCTTCATGGCTGCATAGCCGACTAGTCCGGTCGCGCCGGCGACCAGGACCTTCTTCCGCGCCATCAGTAGGGCTCGTTCAGGAACCGCTCGACCAGCGGGTCAGCCCGCTTGCGGTCGGTGAAAGCGAGATGCCGCGCGAGGTTGCGCGCCGACGAGGCGAGGTAAAAGCGCTCGTACTGCTCGTTGCGGCTGGCAAGGCCGCTGCCGGCGAAATCCCAGGCCAGGCGAAAGATGCGAATACGCTCCTCGGCCGTCATGCCCTTGGCGCCGGGCAGGTAGCGGTCGATCAGCGGCCGCAACTCCGGGTCGGCCATCTGCGCCGCCGTCGGCGTGGCGAAGAGATTGTGCGAGCCGATCAGGCGCAAAATCTCGTTCACCCGCGGGAACCACAGCGGCAGGGTCGCGCGCAGGGCATGCAGCGGTCCCGGCGCCGGTGTCCACATGCCGCCCGGCCATTCGCGCGCCTCCGATTCGGCGGTGAACACGGCGGAGCGCGCGAACTCGGCATAGGTCCAGATCTCGCCGATCAGGCGCATGGTCTCGGGATCGGCCGCGTTGATCGCCGCCGCCATGCGCAGCGCCAGCGCCCAGGCGAAGTCAAGCTTGGTCGAGGCCCGGATCATGGTCTGCTGCTGGATGTTGGGCGGCCAGCTCGTGGTCATCACCGTGTTGTAGGCGGTGCGGTTGGCGTCGATGAAGACGCAGTTGCGCGGCACCTCGACGTCGTCAAAGATCACGAACGCGTCCTGCTCATCGAAGCGGCTCGACAGTGGATGGTCGAAGCGGTTGGGCCCGGTCGATACAGAGTCGCGGCAGACGAATTTCAGTCCCGGCGCGCTCACCGGCACGCAGAAGGAAAGCGCATAAGCATCGGCGCCCTCGGGCAGCGGCGCGCCAGGATAAACCGCGAGTTCGTCGGCGAACGGCGCCAGGGTGGCCAGAACACGCGCGCCGCGCACCACGATGCCGTGCTCGCTTTCGGAGATCTTGCGTAGGGCGTGGACGTTGCCAGCATTCGGCGCGTCGCCGGTCGCCTTGTCGACGGTTGGCTGCACGATGGTATGCGTCAATGCGATGTCGTTGCGGCGCAGGAATTTCTGGTAGGCGACCAGCCGCTCCGCACCTGCCTCGTTGCCCGCGATGCCCCATTCGTCAGGCCGGCCGGCAAAGCCCGCATAGGTCGCGTTCATATAGTCGGGCGTGCGGCCCATCAGGCCAACGGAATACTCCGCCACCTGGCGCAGTGCCTTGCCGCGGCGCGCGAGGTCGGCGCGCGAGCGCGGGATGAAATGGCTGGCGCCGATCGACTCGCCGGTCTCGGGATCTGGTACCAGGCAGGTATCAGCATGGCTGTGCTGGAGGTCGTAGACCTCCGCCAGCGCATGGGCGGCGCCCATCAGCTTGGGATGGTCGACGACGTCGGAAACCTTCTCACCGTCGACCCACACCGCGCGCGGCCCGCGCAGGCCCTCCAGAAACTGCTTGCCCGTCCGTGCCGGCATGACCCTACCTGCTTACGCGACCGGCATGGTCTCGGCGAGCGGCGGCAGCTTCACGACCTTGGCGTACCAGGCTTCGAGCTTGGGGTGGCCCGGCCGCCACGGCTCGTTGGCGTAGCGGAAATCGAGGTAGCCCAGCGCGCAGCCGATGGTGATCTC
Source organism: Asaia bogorensis (assembly GCA_945905835.1). Lineage (GTDB taxonomy): Bacteria > Pseudomonadota > Alphaproteobacteria > Reyranellales > Reyranellaceae > Reyranella. The sequence goes on from CAMDQJ010000001.1 coordinate 81,109, forward strand.
GCCGATCGTGGTGAGCATGCCGAGCGAACCGGCGTCCTTCTCCAGCAGGTCGACGGCGCGCTTCACCTTGCCCTGCTGCAGCTCGATGTAGCCCTTGCGGCCCTCGTCCAGCGGCAGCGCGAGTTCGCGGCGGCGTGGCTGGGTAGCGTCTAAAATGCCGTCGCCCAACGCTTCCTGCGTCAGCGCCTTCCAGCGTGCCGGGCCGGGTGCCGGGAACAGCTTGGGCGCCGCGCCGATACTGTCGAGATATTCGCAGATCACCGGGCTGTCGTAGAGCGAGGTGCCGTCGTCGGTGATCAGCGTCGGCACCTTGGACAGCGGGTTGAACTGCAGCAGCGCGGGATCGGTGGTGCCGATCTTCAGGCGCTCGATCTTGTCGTGGATGCCGCGGGCGATGGCGCAGGCCGAGACCTTGCGCACGTAGGGGCTGGCGGCGGAAAAGGCGAGTTTCATGGTTGTTTCCTCTGGGGCTTCTATTGCTTGGCGCGCAGGTTATCGTTTCCCGCCGGCAAAATCATCCTGACGATCTCAACCACGATCTCGACCGGGCCGCCGCCGACATCGACGACGATCGGATGTTCGGCGGGCGTCGGTTCCTGCAAGGTGGCGAACTGGCTGTCCAGAAGGGCGGCGGGCATGAGATGCTCGTGGCGCGCGGCCAGGCGCTGGCGGATGAGATCCTTCGACCCATTGAGATAGACCAGCGTCACGTCCCGCCGGCCGCCAACGATGATGTCGCGATAGGCACGATTCAGCGCCGAGCAGGTAGCCATGACCGTTCCTCCCACAGGTTCCCCAACTAGATATTGGACATGCAAACAACGCGCCTTCAACGGCGTTCAGGCGCGATAGGCGGTCCTGTTCGTCACGTAGCCCGCCGCCACGTCGGCCTGCAGCGCTACTTCCGGTCGCGTTTTCGGATCGCCATGCCCGCCGCCGCCCGGCGTACCGAGTGAGACCGTATCGCCCTTGTTGATGACATACTGCTTCTTGGGATCGTTCTTCACCCCGTTGATGTGCAGCGCGCCCGGCGCGCCGTCCTTGCCGCCTTCGATGCCGAAGGCCGGGAAGACCGTGCGCTCGGCGAGAAAGGACACGGCGATCGGCGTCTCGCTGCGGCTTTCGATCAGGATCTCCTGGCCGAGCCCGCCGCGATGGCGGCCGGGTCCACCCGAATCGGGCCGCAGCTTCTTGTGATGGAAGCGCAGCGGCGCGATGTGTTCGCTGATCTCGATCGAGGTCGAGCTGACATTCGATGGCCACGACAGGCAGGTCACGCCATCGCGCTGCGTGTTGCCGCCCATGCCGCCGTTATAGAAGAACATGTTGGCGTATGGCTTGCCGCCTTCGCGCACGCCGGACTGGTTCATACCCCACATCGGCGAACCGCACGCCGCCATGACGCGCTCGGGCACGATCTGGCCAAGGCAGCCGAACACCAGCATCGGCACGTAATGCCCGATCAGCATGCGCGAGCCGCCCGGCGCGGGGAATTGCGGATTAACGATGCAGCCCTCCGGCGCGCTGAGGCTGATCGGCCGGAAGGCGCCTTCGTTGTTCGGCAGGTTGGGGCTGGTGCAGACCTTGACCCCGTACATCGCCATCGCCGTGGTGTAGCAAAGCGCGCAGTTGATGGCGCGGTCGACCTGGGCGTCGGTGCCGGCAAAGTCCATCACGATCTCGTCGCCCTTGATGGTGAGCTTGAGGCGCAGCGTGATCGGCGTCTCCATGATGCCGTCGGTCTTGACCTCACTGTGGTACGTACCGTCGGGCAGCTCGCGGATGGCGGCACGCATCGCCGTCTCGCAGCGGCCCTGGATCTCGCGCGCGAGGTCGGTGAGGTCGGGTAGGCCGTAGTTCTTCATCAGAACCAGCAGGCGGTCTTCCATCAAATCGAGCGCCACGACCTGGGCCCACAGGTCGCCCATGGTCTGGTCGGGCGTGCGCACGTTCTTGCGGATGATGTTGACCAGCGTCTCGTCGGTCTTGCCGGCGGCGATCATCTTCATCGGTGGGATCTGCAGGCCCTCCTCGAAGACCTCGCGCGGCTCGGGACTGCGAATCTTGCCGCCGATATCGGGTGCGTGTGCCGTGGTGGCGCTGAAGGCGATCAGCCGGCCGTCCTTGAAGATCGGCTTGGCCAGCGTGATGTCGGGCAGATGGCCGGTGCCGAGCCAGATGTCGTTGGTGATCAGCACGTCGCCCGGCGAGAGCTGGTCCGGCGGGAAGAAGCGCAGGAAGTGTTTTACCGTCTCCGGCAACGTGCCAATGAAGCTCGGGATGCTCTCGCTCGCCTGCACCAGCGACTGGCCTGTGGCATCGGTGACGACGCAGGAGAAATCATAGCTCTCGCGCACCAGAGTCGAGAAGCTGGTGCGCACCATCGCCGCCGCCGCCTCGTCGACCAGCGAGATCAATCGCCGCCACAAGAGCTCCAACTCGATCGCGTCGAATGTGCGCGCCATCACACCGCCTCCGCCAGAATAGAACCGTCGGGCAACAGGCGCGCCGTGGCGCCGGGACCGACGATGAAGGTGCTTTCGTCCTCTTCGAACACGGCCGGACCCTGAATCGTGACCCCGGGCTCCAGCGCGTAACGGTCGTAGACCTTGGTTGGCAGCATCTTGCCGGCATCGGCGAAGAACACCGGCCGCGTGCCCTTGAGCGCCTTGGCCGAGGCGTGACGCGGCAATTCGAGCTTGCCGCCGGCGCCCGGCATCGGCGCGCTGACGGAGAGGCGCAGCGCCACGAACTGGACGGCGGCGCCCGGTGGCGTGCGGGCAAACAGCGCCTTGTAGGCGGCCTCGAAAGCGATGCGCACGGAAGCTTCGGTGAGCGGTGACGGCATGGCGACGGTGACCTCGCTGCCCTGGCCGATATAGCGCATGTCGGCGAGACGGCGCACGACGCGGCCCGAGGCATCGGCGCCGGTCGGACGCAGCACGTCGAGCGACTCCTTCTCCTGCCCGGCAAAGATCGCCTCGACCTGCTTGAAGTCTGCACCGGCGAGCGGCGTGGTGAAGCTCGCAACGCGATCGACGCGGGCCGGCGCCATCAACATGCCGATGGTGCTGCCGGCACCCGCACCGGGCGGACAGACGACACGCGTGATGCCAAGTTTTCGCGCCACGTTCCAGGCATGGACGGGGCCGGCGCCGCCGGTCGCCAGCAGCGAATACTCTGACGGAATGCGGCCGCGCTCGGCGATGGCGACGCGGGCGGCGCCCGCCATGTTCTCGTTCACCACGTCATGCACGCCGAAGCCGGCGCGGTCGCGATCGACGCCCAGCGCCGACGCGAGGCCGCCGAGTGCGGCTTCGGTCGCGGCGCGGTCGATCTTCATGGCGCCGCCCAGGAAGAAATTGGCGTTGAGATAGCCCAGCGCCAGGTCGGCATCGGTCACGGTGGCCTCGGTGCCGCCGCGGCCGTAGCAGGCCGGGCCGGGCTGTGCGCCGCTGCTCTCGGGACCGACCTGTAGGGTGCCGAGGTCGCTGCGCCTGGCAATCGAGCCGCCGCCGGCGCCGATTTCGATGAGCTCGACGGTGGCGATCATGATCGGCAGGCCGGAGCCGCGGAGAAAGCGCTTTTCGCGCGCCGCCTCGAAGCCGTAGGCGACCAGCGGCTCACCATCGTCGACCAGCGCCATCTTCGCTGTGGTGCCGCCCATGTCGAAAGCGAGCACGCGCTCGAGACCGGCGTTGCGGCCGAACCACGCGCCTGCGAGCGCACCGGCGGCCGGGCCGCTTTCGAGCAACTGCACCGGCGCGCGCTTGGCTTCGCTGACATGCGTCAAGCCGCCGTTCGACAGCATGAGAAAGAGTCCGCCGGGAATGCCCGAGGCGGTCAGCGCCTGTTCGAGGCGCTCGAGATAGATCTCGGCCAGCGGACGGATATAGGCATTGGCCACCGTGGTGCTGGCGCGCTGGTATTCGCGGATCTCCGGCGCGATATCCGACGAGATCGAGATCGAGAGATTCTGGAAGCGCTCCGCGACGGCCGCCGCGATAGCGCGCTCATGCGCCGGGTTGGCATAACTATGTAGAAAGCAGATAGCGAGGCTCTCGACCCCCTGTTCCACCAACTCGGCTACTTCCTTGAGCGCCGCCTCTATATCGAGCGGGATTTCGACGCTGCCGTCGGGCGCCAGCCGCTCCTTCGCCTCGCGCCGCCATGGCCGCGGCACCAGCGGCTTGGGCATCTCGATGAAGAGGTCGTAGAGCTCGTACTTACGCTCGCGGGCGATCTCCAACACGTCGGCAAAGCCCGCCGTCGTCAGCAGTCCCGTCTTCGCCCCCTTGCGCTCGATCAGCGCATTGGTGAAGAGCGTCGTGGCGTGCACGACGCGACCGACCTCCGCGGGTTTCACGCCGGCCTTCTCCAGCACGCGTCTGGTCCCTTCCAGCGCACCGCGCGCCGGATCGTCGGGCGTCGTGCTTTCCTTCCAGATGATGGCGCGGCCGTCGCGCGGATCGTGGATGACGAGATCGGTGAAAGTGCCCCCGATATCGATGCCGAGGGACAAAGGCGCTGCGCTGTTCATTCCGCTTTGATATTGCCCGCTTTCACCACCTTGGCCCAGCGCTCGCGATCCTTCTGGATTTGCGCCTTGAAGGCGGGGCCGTCCTGCGGAATGGCGACAAGCCCGCGCGAGTCGAGTACGAGCTTGGTTGCCGGATCGTTGACCGCGTCGAGGAAGAGCTTGCCGAGGCTCGTAACGATATCGGCCGGCAGGCCCGCGGGACCAACCAGGCCGAACCAGTTGCTGATATCGAGCGCGGGAATGTCCTTGGTCATCAGCGGCAGGTCGGGCGCGATCGGGTTGGGCTTGCTCGCCGCGAGCGCCAGCGCGCGGACCTGGCCGCTCTTGATCTGGCCCACGATCTCCGAGACGTTGGCGAAGAACATGTCGATCTGTCCCGCCGCCAGATCGGCGATCGCCGGCGCGCCGCCGCGATAGGGCACATGCAGGAGCTGCAGCCCGCCCGCTTCGGCGGCGAAATACTCCGCGCCCAACTGATTGGTCGAGCCGGCGCCGGTCGAGCCATAGCTCACCTTGCCGGGATTGGCCTTGGCGTAGGCGATCAGCTCGGGGATGGTCTTGTAGGGCGCATTCGGCCGCACGATCATCGCCATCGGCACGCCGACCAAGTTGCAGATCGGCACCAGCTCCTTGTCGAGCTCGAGCGGGATCTGCGTGCCCGGCACTACCGGCCCGACGGCGAGCGAGCCCATGATGCCGATACCCACGGTGTAGCCATCGGGTGCCGCATTGGCGACGGCCTTCAGCGCGATATAGCCTAGCGCGCCGGTCTTGCTGTCGACCACGACGGTGTGACCGACACGGCGCTGGATCGCCTCGGCGGCGACGCGGGCGGCGATATCGGCGGTGCCGCCGGGCGCAAAGCCGACGATGATGTGGATCGGCTGCTTGGGCACCCACTGCGCGCGGGCGGCGGGAGCAGCCAGGATCAGGGGCGTGGCCAACAGGCTTCTGCGCAGCATGGCTGTACTCCTTATCTATGCACGGTGATGCACGGGCGCCCGGCCATGGACCGGCGTGACGATGCCTTCGAGGCGCGCCTTGAGCTGCAGCGCCAGGTAACGCGAATAGAAGCGCGACTGTGCGAGGTTGCCGCCGTGGAACCACAGCCCGTCCTGCGCCGTGGGCTTCCACATGTTGCGCAGCTCGCCTTCCCACGGACCGGGATCCTTGGTGGTGTCGGAGCCAAGGCCCCAGCACTTACCGACCCTGTCGGCGACCTCCTGCGAGGTCAGCAGCGCCGCCCAGCCGTTCATAGAGCCGTAACCTGTGGCATAGACGATGAGGTCGGCTGGCAGTTCGCCGCCGTCGTCCAGCACCGCCGAATTTTCCGTGAGACGGATGATCTCGACTTTGGTGCGCAACTTGATGCGGCCATCGGCAATCAGCTCGGAGGCGCCGACGTCGATGTAGTAGCCAGAGCCGCGGCGCATATACATCGGACCGATGCCGCTCTCGTCGTCGCCGAAATTCAGCATGAAGCCTGCGGCCCGCAGTCGGTCGTAGAAGGCCGCGTCATCCTGCTTGATCTTTGCGACCGTCGCCTTGGCCAGCGACGGCAGCACCTTGTAGGGCACCGACGCTGCCGTAATGTCGGCGATGTCGACCGTGATGCCGGCTTTTACGGCGTCCTCGGAGTAGAGCGTGCGAAAGCGGGCCAGCGTGTCGGAGCGCACGACCAGCGTCGAGGAGCGCTGCAGCATCGTGACATCGGCGCCGTGCTCCCACAGGTCGGCGGCGATATCGTGCGCCGAGTTGTTCGAGCCGACGACGATGCAGCGCTTGCCGGCCATGCCCTCACCGCCGGTATGCTGACTGGAATGACGCTGGATGCCCTTGAATTTTTCCGCTCCGGGATAGTTCGGCACCTGCGGCATGCCCGACATGCCGGTCGCGAGCACCAGATGCTTGGGACGCAGCGTCACGTCCCTGCCCTCGCGATTCACGACGACGGTCCATTCCTGCCTGGCCTCATCCCACGCGGCGCGGCAGCATGGCGAGGATGTCCAGTAATCGAGCTCCATGACCTTCACATAGGACTCAAGCCAGTCGCCCATCTTGTCCTTGGGCGTGTAGATCGGCCAATGATCGGGGAACGGCAGGTAGGGCAGATGGTCGTACCAGACGGGATCGTGCAGGCAGAGTGACTTATAGCGCTTGCGCCAGGCGTCGCCGGCGCGCGCGTGACCGTCAACGATCAGCGCCGGCACGCCCAGCCGCTTCAGCCGCGCGCCGAGACCGATGCCACCCTGGCCACCGCCGACGATCAGAACGTAGGGCTGGCGCTCATGGCCGAGCTCGGCCGCGTCTGCGCGGCGGCGGGCCGTCCAGGTGACGCGGTTCTTGATGGCGCCATGCTCGACACCGCTCTCGCGCGTCGGGCCGCTCCGCTCCTCGAAGCCCTTCAGCTCCGCGAGCGTGGTGAACAGCGTCGTGCATTTGCCGTCCTCGAGACGGATCAGCCCCTTGCCGCGCCCGACCGCCGTTTCGAAGGCGAACCAGCTCTCGTCGGGGGTTTTGGAGGCGCCGTCGATCTTCCAGGCGCTGGGCCGTGTGTGGGCAAGCGTTGCTGCAAGCATATCGGCGATCGCCGGGCGGCCTTCGGAGGTCGCAATGTTCCAAGTGAAGGCCACGAGATCGCGCCAGTAGCACTCGTCAGCGAACAGCGCGGTCGCGGCCGATATGTCGCCGCGTTCCAGGGCCGTTCCGAAGTCATCCAGCCAACGCGACAACGCGCTGCTCTCTTTTACGATCGTGTCGATGTTTCGCACTCCGAGGCGGCATTGCGCAGGAGCCTCCATAATAGGCTTGTGAGCAAGGAATGGGCCACTGAGAATAGGCGCATGAACAAGGAAATCGTTGCCGAACTCGCTTCCACCGGTGTCCTGCGCGCGGGCATCAACCTTTCCAACTTCCTTCTGGTGACGGGCCGCAGCGCCAACGCCGATCCGGAAGGCGTGGCACCCGACATGGCGCGCGCCATCGCCGCCGACCTCGGCGTGCCGCTGGTGCTGGTGCCGTTCAAGGCGCCGGGCCTGCTGGCCGACGCCGCGGAGCAGAACGTGTGGGACATCGGCCTGATCGGCGCCGAGCCACTGCGCGCCGAGAAGATCGCGTTCACCGCGGCCTATGTCGAGATCGAGGCGACCTATCTCGTGCCGGCCAGCTCGCCGCTGAAGACAATCGCCGATGTCGACAAGAAGGGCGTGCGCATCGTGGTGTCGGCGCGCAGTGCCTACGAGCTCTGGCTCACCCGTAACATCAAGAACGCGACGCTGACACTGGCCGAAGGCCTGGGCGGCGCGCTTGACAAGTTCATCGCCGAGAAGTTCGACGCCCTGGCCGGCCTGCGGCCGGGCCTGATCGGCGACATCAAGAAGGTGCCGGGCGGCAAGATCCTCGACGGCCAGTTCACCGCCGTGCAGCAGGCCGTCGGCACGCAGCGCAAGAATGCCAAGGCGGCGGCCTATCTCGCCGAGTTCGTCGAGAAGGCCAAGAAGTCCGGCCTGGTGGCGAGCCTGATCGAGAATCACAAGGTCGTCGGCCTCTCGGTGGCGCCGCCGACCGGGCGGCTAATTTGACGGACGACCTTCAGTTATTAATGAGAAGAGAGCATGACAGCCGTCATTATCACTCACGAAGTAGAGGACGTGAGCCATTGGCTCACCTCACCCAAGCGTACAGAGGTTTTTCCGCCTTTGGGGGCGACCTTTCGCACATTTGTCGACCCCTCGGGATCGAACCTCGTCGGGCTTGTTGTTGAGGTTCCCGACATGGCGGCCTTTCAGGCAATGCTTCAATCTCCGGAAGGAGGAGAGGCCCTGAAATTCGATCGCATCCGCCCTAAGACTATCAAAATGTTGATCGCTTCTTGAAATTTAGGTTGGCCCGGCAAGAAACTCGATAGGGGATGGCTATGAAGCACATAATGATAATCGCCAAACTCCTTAACGGTTGGCTTCCTTATTCGTTGCTACTTTTGCGAACGGGCCGCCGCCAGTTTTGATTTCCGATGATTGTTTTGCAAAGCAACGCCGCTTGCTCGACAGGCAGCGACGCCACCACGGCGCGGAGGCGTGCAGCGGCGTCGGCCGACAATCCGAACCGGCCTTGCAGAGCATTGGCGAATTGTGGGCGGCTGATACCGACACGCTCGGCAGCCTGGTCTTGCCGAAGCCCTGAAGTCCGCCAGCGGTCGCGCACATTGTCGGGCATGACGCCGCCCGCATAGTCGGCCAAGCCGTCAGCCTCGCGCGCGTATTGCGAGGGAAATGCCAGTGGGGCGGCCAGGTCAACAACAGGAACGGCAACGGCAGCTGGTGGCGAGGTCGAGGAAACCACAGACGCGGCGGGGATCGAATAACCCGCAAGAGTGGGCCCCTCGGAAAGACCCGCTGCTGTTGCGTCGCTGAGATCAGCGAAGGCGGCCTGGTTGGTCTCGAAATGCACCAGCGTGCCCAGGCGGGCCTCTAGCCATGCCTGCGGGTCGTGGAGGCGTCGCGGGTCATAGACCATGCGTTGCACGCCACGGCCGGGGCCTTTGCGCTGGTAGGTGGCCGACGCCAGCCCCTCGGGGAGGTTGGTATCATGCCCGTATAGAAGGTTCTTATACGGGCATGATACCAACCTAGCCCGCCGCAGCTTGATCGTTGCCCGTGTCTCGCCCGTTAGGTCGGCCGCGTCGCCCGCCGATTCCAGCCAGGCCCCGGTATCGGCCAGCATGGCCCGGTCGGGGTCGAGGGGTTGCCAGTCCGAAATGCTCGCCGGCGGTACGGGAAGTGGCACGTTGCCCAGGACATAGACCACCAGCGGGTTGCCGGCGGTGCGCTGCACGCCACGGCCTAGCCGAACTCCGCGTCCTTCTTCGGAATCAGATCGTAGGGCAGCTTAAAGCCCGGCATGGCCGTCAGCCGCTCGCGCCACGCCCGCAGGTTCGGCCGCGTATCGATCGTGAGCCCGCCCTCATGCGCGAACACCATGCGGCCCCAGCAGCCGATGTCGGCGATCGAGCAGGCATCGCCCACCAGCCACTCGCGGCCCTGGAGCGACTTGTCAGCGAAATCGAGTGCCGCCTCGGCTGGCGGGCGGAAATACTCGACGATCGTTTGCGGGACGTCGGGCCGGAACCGCGCGAAATGACGAACGCGGGCCACGTTGGTGATAGCGTCGTTCTCCCACGATAGCCATTCGCGGGCCTGCCAGCGCTCCTGCTCGGTCCTGGATTCGAATTTCCCCGTGGTGCGCGCGAGATAGTCGAGGATGACGTTGGACATTACCAGGGTCAGGCCACGATGGCGCAGCACCGGCACCTGGCCGTAACGGTTGATCGCCAGATGCGCGGCCTCCTTCTGCACGCCGTTCTTGAGGTTGACGGTGCGGAACGAAAACGGCAGGCCGGCCAGCGCCAGGAACAGCATCGGCTTGTAGCTCGAGCTCGACGTGAAACTGCCGTGCAAAACCAACCGATCGGGATCGACTTCCGAGGGCATTCGCGTCTCCTGTGGCCTTGGCCCGGCACAATTCGTACTCTCCTCCTCCAAATAGAGGGAAACAAAATGGACGCTCTTCCGCGCCGCAGGGTCGGCAAGACCAGGATCGAAGTGACCGAGCTCGGCCTCGGCGGCGCGCCGATGGGCGGCTTCCGCGCCAACATCTCGGAGACCGAAGCAATCAAGCTCACCAACGACGGCTTCGATGCTGGTATCCGCTACTTCGACACTTCGCCCTACTATGGCTACGGCCGCAGCGAGCTGCGCATGGGCGCCGCCTTGCGCGACAAGCCGCGCGACAGTTACGTGCTGTCGACCAAGATCGGCCGCATCCTGCACGTGCGCAAACCGGGCGAGGCGCTGCCCAAGGATCTGCGCGAGAACGGCCTGCCGGGCTTCATCCCGGAATTCGACTACTCCTACGACGGCGTAATGCGCTCGCTGGAGCACTCGTATCTTCGGTTGGGCATCGACCGCATCGATATCGCGCTGATCCACGACGTCGACTTCTGGACGACCAAGGACCGCGCCGTGCTCGAACAACGCTTCAAGACGGTGATGGACTCGGGCTATCGCGCGCTCGACGAGTTGCGCAAGGCCGGCGTCATCGGCGCCATCGGCGTCGGCATCAACGAATCCGACACCAGCCTGCGCTTCATCCAGGCCGGCGATTTCGACTGCATGCTGCTGGCCGGCCGCTACACGCTGCTCGAACAGGGCGCGCTCGAGGCGTTCCTGCCGGAATGCACCAAGCGCTCCGTCTCCGTTATCCTGGGCGGGCCGTACAATTCCGGCATCCTGACCGGCAACGTGAAAGCCGGCGCGACCCACGACTATGTCGAGGCACCTGCGCCCTTGATCGAGAAAGCGCAGAAGATCGAAGCGGTGTGCAAGCGCCATGGCGTGCCGCTGGGGGCCGCCGCCATGCAGTTCCCGCTGTTCCATCCGGCTTTCTGCGCAGTGATCCCGGGCGCGCTCAGCACCGCCGAGGTCAGGCAGAACGCTGCGCACATGAGCGTCAAGATTCCGGTCGAACTGTGGAGCGAGCTCAAGCGCGAGAAGCTGCTCGACCCCGCCTCGCCCACTCCGAACTGAGGAGACCGCCATGAAAATCGTCGATGCGCAGGTTCACATCTGGTCGAAGACCGTCATACCGCCGACCGGCCTGCACCGCAAGGTCGAGAAGTTCACTGCCGAGGAACTGCTGAAGGAAATGGACGAAGCCGGCGTCGATGCCGCGCTGATCCATCCGCCGGGCAGCTGGGATCCCGATTCGGGCGACTTGGCGCTCGAAGCGGCGAAGAAATATCCCGAGCGCTTCGCCATCATGGGCCAGTTCGCGCCCGAGAAGCCCGAGAACCGCAAGCTGATCCACGGCTGGCGCAACCGGCCCGGCATGATGGGCTTGCGCTGGGCGCTGCTCTCACATGACCAGCAGAAGTGGCTCGACGACGGCACGCTCGACTGGATATGGCCGGCGGCGGAAAAGGAAGGCCTGCCGGTGGCCACCATGGCCGGCCTCTTCCTGCCGAAGTTCAGGAAGATCGCCGAAGCGCATCCCAACCTGAAGCTGATCATCGACCATTGCGGGTTGCTGCGGCTGGAAAAGGACGCGGCAGCCTTCGCCAACCTCGACGAGCTCTGCGCCCTCGCCAAGCTACCCAACGTGGCGATCAAGATGACCGGCGCCCCGGGCTACTCAACCCATCCCTACCCGTTCCGCAATCTCCACGACGGGCTGCACCGCATTATCGACGCCTACGGGCCCAACCGCATTTTCTGGGGCACCGACATCACCCGCATGCCCTGCGCCTACCGGCAGTGCGTGACCATGTTTACCGAGGAGCTGCCGTGGCTGAAGGGTCGCGACTTTGAGCTGGTGATGGGTCGCGCGCTCTGCGACTGGATCGGCTGGAAGCTCAAGCTCTAGATCGAGGGCGCCGCGACATGATGCGTTGGATTTTTCTGTTCACGTTGGCATTCACCGACGTCGCACAGGCGCAGGACCTGGCGACGAGCCCGATCGGCACGCGTGTCTCTAGAACGGCCACGTTTGCCAAGAAGGCTTTCGGCCTGCCGCCCGGTGACTTCGAGCTGGTGAGCCGCGAGATCCGCCGCACCGTGGCCATGAACGCCGCCGGCGTAACGTCGGGACTGGGCGAGAACGTCGAAGAAGCCGAGGTCTTTCTCCTCTCGACGGTGGCGGGACGCTTCGACATCGCCATCTCCCTCACGACGAAGCTTCAATACAAGCCCAACTGGATTCATCTCAACTCCTTCTGCAACCGCAAGACCTCGTCATTCTTTTCCTATACCGACGGCGGCCAAGTGGCCCAGCCGACGACCCAGGACATCGAGTGCTGGCTTGTCGGCCACTTCACCTTCGAGCTGGTGAAGACGCCGACGCCCGCCCAGCAGCAGTTCCTCAACCACACGGGCGTCGATGGGCCGGCCCAACGTCACGCCCTTGCTGTCCTATCTGATCGCCCGCAATGGCCGCGTGGTATACGCGCATTACCTGTTCAATCCGGCGCGCTGGAATATCCCCGATCCCTACGAGCCGGCGAGTCGGAGTTCGTGGCGGCCCGCGGTCGTCGGCAAGGATCCGGCCAAGGCCCGCGTGCTCAACCTGCTCGCCAACCAGGGACAGGAACTGTCGGAGGTCCTGAAGGCAGGCTCGGCCAGTCGTGCCGTGCCCTTCACGTGGCGGCTTGAAAAAAATGAACCCGGCGGGCTGTTGCACCAGCCCGCCGCTTCCGATTGTCTTCTACAAAATTCGCGGCGGGCCCTTGGTTCAGTTCCAGGGGCCGATGGCCATGCACGGCGCACGGTCGACGAAAATATCGCCGGCCGGACCGTAGATATTGAATGCCACCTTGTCACCGGCACGCAGGCCGTCGAGGAATACCGACACCGTCTCGACCGGCTTCTCGCCGTTCATGAAAGTGCACTTGATCTCCGGCGTGATGATCAGCGAGGAGTTGTTCGCCGCCGTGGGGTCGATCACCCAGCGCCGGTTTTCGTTCAGCCGCAGGGCCGGTGCATCGATCCACATCACCTGCACGTTGGTGCCGAGACCCGAGGTGATCGGCACCGTGCCGACCAAACGCAGGCGCGGATGCTGGATGGCGGCCCGGAAAGGTACGTCCTGGCTGCGCGGATCGAAGGCGCGGTCGTTCCCCTGCCGCGCCTCGGTGGCGGGACGGAGCGCCTGGCTCTGCGCCAGTACGGCGCCCGAGATCACGACCGACGCGAGAAGCACGCCAATGCCAATGTTCTTCATGGGACATTCCTTTTGCTGAGCCCCAATAACGCTCGGGCGCGGCCCCGGTTCCACGCGGGATGACGGACATCGCCGGGCCGCCTAAGATCGCAGCATGCATATCGAGCCGCGTTTATGGATATTCACTCGGGGCGTGCGCCCGCGCATTGCCGCCACCACGCTGGTCGGCCTCCTGGCCGTCGGTCTCGGCGTGGCGCGACTGGGGCTTCTGGGCTGGCTGATCGGCGAGGTTTTCGCCGGACGCGATCTTGCCGGCCTGGTCCTGCCGGTTCTGCTGATCACGCTGGTCATGGTGTTGCGTGGGACGGCCGAGCACTGGCGCGCCGTCATGGCGCACGAGACGGCAGCGCGGGTGCAGAAGACGCTGCGCCGTGCGCTCTACGACCGCATCGCCTCGCTCGGTCCCGCCACGGTCGGCCGCCAGCGCTCGGGCGGCCTGACGCTGTCGATGATCGAGGGCGTGCAGCAGCTCGAAACCTATTTCGGCCAGTTCCTGCCGCAGTTCCTGATCGCGCTGCTGACGCCCTTCCTGATCTTCGTCGGCATCGCCTTCATCGACCTGCCGGTCGCCACGGTGATGCTGGCCTTTGCACTGCTCGCTTTGTTCGCGCCCGGCCTATGGCACAAGTTCGACGTCCGCAATTCGATGGGCCGCCAGCGCGCCTATTCGAGCTTCGCCGCGGAGTTCCTCGATTCGATCCAGGGGTTGGCGACGCTGAAAGCCTTTGGCCAGGGAAAGAACCGCGCCGACAAGCTCGAAGCAGAGGCGCGCGAGGTCTTCCGCCGCACCATGTGGGTGCTTGGCACCAATGCGCTGGCACGTGGCATCACCGACTCGGCCATCGCCTGCGGCGCGGCCGCCGCCCTGCTGGTCGGTGCGGCGCGCGTCGAGTTGGGCTCGATGTCGCTCTCGGCGCTGCTCGTCATCCTGATGCTGGGCGTAGAAGTGTTCCGGCCGATGCGCGAGCTGCGCACGGTGCTGCACCAGGGCATGGTCGGCATGTCTGCGGCCCAAGGCATCTACAAGATCCTCGACGACACGCCGACCGTGGCCGACGCCAAGGCTGCGGCCTTTGCGGGCGAGCTGGCGCCGACCATCGCTTTCGACGACGTGCAGTTCGCCTATCCCGGCACGCGCCGCACCGTGCACGATGGCCTCAGCTTCCGCGCCGAGTCTGGCGAGCGCATCGGATTGGTGGGACCCTCGGGCGGTGGCAAGTCGTCGATCGTGCGCCTGCTTCTGCGCTTCTACGATCCCGACCGCGGCTCGATCCGGTTGGGCGGGTACGATCTGCGCCATCTCTCCTTCGCGCAAATCCGCTCCATGATCTCGGTGGTCAACCAGGACACCTTCCTGTTTCACGGCACGGTCGAGGAGAACATCCGGCTGGGCAACCCCGGTGCCAGTCAGGACGAGCTCGAATCAGCGGCTCGTGCCGCCAATATCCACGATTTCGTCCGCACCCTGCCGCAAGGCTATGCCACGGTGATCGGTGAGAAGGGCATCAAGCTCTCCGGCGGCCAGCGCCAGCGGCTGTCCATCGCCCGCGCCCTGCTGCGCGATACACCGATCCTGGTGCTCGACGAGGCATTGTCAGCGGTCGACGCCGAGAACGAGGCCGTCATCCAGGAGGCGCTCGACCGGCTGATGCAAGGCCGCACGACGCTGATCCTCGCCCATCGCCTATCGAGCGTGATCGACTGCGATCGCATTCTGGTCCTGGACGGCGGCCACGTCGCCGAGACCGGCAAACATGCCGAGCTGATGCGCGCCGGCGGCGTCTATGCCGGGCTGATGGTCGAGCAGGCCCGCGAATCGGCCAACGCTGCGACAATCGACGCCATAGCGCCTGCCCGTGCCGAATCGGCGCCCGATACGCCGGGCGGCGCGGTCAAGACGCTGACCGAGGGCATCATCAAGGCCGAGGGGCTCACCTGGTATCAGGTCGTCGTGGCGCTGATGAAGGTGATCCTGCCGTGGAAGGGCAAGCTCACCCTCACTTTCGTGCTGGGCGTGCTGCGCGTGCTGTCGTTCATCGGCGTCGGTGTTTTGAGCGCGCTGGTCGTGCTGGCGCTGAAGCATCAGCAGCCCTACGCCGACTATGCCATCGCCCTCATGATCGTGGCGCCCTTGTCGGGCGTGCTGCACTGGCTGGAATCCTGGACGGCGCACGACATGGCGTTCCGGCTGCTGGCCGAGATGCGCATCGACGCCTTCCGCAAGCTCGAAGCCCTGGCACCGGCCTATCTGGTGCGTCGCCGCACCGGCGACTTGATGGCGCTGGCGACGCACGACATCGAGCTGGTCGAATTCTTCTTCGCCCATACCGTGGCGCCCGCCTTCGTCGCCATCCTCGTGCCGGCCGCCGTGCTCGCCTGCCTCGCCTGGGCCAACGGATGGCTGGCGCTGGCGCTGGCGCCGTTCCTGCTCGCGGTGGGCCTCAGCCCGTTCCTGATGCGCAAGCGCGTCGACACGCTGGGCTCGAAGGCGCGCGAGGCGGCGGGCGAGTTGAGCGCCTTCGCCATCGATTCGGTACAGGGCCTGGGCGAGATCGTGGCCTTCCAGCAGGAGGGCCGTCGCGGCGAGCGTCTCGATGAACTTTCGCAGAGCCACATCGGCCTGCGCCTGCCGTTCTTCCGTGAGCTCACTTTGCAGAACGCCATTCTCGAAGTGTTGACGGGCCTGGGTGGCCTTGCCGTCGTGGTGACGGGCGCGGTCCTTGTCGGCAACGGCGTGATCGATCCGGGCCTGCTGCCGCTTTTGACCATCCTCGCGATGGCCGCCTTCCTGCCGGTATCGGAGATTGCCCAGATCGGCCGCCAGCTTGCCGACACGCTGGGCTCGACGCGGCGCGTCTACGCGCTGGCCAACGAGCCGGTGCCGGTGCGTGATGGCGCCGGCGCACCGAGACGCAAGGGCGCGGCATCACTGTCGCTAGAAAAGGTGAGCTTCACCTATCCCGGCCAGAGCCGCCGCGCGCTCAGCGATGTCAGCGTCGATATTCCCGCCGGCAAGACCGTGGCACTGGTCGGCACCTCGGGCGCCGGCAAGACGACAACGGCGCAACTGCTGATGCGTTTCTGGGATCCCGATACCGGCCGCATCACGCTGAACGGCGCCGATCTCAAGGACTATAAGATCGACGAGTTGCGCCTGATGATCGCGCTGGTGGCGCAGGACACCTACCTCTTCAACGACACACTGAAGAACAACATCCTGATCGCCCGGCCTGAAGCCTCGGAGTTCGAGCTGCAGGCGGCGATCAAGCATGCGTCGCTCACGGCTTTGGTGGCCTCTCTACCCAACGGACTCGACTCGCCGGTCGGCGAGCGCGGCACGAGTCTCAGCGGTGGCCAGCGCCAGCGCGTCGCCATCGCCCGTGCGTTTCTCAAGGACGCGCCCGTGCTGATCCTCGACGAGGCAACCTCGCATCTCGATGCGGTCAACGAGCAGGCGGTTCGCCGCGCGCTCGACATGCTACAGAAGGACCGCACGACCATCGTCATCGCCCATCGCCTGTCGACCGTGCGCGATGCCGACCTCATCGTCGTGCTCGACGAGGGCCGTGTCGCCGAGACCGGCACGCACGACAGCCTTCTGGCGCGCGGCGGACTCTATGTCCGGCTGGTCTCGCGCCAGCTTGCCTCGGCCTACGCGCCCACCGCTTCCTAGTGGTTACCGTCTAACATTTGAGTTCCGCTGAGGATTCCCCAGGCGGGGTGGGCATGCGAGTCTGTCGCATGCGACCAGAAATATCCATTACACTTAAGCCGGCCATCCGGCGCCGCCTCGCGGCGCTGGCGAAGGACCGCAACGCCGCTCACAAGCAAGTGTGGCGGGCCGAGATCGTGCTGCTGAGCGCGGCCGGGTCGCCGAAACTAACAATGATCCCAAGCCATTCGTATGGACCGCTGATCCCAAAAAGATCATCGCCGCTGTCAGAAGAGGGTACCAAGTGTTAGATTCAATCCACTAGTTTGTGCGGATGGGCGGGCGGCAGCGCATTCACATGCGCGGGAGCCCGCACCGCGCAGAATAGATAAGGACTAAGCTGAAGCCTGCGCCTTACGCTTCGGCCACAAGCCGGCGACCAGCAGCGCGACCGCCACGATCGCGAATCCCGCCGACAGATAGCTGTGCAGGAAGATCGACGGGTCGCCGTCGGAGATCGCCAAGGACTGGCGCACCGAGCGCTCGAAGATCGGACCCAGCACATAGGCCAGGATGACGATGCCGAGGTCGAAGCCGTGGCGTCGGAGACCGTAGCCCACGAAGCCGAAGACCACGGCGATCAGCACATCGGCCGGATTGCCGCTCGAGGAATAGACACCTATCAGGCAGACGATGAGGATCATCGGCGTCAGGTAGGCGCGCGGGATTTGCAGGATTTTCACGAACAGGCCGATCATCGGCAGGTTCAGGATCAGCAGCATCACGTTGCCGATGTACATGCTGGCGACGACACCCCAGAAAATCTGCGGCTGGCGCTCGAGGATGGTCGGGCCGGGCGTCACGCCATGGATGATGAAGGCGCCGAGCAGCAGAGCCGTGATGGCGTTGGCCGGGATTCCCATGCAGAGGAGCGGCACAAAAGCGCCGGCGGTGCCGGCATTGTTGGCCGATTCAGGGCCGGCGACACCCTCGACCGCGCCCTTGCCGAACTCCTCGGGGTTCTTGGAGAGCTTGCGCTCCATGGCATAGGACAGGAACGAGGCCAGCACCGCGCCGCCACCGGGCAATAGTCCGACGAAGAAGCCCAGCACCGTGCCGCGAAGCACCGGCGCCACCGAGCGTTTGGCCTCCTCGCGCGAGGGCAGGAAGCCCAGCACGCCCGTGGGCGCCGGCAGGATCTTCATCTCCTCGGCGGTCTGGCGCGCCATGAACAGCACTTCGGAGAGACCGAACAGACCGATCGCCAGCGGCACCAGATTGACGCCGTCGCCCAGCGCCAGGATCCCGAAGGTGAGCCGGGGCGTCATGTTCATGGGATCGCTGCCGATCGTGCCCAGCAGCAGGCCGAACGCCGCCATCAGCAGCGCCCGCGGCAGGGAGCCGGCCGACATGTAGGTGACCATGGTGAGGCCCGCGAGCATCAGCATGGCGTATTCCGCCGGGCCGAACTTGATCACGAGCTCGGCCAGCGGCGGCGACAGGAACGAGATGCCGATGACACCGACGGTGCCGGCGAAGAACGAGCCGATGCCGGCGATGCCCAGCGCCGCCCCCGCACGGCCCTTGCGCGCCATCTCGTAGCCGTCGAGGCAGGTGACGACCGACGAGGCCTCGCCCGGAATGCGCATCAGCACCGAAGTGACGGTGCCGCCATAGGCCACGCCATAGTAGATGCCCGACAGCATGATGATGGCCGAGGTCACCTCCATCTTGAAGGTGATCGGCAGCAGGATGGCGATGGTGGTGAGCGGACCGAGGCCGGGCAGGATGCCGACCACGGTGCCCAGGAACACGCCCACGAAGCAGTAGAAGAGATTGTCGACCGAGAGGGTGACGGCAAAGCCCTGGAGCAGCGCTTCCATGGTTCGCGTCGATCAGCGCACGAGGGAATAGAAAGCGCGCTCGACCGGTCCCTCCGGCAGATCGACCCGCAGCAGCCAGCCGAAGCAGACCAGGCCGATGACGGCGCAGCCCACGCCATAGCTGAGTGCCGCCGCCCACGAGCGGCGCTCGGCGAAGCGCACGATGATGACGGCGACCACGACCGCGGTGACGGCGAAGCCAGCATAGGTCGCGCCCAAGGCGAGGACGCCCAGGGACACCGCGTAGATCGCGAAGGTGCGTCCGGTCGCCGCCGTTGCCTGCGCCTCCTCCGTGTCGCCGTCCTCGGTCGACCCGGCGCGGCCGGGCGAGACGAGGACGATCAGGGCGAGCACGACGCAGACGCCGGCCACGAGCTGCGGGAAGAAGCCCGCGCCCGGGCCGTCGAAGCCCCAGCTTTCGAGGCGCATGGATTGCCAGAAGCCGACCAGGGCGGCAGCCAGCAGCCCGAGGGTCGTCAGGCGCGTGCTGCCGCTAAGACTCATGCCGGCTTCTTCGCCATGCCGGTTTCCTTCAGGATCGGCACCAGCTCCGTCTCGATCGACTTCAGCAGGGCTCCATAGTCCTTGCCGTTTCGATAGACCGCCTCGATCCCTAGGTTGGTGATCTGCTTGGTCACGGTCTCGTCCTTCATGACGTCGGCCAGCGCCTTGTCCATGCGCTCCTTGATCGCCGGATCGACGCCGGTCGGGAAGGCGTAGCCGAACGGGCCGATGCTGCCGGCATTGAAGCCGAGTTCACGCAGCGTCTTCACCTCGGGATAGTCAGGCCAGCGCGCCTCGGCCGCCGAGGCCAGGAAGCGCAGCTTGCCCGCCTCGATCTGCGGCCGCATCTCGGTGACGGTCTGGATGACCGCATCGACATGACCGCCGATCGCCGCCGTCACCGACTCGACGCCGCCCGGGAAGACGACCCACCGGAACTTGGCGCCGGTCAACTTGGCGAGCTGGAACATCGCCACCACGTTGGTGACGTTGTTGGAGCTGTAGGTGAGCTGCTTCTGCTTGCCTGCCGCGATCATTTCCTCAAGCAACTTGATCGGGCCGTCGGCGCGGGCGCCGATGCCGTAACGAAGGGCTGCGACCTGGCCGATGATGTCGAACGCCTTCCAGGGCTCGTAGGTGACATTCATCATGTTGGGAACGGTGATGTGGCTCGAAATAGCCACTAGGCCGAACGTGTGGCCGTCGGGCGCCGCCTGCGCCAGTGTCGTGGGCCCAAGCGCGCCGGCGCCGCCGACCACGTTCTTCACGATCACGGTGGCGTTCAGCCGCTTCTCGAGTGCCGACGCGATGATGCGCGCGGTGAGATCCGTGGAGGCGCCCGGCGCATTGGGATTGATCAACGAGATCTCTCGGCTCGGCCACTTGCTCGACTGCGCGAGAGCGGGCGCCGCTCCGATCGCAGCGGCCAAGGCAGTGCTGCCACGCAGCACGGTTCTACGACGCATCATGCCGAACCTCCTGTTATTTGTCGGTGACAGTGCGTGGCAGAGCCGGATCGGGTCAAGGGAGCAGTGCCGGCCAGCGAACGTACTAGTGTTTACCGTCTAACATTTGAGTCCCGCTGAGGATTCCCCAGGCGGGGTGGGCATGCGAGTCTGTCGCATGCGACCAGGAATATCCATTACACTTAAGCCGGCCATCCGGCGCCGCCTCGCGGCGCTGGCGAAGGACCGCAACGCCGCCCACAAGCAAGTGTGGCAGGCCGAGATCGTGCTGCTGAGCGCGGCCGGGGTCGGCACCAACGAGATCATGCGCCGGATAGGCAAGTCCAAGACCTGCGTCTGGCGCTGGCAGGAACGCTTCATGCAGGAAGGCTATGAGGGTCTGCTGCACGGCAAGACGCGGCCGTCGCGCATCCCTGCCCTGGGGTCCAGCGTCGCCGAGCGCGTCATCGCGCTCAGCCAGACCGAGCCTCCTGCCGAGGCAACTCAATGGACTGCGGCCATGATGGCGAAGGCCGTCGATATCAGCGCCAGTTCCGTTCATCGTATCTGGCGCGAGCACGGCCTTCAGCCGCACCGGGTCAAGCAGTTCAAGC
The DNA here is from genome assembly GCA_945905835.1 of Asaia bogorensis. GTDB lineage: Bacteria > Pseudomonadota > Alphaproteobacteria > Reyranellales > Reyranellaceae > Reyranella. Next base: position 102,018 of record CAMDQJ010000001.1, read on the forward strand.
TTCCCACCGACCCGCGGTTCGTCGCCAAACTGCGTGATATCGTCGGCCTCTATGTCGATCCACCCGCCCACGCCGCCGTCCTCTCGGTCGACGAGAAGAGTCAGATCCAGGCGCTCGACCGTACCCAGCCGGGCCTGCCCATGAAGCCGGGACGCGCCGGAACAATGACCCACGACTACAAGCGCCACGGCACGACGACACTGTTCGCCGCCCTCAATGTCCTCGACGGCACCGTCATCGGTCGCAACATGCGACGTCATCGCCACCAGGAGTTCATTCGCTTCCTCAATACCGTCGAGGCGCAGGTGCCGAGGCGAAAGGCGATCCATGCCATCGTCGACAACTATGCCACCCACAAGCATCCGAAAGTGCGTCAATGGCTTGCCCGCCATGCGCGGTGGACCTTCCACTTCACGCCAACATCGGCGTCCTGACTCAATGCCGTCGAAGGCTTCTTCGCAAAGCTCTCACGACGTCGGCTCAAACGCGGTGTCTTCCGATCCCTCACCGACCTTCAGGCCGCCAGCAATCGCTTCGTCGCCGAAACTAACAATGATCCCAAGCCATTCGTATGGACCGCTGATCCCAAAAAGATCATCGCCGCTGTCAGAAGAGGGTACCAAGTGTTAGATTCAATCCACTAGGGAGAACAAGAAATGTTCAGCCACGTCACCGTCGGCACCAACGATATCGCCCGCGCCCGGCGTTTCTACGACGCCATCGCCAAGCCGCTCGGATTCGTGCGGCACGCCGACTTTCCCGAAGCGTCAGGCTATGGCCTCAAGGACAGCCGGCCGCAGCTCTGGGTGGTGCGGCCGCTCGACAAAAAGGCGGCGTCCGTCGGCAACGGCATCACCATCGGCCTCGAGGCACAGGACCGCCCGACGGTCGATGCCTTCTATGCCGCCGCCATCAAGGAAGGCGGCAAGGACGAAGGCCCGCCGGGCCTGCGCCTGCACTATCACCCCAACTACTACGCCGCCTACGTCCGCGACCTCGACGGCAACAAGGTTTGCGTGGTCTGTTACAAGCCTCAATCATAGAACTGCGGCGAGCGCTTCTGGCTGGTGCTCTGCGGCTTGCCATGATTGATCCAGAGTTGCGCCTTCTTCTCGACCATCAGCCCCTCGATGCGCGTGAATGATGCTTGGGTCTGATCAGCGCTGGTGTTCATCGACGACACGCGCTTGTTGTCCCAGTTGTCCTTGAAGTGCGCAGAGTCGTCGCTCAGGATCACAAAGCCGGTCTTGGGCAGCCGCGCCAGCAACACCTGGTGACCCGGCGTATGGCCGGGCGCCGAGATGACGGTGACGCTGCCGTCGCCAAAGACATCGAGATCGCCCTCGAGGTGGCGCACCGGCCGGTCGGCCTTGAACGGCGTGTTCTTGCCGGCGGCGAAGACAAAATCCCACTCCGCCTTCTGGATCAGCAGCGTCGAGGCCAGGAACATATCGACATTGCCGACATGGTCGCCGTGCGAATGCGAGACCGCGACATAGCGGATGTCGGCCGGCTTCACGCCGACCTCGCCCAGTTGATCCGCTAGTTTCTTGGGCCGCGTTGCCGTACCCATCGGCGAGACCAGCGGCTTGTCGGCAATGGCGTCGGGATAGCCGGTGTCCCAGATCATCCATTCCGAGCCGTGACGGATGAGGTAGCAATTGTCTGAGAGGTCGAGCGGCTTGCCGACATTGACGCCCAGCGACCAGCGCGACTGGTCGAGCGCGGCATTGTGGCCGCAGTCCATGATGTAGAGACGGTCGACGGTCTGAGCTGAGGCGGCAGAGGCGAGAAGCCCGAAAACCAATGCCAGACTAGGAAGCGATCGACCGATACGCATGAAATCCTTCGCTCTTTTCTTCAGCAGACATTGTAACGCGCCACCGCCGCAGGATCGAGTTCGATACCCAATCCCGGCCCCTCGGGCAGGATCACATGCCCGTCATCGAGCCGAAGCGGCGTCTTCAGCAGCTCCGTGCGCAACCGGTTGTCGCTCATGTCGTATTCCAGCATCAGCGGATGCGGCGGATGGTCGGTGTGTGGCGTGGCTGGAAGCGCTGCGATGAAATGGCAGGCCGCGGCGAGTCCGACCGCGCCACCCCAGACATGCGGCGCCACGCGCAGGTTGGCGGCCTGGGCGAGCGTGGCAATGCGCTTGGCCTCGGTAAAGCCGCCGGTGGCCGGGATCGACGGCTGCACGATATCGATGCAACGGCCGTCGATCAGCGCCTTGAAGTCGCGCACGGTGTGGTGCGCCTCGCCAGCCGCGATCGGGATCGGCGAGCGGGCGCGTAGTTCGGCGTAGCCCAAGAGATCGCCCGGCGGCAGCGGCTCCTCGATCCAGTGGATGGAGAACGGTTCTATCGCCCGCGCGCATTCCAGCGCCACGTCGGGGGTGTAGGCGCCGTTGATGTCGACGATCAGGAGCTTGTCCGGCCCCAGTGCCTCGCGCGACTGGCGCACGCGCTCGACGTCGCTTTTGATGCCGCGACCGATCTTGATTTTGGCCCCGGCATAGGGATGGCCCGCCGCTTCCGCCAGCATGTGCGAGAGCTGGCGAGCGGGATCGTCGGAGAAGAAGCCGGTCGAGGCATAGGCCGGGATGCGCGTGGTGCGGCAACCGCCCAGAAGATCACAAACGCGCACGCCAAAACCGCGGGCGATGGCGTCCCACAGCGCCACGTTGATGCCGCCCAGTACCGCCGTGATCTGGTTGCCGACGCCCAGGTGATACATCGCGTTCCGCACGCGCGCCTCGACATGGTCGAAGTCGAAGATGCTGCGGCCTTCGAACATCGGCTCGACCATCCTGAAATATTCGCGGCTGACGAAGGGATTGCCGAAGACCTCGCCAATGCCGATGACACCCTGGTCGGTCTCGACCTCGATCAATCCGTTCTGCCGGCGAAAGCCACCGCCGCGCGACATGCCGTAGGCCTTCTGCGGTGCGAACGCATATTCCAGCCCGGTAAAGGAAAGTCGCTTAATCGTAGGCATGCGCGCCTAGTATAGCACCAAACAGGAGGCTTCCATGAGCATTCCCAAGACCCATCGCCGCGTCGTCCTGGTGCGCCGTCCGCCGGGCGAGCCGGCCGAATCGGACTTCCGCGTCGAGGAGGCGCCGGTGCCCGAGGCGAAGCATGGCGAAGTGCTGGTGCGCACGATCTACCTCTCGCTCGATCCCTACCAGCGCGGCCGCATGCGCGAAGCCGCGTCCTATGCTGCCGCGGTCGGCCTAGGCGAAGTGATGACCGGCGGCATCGTCGGCGAGGTCGTGCAGTCCAACAATCCGGGCTTCAAGGTGGGCGACATCGTCGAGGACCGGTTGGGCTGGCAGGAGTACGCCATCGGCACCAGCCCCTCGCTGCGCAAGGTCGACCGCTCGATCGCACCGATTTCGACGGCCAACGGCGTACTCGGCATGCCGGGCATGACCGCCTATTTCGGCCTGCTCGAGGTCGGCCAGCCCACGCCGGGCGAAACCATCGTCGTGTCGGCCGCCTCTGGCGCCGTCGGCCAAGTCGTGGGCCAGATCGGCAAGCTGATGGGCTGCCGGGTCGTCGGCATCGCCGGCGGCTCAAAGAAATGCGCTTTCGTGAAGGACGAGCTCGGTTTCGACGCTTGCATCGACTACAAAGCCGAGAAGGACCTCGATGCCGCCCTGCGCGCCGCCTGCCCCAACGGTCCGGACGTCTATTTCGACAATGTCGGCGGCGATATCACCGACGCGGTGCTGCGCAACATCAACACTTTCGGCCGAGTGGCGCTCTGCGGCTCGATCTCGCAATACAACGCCACCTCGCCACCGATGGGACAGCGCCTGCTCGGCACCTTTGTCGGCAAGCGCGTGACGACACGCGGCTTCATCGTCACCGACTTCGCCAACCGCTACGATCCGGCGCGGCGCCAGATGAGCGAATGGGTGAAGAGCGGCAAGATCAAGTACCGCGAGGACATCGTCGACGGCATCGACAAGGCGCCGCGCGCCTTCATCGGCATGCTGCGCGGCGAGAATTTCGGCAAGATGCTGGTGCGGGTCGGCAAGGAGTGAAGATCACCCTCCTCACGCCCGCCGATTATCGCCGCACGCCTTGGAAGAACGGCGGCGGCGTCTCGATCGACATCGCCGACTCGGGCGAAGTCTGGCGCTTCGGCCGCACGCCGATCGTCGCAGCGGGGCCGTTCTCGGACTACGCCGGCTTCGACCGCGTACAGGTGCTGGTCGCGGGCTGCGGCCTAGTGCTCGACGCGCCCGGCGGCGAGATTGACGTGCGCACACCGTTCGTCCCCGCGCGCTTTGCTGGCGAAACCCGGATTGTGAGCAGGCTCGAGGCGGGACCGGTCGAGGTGGTCAATCTGATCGGCGACCGCTCGACCGTGCGCATCGACATGAAAGTACTCGAACCGGGCCAACAGGCCGGACTGTCCCCTGGCATTCACTTCGCTTATTGCCCCGACGGTGCGGCCAGTCTTGCCTGCGAGGGAAAAAATCGCGCGCTCGCCGCAGATCACAGCTTGCGAATCGAGCCCGCGGGTCGGACGATCCTGGTTTGCACCAGCGGGCGGGTTTTGGCCGCCAGCATCACTCCGGTCTAGAGGACAAGTTTCATGCGGATAGCAGTTGTCGGCGCCGGCGGCGTCGGAGGGGCGTTTGGCGCGGCGATGGCGAAAGCCGGCGCCGATGTCACCTTTATCGCGCGCGGAGCGCATCTCGCAGCCATGAAGAGCAAGGGCCTGAAAATCCAGGGCGGCCGCGGCGAGACGCATCTCGTGCCGACACAGGCGACCGACGATCCCGCCTCAGTCGGCCCGGTCAATTTCGTGATGTTTTGCGTCAAGCTGTGGGACATCGAGAGCGCGGGCGCCCACATCAAACCGATGGTCGGCCCGAACACGGCGGTCATCCCGTTCCAGAACGGCATCGACGCCCCCGAGCGGTTGATTCCGATCCTCGGCAAGGGCGCTGTGATGGGCGGCGTGGCACAGATCAGCGCCTCTATTATCGAGCCCGGCGTGGTCAACCAGGTCGGCACCTTCATGCGTCTGGTATTCGGCGAGTTCGATGACGCCCGTAGCAAGCGCGCTGAGGATTTCCTCGCGCTCTGCCAGAAAGCGGGCTTCGATGCGACGCTCAGCGACCAGATCCTGACCGAGCTCTGGATGAAGTTCATTCTGCTCGCCACCAACGCCAGCGTCACGGCGCTTACCCGCCAGCCGATCGGCCGGCTGCGCGACGACCCCGACATACAGGCCCAGTTCGTCGCCGCTTACAACGAGGTGATCAGCGTCGGCCGGGCCAGGGGCGTGAAGCTGCCGGCCGATGCGCTCGACAAGATGCTGGCCTTCAACAAGAGCGCGCCGCCCACCATGAAGGCGTCAATGGCGCTCGACCTCGAGCGCGGCAACCGCATCGAGCTACCGTGGCTGGGCGGCAAGGTCGTCGAGCTCGGCCGCCAGATGGGCGTGCCGACGCCGACACACGCCACCATGTATGCGGCGCTCAAGCCCTATGTCATGGGCACGCCTGCCTGAGGCGTCATGAGCGAGCCTGAAACTCGCAAGATCATCCATATCGACATGGACGCATTCTATGCGTCCGTCGAGCAGCGCGACAATCCGGAGCTGCGCGGCAAGCCGGTGGCGGTCGGCGGCTCGAAGATGCGCGGCGTCGTGGCGGCGGCGAGCTACGAGGCGCGCAAGTTCGGCGTGCGCTCGGCCATGCCCTCGCTCACCGCCAAGAACAAGTGCCCGGAGCTGATCTTCGTCAAGCCGCGCTTCGATATTTACAAGTCGGTGTCGTGCCAGATCCGCGCCATCTTCGAGGAGTACACGACGCTGGTCGAGCCACTGTCGCTCGACGAGGCCTATCTCGACGTCACGCACAATCTCAAGGGTATCGAATACGCCACACGCGTCGCCAAGGAAATCCGCGCCCGCATCAAGGATCAGACGGGACTCAACGCCTCAGCCGGCATTTCCTACAACAAGTTCCTGGCCAAACTCGGCTCCGACCACAACAAGCCCAACGGTCAGTTCACGATCGTGCCCGGCGACGGCGAGGCCTTCGTTGCCACGCTTCCCGTGGCCCGCTTCCATGGCGTGGGACCCGTGACGGTGGCCAAGATGAACAAGCTCGGCCTCTTCACCGGCGCCGACCTGCATGCCCAGACCATGGAGTTCCTCAAAGAGAGTTTTGGCAAGTCGGGTCCCTACTACTACGCCATCGCGCGTGGCCAGGACGACCGCCGCGTCAATCCGGACCGAGAGCGCAAGTCCGTCGGTTCGGAAACGACCTTCTTCGAGGATCTGAGCGGCCTGACCGAGGTTCAGGACAAGGTAAAGGAACAGTTCGACGAGGTCTGGAGCTACTGTGCCAAGGCCGGCATGGCCGGCCGCACGGTGACGGTGAAGATCAAGTACGCTGACTTCCAGATCGTGACCCGCAGCAGGTCCGATTCCGTACCCTTCACCGACCGCGCCACGGTCGAGCGCTATTGCATCGAACTGGTGCGCAGCGTGTTTCCGCTGGAAAAGAGCATCAGGCTGCTAGGCGTCACGATCTCGAACTTCGGTGCGGCAGAGGCCGATGACTCGCCGCAACTGGCGTTCGAACTGCCCCACGACTGACGTCACACCCCGTCCGCCAGGTGCTGGAGTACGGCAAGAGACTCGCCGCCTTCTGTCCCAAGGACGCACAGGCCTGGGACGACGCGTCGAACAACAAGTGGCTGATCTCCGGCACGGGTGCGCTGATCTTCAACCCACCGAGCGCCTGGGCCGTCGCCAAGCGCGATGCCCCAAGGTCGCGGAGAAGTGCTGGACGCACGGCTTCCCCAAGGGGCCGAAGGGCCGGTTCAATCCGATCCTGCCGCGTTTCTACGGTGTCTGGAAATTTGCGAAGAATAAGGCGGCGGCCAAGAGCCTGCTCGAGTTCCTCGCGATGCGTTCGAGCGCCGAGAAGCGGACCGCGGCGGGCCAAGGTTACGACATCCCGCCCTACTCGAAGTTCAACGACTTCAAGACCTGGGAGGAAGAGGCGCCGCCCAAAGGCTCGCTCTCGCACGATCCGGTCAAGGTCGGCGGTCAGGTCGCAGGCGTTACCTGCTCACCGGCCCCGCCGCTCATCGCCGCCCAGATCTGGTCCCAGGCGATTCAGGCCCAGATGGTTTCGGTACTACAAGGGCGAGGCGATGGACAAGGTGCTCGATTGGGCTGCAAAGGAACTCAAAGGGTTCAAGCGGACCTGATCCTGTCCAAATCCGACTGCGCCCGGTCAGAGTGACCGGGCGCAGGTCCGATCAGTTGAGTTCAGCGATCGCTTCCTTCCACGCACCTACCGTGTGGTCGATGTCGGCGCGGGTGTGGGCGAGGCTCACGTAGTATTTGCTCTCGCCCTTCATGATGCCTTTGGCGCGCAGCAACTGGTTGAACTTGCGCTGCATCGCGGCATCGCCGTGCAGCGTGTCGCGATAATCATTGACCGGCCGGTCGGTGAAGACGATGTCGAACAGCGGCGGCTCGCCCACCACCTGTGCCTTGATGCCGGCGCTCTTCAGCAGGTCGGAGAGCGTGCCCATCAGCTCGCGGCCGGTGGCGAAGACCTGTTCGTAGGCGCCGGGCCGGCGCAGCACCTCGAGTGTGGCGAGGCCCGCGACGGCGGCAACTGGATTTCCTGACAGCGTGCCGACCTGGAAGAGAAAATCCTCTTCCGGCATCGCGAGCTTGTCGAAATGCGCCATGATGTGGGCGCGGCCGGCAATGGCGGCCAGCGCAAAACCGCCGCCCACGATCTTGCCCAAGGTGCAGAGATCGGGCGTGACGCCGTAATATTCCTGGGCGCCACCATAGGCGAAACGAAAGCCGGTCACGACCTCGTCGAAGATCAGCGGGATGTCGTTCTCCGATGTGACACGGCGCAGCGCCTGCAGGAAGCCTGGCTTGGGCGGGATCAGACGCTGGAACGGCTCGACGATGACGCCGGCCAGCTCGTTCTTGTGCTCCTTGATCAGGCTTTCGGCCATTTCCGCGTCGTTGAAAGCCGCAACCAGCATCTCGTCCTGCACGCTCTTGGGAATGCCGGCCGAATCGGGCGAGGGCCGCGGGAAGTTGCCGGGCTTCTTGGGCGCGAGCGACATCAGCGCGTAGTCGCTCATGCCGTGATAGCCGCCCTCGAACTTCAGGATCTTGTCGCGCTTGCGGAAGGCGCGTGCCGCCCGCATGGCGTAGAGATCGGCCTCGGTGCCGGTACAGACGAAACGCACCTGGTCGGCGCAGGGAATTGCGTCGACCACCGCCGTGGCGAGCGCGATGCCGTGGCGGTTGTTGCCGAACAGGGTAGTGCCAAGCGGCACCTGGGTCTGCACCGCGGCCGTGACGTCGGGATGGGCGTGGCCAATGAACATCGGGCCGGAGCCGAGGAGAAAGTCGACATACTCCTTGCCGGCTTCGTCCCAGACGCGGCCGCCCTTGCCCTCGCGCAGGATGACCTCGGCCGGCATGTTGCCGAAGCTGCCGCCCGGCAGGACGCGCTTGGCCTCCTCGACCAACGCGTTGGTGGGATCGACCTTGGTTTCGACGTTCATGTTGGCCCCTGCTGGTTAGGCGTTACTCGATCGGCACGAAGATCGAATGGCGCATCTTACCCGAGATCGCCCGCGAAAAATGCCCCTTGCCGTGCGTATCCTCGACCAGGATGACCTCGCCCGCGCCGATGATGCGCTTCTCGCCGTCGCTCGCCTCGATGCTGACGCCGCCATCGAGGTTGATGATGTATTGTCGGCGCGGGGCGGGATGCCATTCGTAGTCGTAGGTGCCCGGCGTCTCGCGGAAGATGATGCCGGTCGCAGGAAAGGTCGCCGAGGTCTTGCCGCCGCGGCCCTCGTTCTTCCATTCGACTTCGATGTCGCGGAAATGGCTCTCGCCCTTGTCGTCGACGTAGAGGTTATGGATGCGCATGAATTTTCTCCCGGTTCCTGTTTCAGATCCCTAGCTTAGAACGAAAGCAGGTTCGGAAAACCCATCGAGACCGACATTTCTGACATCGAGGCCCGTTTAGGGGCGCGGCAACTTTCGAAAGTCACACCTCTAGCAATCGTAAATCACAGCTTCCTCAAAATGCGCCTGTAGGAAAAGCGGGAATCGCCGATGAAACAGGGGCTGTAAAGATTGGTATATTGCGTCCATACTTATTGCCGGAAAAATAGAGAAGCTCAATGGCGGATCGCAGCTCTGCTCTCGCAAGGATAGCCCGGGGGGATATCTTTCACGCCGAATACCCAAATGGCGCGAGTTGTATTTGTCTAACGACTGCAGTAATGGCGACGACCATTCATGCAAGAAGAGTTACAACGCAGGACGACCTTGAATTCCATCGCGAGACCGGTATCGAGTCCGGCGACAAGGAAGTGCTTTGTACGATCGATTCGACCGAGCCCCTTCCGCGGACATCTATGAGGTCACCTAGGACTCAACCACAGGTACAGGTTCAGCGCCGATCCTGACAAACACAGACTGACTGAGGATGAGAAGAACGCACTGAAATTTATAGCTCGCCACTATCCCTCTCACCTCTTGTAGCGATCGCTAAAATTTCTCCACCCATGGCCGCACCTCGACCTCCCAGCTCCAGGCGCTGCGGTGCTGGTTAAGTGTGGCCCAGTAGGTCTCGGCGATGGCGTCGGGATCGAGCAGGCTGTCGGGCTTGTCGGCCGGCACCGGTCGCACCGCGCTCCTGATGCCGCCATCGATGACGAAATGCGCGACATGGATGCCCTGCGGTGCGAGTTCGCGTGCCATCGATTGCGCCAAGCCACGCAACGCGAACTTACCCATGGCGAAGGTCGCCGACAGCGCGAAGCCTTTTACGCCGGCCGTCGCCCCCGAAAGAAGTACCGCGCCATGCTTGTTCGGCAGCATGCGGCGCACCGCCTGCTGCGACACCAGGAACGCCCCGAAGGCGCTGATCTCGATGGCGCGTTTGACGTCGTCGGGCGGCAGATCAACCAGCGGGCCGCGCACGCGGGTGGAGGCGTTGTAGACCACGACATCGGGCGCACCATGTTTTGCCTCGACGGCCTCGAACAGGGCGGCAACAGCGGCCGGATCGGCGGCATTGCAGGCATGAACGCTGGCACCTGTTTCGGCGGCGAGCGGCGCCAGCTTGTCGGCGGTGCGGGCGGCCAGAGCGACCTTGAGCCCGTTTTTGGCAAACAGGCGGGCGAGCGAGGCGCTGAGGCCCGGCCCGGTGCCGACAATGAGTGCGGTGCGAAATTTCGGCTTGTCCATATGGCGCGCCTCGTTGCTCGTCATGCTCGTGCGGGTATAGGCTAACCTGCCATCTGGGAAAGGACAGCGCCATGGATGCAGCAGCAACCGCAGGCCGGATCGACATCATCTCCGATGCCATCTGCCCCTGGTGCTACATCGGCAAACGCCAGCTCGAGCGCGCCCAGCCCCTGCTCGCCAAGGAGCACATGAGCTTCGCCACCGCCTGGCATCCCTTCCAGCTCAACCCCGAGATGCCGGCCGAAGGCGTCGACCGCAAGCAGTACCGCATCGCCAAGTTCGGAAGCCTCGAGCGCTCCCAGCAGATGGACCAGCGCATCACCGAGACCGCCGCTACGCTCGGCCTGGAATTCCACCTCGAGAAGCTCAAGTGCACGCCCAATACGGTGAACGCCCATCGCCTCATCCGCATGGCCGGCCGCGAGGGCGTGCAGGACGCCGTCGTCGAGGCACTGTTCGAGGGCTATTTCTGCCAGGGCGCCGACATTGGCGATACCGCGGTACTGGCCACCATCGGCGCCAAGGGCGGCCTCGTGCATGAGGCCGTGCTGGCCATGCTGGCGAGCGACGACGGCCGCGACGAGACGCTGGCCGGCGACGCCATGGCGCGCAATGCCGGCATCAGCGGAGTGCCGAGCTTCGCGCTGCAGGGCCACGTGCTGTTCTCCGGCGCCGTGCCGGCGGAGGAGATGGCGCAGACCTTCAGCCGCGCCTGGAATATCCTGAAGAACCGCGCCGCCTGATCATTTGTTGGCCGCGGTCCGCGTGGTATCGAGCTCGGGCGGCGACAGCGGGCCCGACACCGACGTCACGAGGTGAGATGTTGAATTGCCGGCGGTGTCGAACACGATCGTGGTCTGGGTGGTGGCCGTCGCCACATTGGTCCGGCTGGTGATGCGCGCCGTCGCGTTGTCGCCGCGCACCATCTCGTTGTCCGTCGTCAGCATGCCACCGGCCGCCCACATCGGGCCGGCATATTCCAGAGAGATGCCCAGCGGGTACTCACCGTTGCCGACACCCTGGAAGACCAGCGACGAACGGTTCAGCACTTTTAAGTTCTTGAACAGCGCCGCCACCTTCTTCCAGCCCGTCTCACCGCCACCCCACAGAATCACTTTGCTTCGGCTACGATAATTGCACGCCGGAAGGGAGTTTGGAATTACCTCAGGCCACTGCCATCTCATCGAGGCTTTCGCGCAAGGCCCGGTCGAGAATGTCGATCGCGCGATCGATCTCGTCGGTCGACACGGTCAGGGGCGGCGCGATCCGCCACACTGAACCGCGTTCCGGGCGGCGGCGGATGTTCATGCTCAAGCCCATGGCGAAGCACTTTTCCGTTGTCCGTCCGCCCAGCTCATGGTCGGGCTTGCGCGACTTGCGGTCCTTGACCAGTTCCACGCCGAGCAGCAGGCCCTCGCCGCGCACGTCGCCGATGGCGTCGTAGCGCTGCTGCAGCTCCTCGAGCCGGCCGCGCAGGTAGCCGCCGACCGTGCGCGCCCGCTCGACCAGATTTTCCTTGGCGATCACCCCCAGCACGGCGAGGCCAACCTCGGCCAGCAGCGGATCGGAGACGTGACTGGTGTAATAGTTGAAACCCTTACCATGGACGCTGTCCTCGATCGCCGGCGTCGTGATCGTCGCCGCCAGGGGCAGGCCGCCACCCAGCGTCTTGGATACGCTCATGATGTCGGGGATGACGCCATGGAACTTGGCGCCGGTCTTGTGTCCGATGCGGCCAAAGGCGGTTTGCGCCTCATCGAAGATCAGCAACATGCCGCGATCGTCGGCGGCCCGGCGAAGCGCCTGCATGTACGCCTTGGGCGGGACCAAGACGCCGCCGGCGCTGATGATCGGCTCGATGATGATGGCCGCCCGGCGACCGGACGTCTGCATATCGAACATCTTGAGGCCGAGCTCGAGACAGGCGAGCGCGGACTCCTCTTCGCTTCCGGCCTGGATGTAAGGACGGTAGGAATTCGGCTCGGGCATGACGAAGACGCCTGGCACCGGCACGCCGTAGCCCTTGCGGTCGCTGGCAAAGGACACCGCGCTCGTGCCGCCGGTCACGCCGTGCCAGGAACCGCCGACCGCCAGCACCTCATAGCCGCCGGTGTGCAGCTTGGCCATGCGCAGCGCCGCCTCGTTGCTCTCCGAGCCAGTATTGATGAACAGCGATTTGGTGAGGCCGCGCGGCATCCACTCCATGGCGACGGCTTGGCCCAGCTCGGCCACGACCTCGGGGATCATGCCGCTGAAAAGATGAAAGGCCTTGGTGCCCGCCGAGTGGACGGCCGCGACGATGGCGGGATGATTGTGCCCAATGGTCGCGCACATCTGGCCCGAAGTGAAGTCGAGGATCTCCCGCCCGGTGTCGTCCTTGACGATCGTCCCCTTTGCCGAGACAAAAAGGTTCGGGAAGACGTCGCCGCCGTAGCGCGTCAGGTATTCCTTGGCGGCGTCACGCAGTTCTCTATTCATGGCTCGATCCTTTCGACCAACGGAGGCCGCACATCAGGCGTGCAGCGGGACGTTCGGGCGCTTGTTGAATTTGTCGACATAGGCTTCGAGGACCTCCAGTGCGCCGAGCAGGTGCTTCTGCAGAAAGAAGCCGACTTCGGTCGGGTCGCGCCGTTTGACCGCCTCGAGTATCTGATGGTGCTCCTTGATCGACTGCGCCAGACGCCCCGGAATGTTGAGGAGAATGCTGCCGGGGAAGCTGAGCCATGCCTGGTCGATCAGGTCGAGCAGGATCGGATTGTCGGCGGCGGCATAGAGTGTGCGACGAAATTCCAGGTCGGCCCGCGCCGCCTCGGTGACATCGCCTGCCCGTTTGCCGGCTTCCATTCGACGCACCTGCGCCCGCATCGACGCGAGGCCAGCCTCGGAAAGCTTCGCCGTTCCGAGTTTGGCGGCTTCCGTCTCCAGCAGGCTGCGCACCCGGTAGATGTTGCGCAGCCGCGGCAGGTCCAACTCGGCGACACGGACGCTGTGATGGCTTTCCTGGACAAGCATCCCCCGCGCTAGGAGCTCGAGCACGGCTTCGCGTACCGGCGTCGAGCCGAGGCCGAGATCGTTCACGAGTTGCACCTGCCGCAGCGCTTGGCCGGGTGCGTAGCGACCCGACTGGATGGCGTCGCGCAGGGTGTCGATGGCCAGCTCCCGCTTGGTGCGAAAGCCAGTCAGCATTTTTTCGGCGGGCAGGGTCGGATGTCTCATTTTATAAAATGTATAGAATAAAATTTGGCGAAGCAAGCACACTGCCGCGGCGCGCCGGGCTCTGTAGAATGCCGGCCACGCTGCACCTCGAGATGCGGCGCGAACATAGGGAAGGAGACGACCATGCGGCGACACCTGCGGGCGATGGTACTTGGCGGTCTGTCGGCTGCGCTCCTGGCGTCGGGAGCCGCCGAAGCTCAAAAGAGCGGCGGCATCCTGAAGATGTATCACCGCGACAATCCGCCGAGCGCCTCGCCGCACGAGGTGGCGACCAATTCGACAGTCATTCCTTTCATGCCTGTGTTCAACAATCTGGTCGTCTACGACCAGGGCGTGGCCCAGAACAGCCCGAAGTCGATCGTGCCCGACCTCGCCAAGTCGTGGGCCTGGAGCACCGACGGCAAGGACCTGACGTTCAAGCTGCAGGAGGGCGTGAAGTGGCACGACGGCAAACCCTTCACCTCCAAGGACGTCGTCTGCACCTTCAACCTCGTGACCGGCAAGGGCGAGGACAAGCTGCGCACCAATCCGCGCCAGAGCTGGTACAGCAACGTCGACAAGGTGACGACCAACGGCGACTACGAAGTCACGGTCCATCTGCAGCGGCCGCAACCGTCGCTGCCGTCACTGCTGTCCTCGGGCTATTCGCCGGTCTATCCCTGTCATGTCCCGGCAGCGCAGATGCGCACCAAGCCGGTCGGCACCGGACCCTTCAAGTTCGTCGAGTTCAAGCAGAACGAGGGCGTCAAGCTCACGCGCAACACCGAGTACTGGAAGAAGGGCCGCCCCTATCTTGACGGCATGGAATTCACCATCGTGCCCAACCGTGGCACCGCGATGCTGAGCTTCATCGCCGGGCGCTTCGACATGACCTTCCCCTGGGAGGTGACGACGGCGCTGCTCAAGGACATCAAGACCCAGCTGCCGAGCGCGGTCTGCCAGACGACGTCGATGAACAACACCACCAACCTGATCCTGAACCGCGATGCGCCGCCATTCGACAATCCCGACCTGCGCAAGGCGTTGTCGCTCGCGCTCGACCGCAAGGCTTTCGTCGACATCATCAACCAGGGCGACGCCGAGCTCGGCGGCATCATGCAGCCGCTCAGCGACGGCGTCTGGGGCATGCCCAAGGCGATGTACGAAGCCGTCCCCGGTTACGGGCCCGACGTGGCGAAGAACCGCGAGGAGGCGCGGGCCCTGATGAAGAAGGCGGGCTATGGGCCGGACAAGCACCTGGCGCTGAAAGTCTCGACCCGCGGCATCTCGCTCTACAAGGATCCCGCCGTGATCATGGCCGGCCAGCTCAAGGAGATCTGGATCGACGCCGATGTCGAGATCATCGAGACTGCGCAGTGGTTCACCAAGGTCGCGCGCAAGAACTATACCGTGGGGCTCAATACCACGGGCAACGGCATCGATGACCCCGACCAGAACTTCTACGAGAACTTCTCCTGCAAGTCGGAGCGCAACTACACCGGCTACTGCAATCCCGAGATCGAGAAGCTGTTCGATGTGCAGAGCCAGGAGCCCGACTTCGAGAAGCGCAAGAAGATCGTCTGGGAGATCGACAAGAAACTGCTCGAGGACGGCGCCCGGCCGATCATCATGTGGAACCGCGCCTCGGTCTGCATGCAGCCCTTCGTCAAGGGCTACGTCGCCAACGTCAACAGCGTCTACAACGGCTTCCGCTTCGAGGATGTCTGGCTGGATAAGTAAGTTGGACGCGCGCGACTCCAGCCGCGCGTTTTTTATGAATCATGACCGCGCCACTGGAGTGGCGCGCCCCAGCATCACTCGATACCGAGATAGATGCGTTGGACGTCTGGATTGTCGTATAGAGACTGCGCCGTGCCTGAAAGCACGGTGCGGCCAACCTGAAGGACGTAGGCATGATCGGCGGCCTCCAGCGCGAGGTCGACCGACTGCTCGGCGAGCAGGATCGTCTGGCCGGCCTTATGCAGCGCGGCGAAGCTGTCGTACATGGCGTCGACGATGGCCGGTGCGAGGCCGAGGCTCGGCTCGTCGAGCAGCAGGAGTTTGGGATCGCTCATCAGCGCGCGGCCGACCGCCAGCATCTGGCGCTCGCCGCCCGACATGGTGCCGGCGCGCTGGTTGCGTCGCTCCTTGAGTTTGGGAAACACCGCGTAGACTCGCTCGAGCAGCCCGGCGATGCGCTTGCGGTCGGAAAGCGGCGTAGCGCCCAATAAAAGGTTGTTCTCGACGCTTTGCTGGGTGAACAGCCGCCAGCCCTCGGGCGACAGCGCCAGGCCCTTGCGCACGATGGCATGGGCCGGCTGGCCGGCGATGTTCGCACCGTCGAATTCCACAGTGCCCTTCGACACCGTCGCGATGCCGGCAACCGCGTTCAGGGTCGTAGTCTTGCCGGCGCCGTTAGAGCCCAGCAGCGCCACGACGGCGCCGCGCGGCACCTCCAGCGAGACGTCGGCCACCCCGATCAGGTCGCCGTAGCGCACCTCTAAATTAGAAATCTTCAGCAGCGGCGCGGTCATGGCGCCTTGCCGTGCTTGACCAGCCGGCGGCCGAGATAGGCCTCGATCACGGCGGGATTGCTGGTGACCTCGCGCGGCGTGCCACGGGCGATCTCGCGGCCCTGGTGAAACACCACGACACGCTGCGCCAGCGAGACGATCACCTCCATGATGTGCTCAACGATGACGATGGTGATGCCCCCGCCATGGATACGCCGCACCAGCTCGATCGCCGAGTTCACTTCTGTGGGCGTGAGGCCCGCCATCGCCTCGTCGAGTAGCAGCACCTTGGGCTCCGAGGCGAGCGCGCGGGCGATCTCCAGCCGCTTGCGGCCGGGCGTGCCGAGGCTCTTGGCCGGCGCGTCGATGACGACGCCAAGGCCAACGCGCTCCAGCACCGCCTTGGCCTTGGCCCGTGCATCGCGGGCGTTGGGATGGCGCAGCAGGGCGCCGATGGTGACGTTGTCGAGCACCGACATGGATTCAAAAGTGAGCGGCACCTGGAAGGTGCGAGCGAGGCCGAGGCTGGCGCGCGCTTCCGGCGGCAGGCGTGTGACGTCGACGCCGTTGAACGACACGGTGCCCGACGTCACCGGCAGGTCGCCGGTCAGGCAGTTGAAGAAGGTCGACTTGCCGGCGCCGTTGGGCCCGATCAGTCCGAGGATGTCACCCTCCTCGACCGAAACGGACGCATCGTCGACCGCCTTGAAGGCGCCGAAGGCCTTGGTGACGTTGCGGGCGTCAATCAGCACGAGTCACCTTGCGGCGATCGAGCAAGGATAAAAGCCCGCTCGGCAGGAAGCGGGCGATTATGACGATGATGGCGCCATAGACCACGAAGGTGAGGCCGGCGCCGCGGCCGCCCAGGAAGCTGTTCGACAGTTCCTCGAGCGGCACCAGGATCAACGCGCCGACCAGCGGACCGAACAGCTGCCCGGCGCCGCCGAGCGCCGCCATCACCAGCATCTTGACCGAAATCAGGATGCCGAAACCCGACTCAGGGTCGACGAAGCCGAACATGCAGAGATAGAGCGAACCCGCGAGCGAGGTGAAGGCCGCACTCAGCATGTAGGCATAGAGCTTGTAGCGGCCGGCCGAGACGCCCAGCGAGCGCGCGGCACGTTCGCTGTCCTTGATGGCGCGGAGATAAAAGCCCATGCGGCCGCGCTCGACCGCCCGGGTCAGCCCGAGCAGGAACGCCAGCACGACGAGGAAAATATAATAGTGCGGCATCGATGAGATGAAGGAGAGGTCGAAGACCGAGCGCGGCATGGCCGGGCCGCCAAGCCCCTGCGCCCCGCCCAGGAACTCGCTGGTCGAGCTCAGCACGCGTACTAGTTCGGCGACGGCGATGGTCGCCATGCTGAAATAGTGGCCCGAGAGCCGAAGGGTCGGCACACCGATGAGCGCGGCGATGCCGACGCTTAGCGCCATACCGACCGGCGCACCGGCGATCGGCGGCCATTCGAGGTGCGTGTAGACCACCACCGAGGCATAGGCGCCGAAGCCGAAGAACACGGCATGGCCGACCGAGACCTGGCCGGCATAGCCGCCGACGATGTTCCAGGCCGAGGCGCCGATCGCCGCCAGCAGCACCAGCGTACCCAGCCGCTGATAGACCGGAAATTCCATGGTCAGCAGCGGATAGACGAGCGCTAGGACGACCAGAGCGCCGGGAAGAAGAAAGCGCCTCACGCCTTGCCCATCAGGCCCTGGGGGCGGAACCAGAGGACCAGGACGAAGAGCACGTAGACGATGACGTCCTTGTAGACCGGCCCGATGAGATAGGCCGAGAGCGATTCGACAACGCCGATGATCAGGCCGGCGACCAGCGCGCCCAAGACGCTTCCGAAGCCACCGAACGAGACGGTGACAAAGGCGATGATGGCCAGCGTCTCGCCGACCGTCGGCGACGTGGGAAAGAAATTGGCGATCAGCGCGCCGGCGATGCCGGTCGCCGCTCCGGCCATCGCCCAGGCCAACCCCTGCATCTGTTGCGGGCGGATGCCCATGAGCTGCGCCGCTGTCGCGTCCTCCGATACCGCCAGCATGCGGCTGCCGATGGCGGTGCGCGTCAAGATCAGGTGCAGGGCGAGCGTGACCGCAAGCCCCATGCCGCCCGCCAGCACGCGCGAACCCTCGAAGCGGATGCTCAGAAGCTCGAACGAGCCGCCGACTACGGTGTCCGGCAGGCTGTGGAAGTTGGCGCCGAAGAACCAGAAGGCCGAGTAACGCAGGAACAGCGCCAGGCCGAAGGTGCCGAGGATCTGGGCCAGCATCGGCCCCTTCATGATATCGCGCACCAGCAGGAAGTAGCTGGCGATGCCAAGGGTGCCGATCAGCATGGCGGCGATGGGCACCGCCGCAAACGGACCGCCGCCCAGCGCCGTCCACACCATGACGGCCGCGTACATGCCCAGCATGACGAAGTCGCCGTGCGCGAAGTTCACAACGTTCATCATGCCCCAGATCAGCGTGAGGCCCGACGAGAAGAGCGCGTAGACGGCGCCAAGCAGCAAGCCGCCCACGATCACCTGTACGAGCGTGATCGACATGCCGTCGGCCGGCGTCTAGTCGGCCTTCTCACCAACCCTTGTACGGCATGACGATTTCGGCGGTGGCGCGCGCCTTCGGCCAGATCGCAATGTACTGGCCGCCGCGCATCTGGGTGACCAGGCTCGAGGCCAGCACGTTCTGGCCCTTGGCGTCGAACTTCACGCCGTCATAGCCCGTCACCATCTGGTCGGCCTTGAGGTCGGTGGCCATCAGCGCGTCGCGGATCTTGGCCGGTTCGGTCGAGCCCGCACGGTTGATGGCGTCGGCCATCACGAGGAAGCCCTGCAGGCCGCGTGCCGAGACGTCGTCGAGATCGTCGCCGCCGGCCTTGGTCTTGTAGAGCGCGTTGAACAGCGCCGGCACGGTGCCCGGCTTGCCGCCGGAGAAGGCCGATCGGTTGACCAGTCCCTCGACCGTGGAGGCCATGCTCTTGACGAACGAGGGATCGTTGAAGCCGGCATTGTCGGCGATCATGATTCCCGGCTTCCAGTTCAGCTCCTTCATCGTCTTGGCGTAGAGGATCGCGTCCGAGGTGTAGGAGATGAAGATCAGCACGTCGGGATTCTTCTCCTTGAGCTGCAGCACCTGCGGCTGCACGTCGCTGGAGTTGGCCGAGTAGTTGATCTTCTGGGTGACGCTGAGGCCATCCTTGCCGAACTGGTCGGCAATAACGCTGGCGACCGAGTTACCGTATTCGGTGTTCTCGTGGACGATCGCGATCGAATTGACCTTCTGGCCCGCCGCCTTCTGTTCCTTGAGGAACTGCGAATAGGCGCGCGCGAAATCGAGGGCGACCGGCGTGGTGCGGAAGAACCACTTGAAGCCACGCTCCGTCAGGTTGGCGGCGACCGATTCGGCGGTGAGGAAGGGAATGCCGTGGCGCTCGGAGATCGCGCTGGCGGTAAGCGTGATGCCCGATTGATAGGAGCCGATCAGCGCCACGACTTTCTCTTCGGAGATCAGGCGCAGCGCCTGATTCTGGCCGGCCGCCGGCGTGCCCTGGTTGTCGGCGAAGACGAGCTGGATCTTGGCGCCCTTGAGACCGGGCAGACCGCCGCCTTTGGCCAGTGGCATGATCTTGGCAAGATCGGCGTTGCCGTTGTTAACGACGTCGGCGCCGACCTCGATTGCCATCTTGGAGTAGTTGCCGGCACTGGCCGAGTTGCCGCTCAGCGGATAGATGACGCCGATCTTGACCGGCGCCTGGGCAAAGGCGCCGCCGGCAAGGCCGAGCGCTAGGGCAGCCGTTGCGGCCGCAATCGTTCCACGAATGGCACGCGACATTCTTCTCTCCCTGATTGGTGTTCCCCGTTGCGGAAAGCTTCGCACAGCCGAACTTAGTTTTCGAGCTTGATATTGGCCTTCTGGATCACCGGCGTCCAAGTCTCGGCCTGTTTGGTCAGCGCAGCCTGCAGGCCCTCCGGCGTCGAGAATTTAGCATCCCCGCCCATGCCGACAAAACGCTCGACCACGGAGGGGTCCTTCAGCACCCTCTCCATGGCCGCACTCAGGATCGCGATGACTTCAGGCGGTGTGCGGGCGGGCGCGATCATCCCGAACAGCGTGATCGCCTCGAAGCCGGGATATCCCGACTCGGCCATGGTCGGCACGTCGGGCAGCGACGGCGCGCGCTGCAGACACGTCACCGCAAGTGGCCGCACCTTGCCGGCGCGGATAACCGGCAGGGCCGGGCCGATCTGGTCGAACTGCGTCTGGATGTTGCCGGCCAGCAGATCGGCGTTGGCCGGGGCAGCGCCCTTGTAATGCACCATCTCCCACTTGGCTCCCGAGAGCTGGATCAGCCACTCGCCGGCAAGGTGGTTGATCGAGCCGGCGCTCGACGTACCCATGGAAAGCTTGGAACCGTCGCGCTTGGCCAACGCGACCAGCTCGGCCACCGACTTAGCTGGCACGCTTGGATGCACTTCGAGCACCATCGGCTGCTCGAGGATGGTGGTGATGAAGGCGAAGTCCTTGCGCCAGTCGAAGGGCGCCCTGCCGAACAACAGTGGACTGTTGACCAGCGAGTTCGAGGTCAGCAGTAGCGTGTAGCCGTCGGGTGCCGCCTTGGCGACGATGTCGGCACCAATCATGGCGTCGGCACCCGGCTTGTTCTCGATCAGGAACGGCTGACCGAGGATCGCTTGCAGCTTCTCGCCGACGATGCGGGCGGCAATGTCGACACCGCCGCCCGGCGCGAAGGGCGCGATGATGCGGATGGGTTTGCTGGGATATGTCTGCGCCGAGACGGGCATGGCGAGCGCACAGAGTGCGGCCACGAGCGCGAAGGTACGGATCATGTTGTGTCCTCCCCCTACTCTTCTTATACCCGTCGCCCCGAGCGTAGCCGAGGGGCCATCTCTCAACTATTCGCTGTCTCCGGTAGAGAGGAGGCCCCTCGGCTACGCTCGGGGTGACGGATTACGCCGAATCTTCTGAATCGTCTCATCCAGCGCCGACAGGAAGCGCGAACGGTCCTTTGCCGTCATTGGCTTCGGCCCGCCGGTGATCTCGCCCATGGCGCGCAGGTTGGATAAAAGCTCGCGGTTGGCCATCGCCATGCCGATCGAGGAGGTCGTGAACGGCAGGCCGGTCGAGCCGATCACGGCGGCGCCGGCCTTGAGGCTGCGGTCGGCCAACGGAATATCGGCAGTGACGACGATGTCGCCGGGACCGGCATGCTCGGCGATCCAGTTGTCGGCGGCGTCGAAGCCGTCGCTCACCACCACGCGCTCGATGCGCGGATCGCGCGGCACGTTGATGTAGGAATTGCTCACGACGTAGACCTTGAGCCCGTAGCGCTCGGCGACGCGGTAGATTTCCGCCTTTACCGGACAGGCATCGGCGTCGATGTAGATGGCTGTGCTCATACGAGAACGTGCAACGCCTCGGAATGGAAGGAGACGGTCACCGGCTGGCCCGGCTCCAGCCCATTGGTCCGGGCATGATCGGTGGTCGAGACCTGAAGCTCCGAGGCGCCCAGCGCCACATGGTAGTCGGTCTTTTCTCCGAGAAAGGTGCGGGCGAGGATCTTCGCGTTGCCGGGCCGGTCGGCGGCTGGCGCCTTGAGGTCGATCATCTCCGGCCGCACGACCAAACGGACGGTCGCGCCAGGCGTCAATCCCGTGCGAGCCACGCGCACGCCTTCGACCTCGACCTCCAACGCCGAGATCACGCGCGCCGACAAAAGGGTGGCGCGGCCGATAAAGCGGGCGACAAACTCGGTGGCCGGCCGGTAGTAGAGCGCCTCCGCCGTGTCGTTCTGCACCACGACACCCTTGTCCATCACGGCGATGCGATCGGAGATCGCCATCGCCTCTTCCTGGTCGTGCGTAACATAGACCGTGGTGATGCCGATGCGCTTCTGCAACGAGCGGATCTGCTGGCGCATCTCGAGTCGGAGCTTGGCGTCGAGATTGGAGAGCGGCTCGTCGAACAGCAGGACCTGCGGCTGGAAGACGATGGCGCGGGCCAGCGCCACGCGCTGCTGCTCGCCGCCAGAGAGCTGGAAGGGTTGCTGTTTCTCGTAGCGCGCCAGGCCGACCAGTTCGAGCACCTCGCCTACCGTCGCGGCAATGCGGGCATTGTCCCAGCCCTGCACGCGCGGGGCATAGGCCACGTTCTCGAACACCGAAAGATGCGGGAAGAGCGCGTAGTTCTGGAACACGAAGCCGATGCCGCGCCGGTTGGGCAGGATGTGCGTCACGTCCTTGCCGCCGATGGTGATGCGGCCCTCGTCCGGATCCTCGAAGCCCGCGATCATTCGCAAGGTCGTCGACTTGCCGCAGCCCGAGGGACCGAGCAGCGTCACAAGCTCGCCGGGCTGGACGGTGAGACTGACCTCACGCACGGCATAGACCTCGCCGTTGACGCTGTGGCGGAAGCGCTTGGAGATACGCTCGAGGCCGATGCTGACGGGCGCCATGAGATCTAACCTCCGAGGAAACTGCGGGCGACGACTTCGCCGCCGGGCGCACGCAGACGCGCGAGCACGAAGCTCAGCGCCGCGACGACGATGTAGACCACGACAATGACGAACACCGAGAAGGCTGCGGCGGGGCCCAGCGCCATCTCGGTCATATTCTCTAGGATGCGCACGGTGATCAGCGTCCAGCCGATCGACACCAGGAAGATGGTGGCGCTGATCGCCGTCATGGACCGGATGAAAACCACGCCGAGACCGGCGAAAAAGGCCGGCGCGATCAGCGGCAGCGTGACCCGCCGGAAAGTCGTGCCGCTGCCGGCACCGAGGCTGGCCGAGGCTTCTTCGATGCTCTTGTCTATCTGCTGCAGCAGCGCCACCGTGGCGCGGATGCCGGTCGGGCTGTAGCGGAAAACATAGCAGGCGACGATGATCAGCGCGCCGCCGATCAACTCAATGGGCTCGTCGTTGAAGGCCCCGAGATAGGCGATGCCGACGATGGTGCCGGGCAGCGCGTAGTTGATCATCGACACCAGCTCCATCGACTGGCGGCCGGGGAAGCGCCGGCGCGCGATCAGGTAGCCCAGCAGCACGCCATAAAAACCGCCGAGCGGCATGCCGAGGGCGGCGATGATCAGTGTGTCTCGGATCGCCGGCAGGCCCTCGGTGAAGATCACCTGGTAGTGATTCCAGGTGAAGGTGTTGTTGGCGCCGAACGCCACCACCGCCGAAGCCCACACCAGCAGGGCATAGAAATAAAGAATTAGCGCGGCCACCAGCACGCAGGACAGGGCAAGTGCCGCGGCCGCCCACGGCGCGATCTCCCGGGAGCGTGAACGCGGCCCCGACTTACCGGTGACGGTGACGTAGACGCGACGGCCGACCCAGTAGCGCTGCAGGAGAAAGACGCCGATCGCCGGCAACAGCAGCACGAATGACAGCACCGCACCGCCCTTGAAGTCGAACAGGCCGGTGATCTGCAGGTAGGCCTGGGTCGGCAGCACCGGGAAGGAATTGCCTGCCAGGATCAGCGGCGTCGCGAAGTCGGCGAGCGAAGCGGCGAACAGCAGCAGGAAGGCGTTGGCGAAACCCGGTACCGCCAGCGGCAGGGTAACGGTGCGGAACACGCGCCAGCGCGAGCCGCCGAGGCTGAACGCCATCTCCTCGAGGTTGGAACCGATGGCGGCCAGGATCGGCCGCAGCGTCAGATAGGCAACGGGGAAATAGGTGAGCGTTTCGGCGCCGGCCGTCGACCAGAAGCCGTAGGCCGAGGCGTTCGTCAGACCGAGCAGGTCATGCGTGATGAGGCCGCGCGGCCCGAAGGAAAAAATGATGGCGATCGACGTCGTGAAGGGCGGCGACACCAGTGGCAGGAAGGCCGCGGCGTCGAGAAAGCTCAGCCAATACTTGCCGAGGCCGGCGCGCGTTGCGGTGAGGGCAAACAGGAACCCGAGCGCGGTGCCGATGACACCTACGGCGGCAGCAAGAATGAGACTGTTGGCGAAGGCGGTGCGATGGCCGGCGTCGCCAACGATTTCCAGCAACGGCCCGAGCGTCAACCTCCCGTCCTCGATGAACACC
Source organism: Asaia bogorensis (assembly GCA_945905835.1). Classification (GTDB taxonomy): domain Bacteria; phylum Pseudomonadota; class Alphaproteobacteria; order Reyranellales; family Reyranellaceae; genus Reyranella. The sequence continues at coordinate 126,069 of CAMDQJ010000001.1, forward strand.
CAGCCGAGCAGCACGGTCAGCGGAAATACCACGAACAGCCCCAACAGCGCCCAGATGCCGGCCACGGAAACGAGCAGGGCCGGATCGCGCGCGACCTGCCGCCAGCTTCCTGCCTTGCCCGTGGCCACGTCGGCTACTGCGCGCCCGCCACTTCCTTGACCCAGCGGTCGACGATGCGCTTGCGGTTGGCGCCGGCATACTCGTCGTCGATCGGGAAGATCTTGGCGCCCTTAAGCACCTCGGCGAGACCGGCTTCGGTCTTCACGTCGGGATGCGCCGGAACAAAGTTCACCTTGTACTCTGCAAGCTTCGACTGCATCGCCGGGCTGGTGGCGAAGTCGATCAGCTTCTTGCCGGGTTCGGCGTTCTTGGCGCCCTTCAGCAGCGCAATCGCCTCGGCCGAGGTGCCGATGCCCTCCTTGGGGAAGCTGATGACGACGTCGTAGCCCTTGGCCTTGGTCTCCAGCGCATCGACGATGAAGAAGATGCCGCCCGCCGCCTGGCCGAGGCCGGTCGGCAGCGTGCCGCCACCGCCGCTCTTGGTATAGACTTGCACGTTCTGGCGCAGTTTCTTGAGATAGGCGAAGGTCTTTTCCTCGTCGCGCCCGTTGACCTCCAGCACAGAGAAGATGCGCGTCACCGCCGTGCCCGAGGTCCGGGCGTCAGCCATCTGCAGCATGTTCTTGTAGGCCGGGTTCAAGAGATCGTCCCATGAGGCCGGCGGCTTCAGGTTGTTGGTCTTGAGGAACTGGCCGTTGGTCATGAAGACCAGCGGATCGTCGGCGATGGCCGTCCATTGGCCGTCGGCCTGCTTGAAGCGCGCCGGCAGCTTGTCGAAAGACGGCGACTTGTAGGGCTGGAAGATGCCTTCCTTGATGCCGGCGGCGAAGGTCTCGACCGGACCGCCGAACAGCACGTCGACCCGCGGGTTGTTCTTTTCCGCGATCACCCGGGCTAGCGCCTCGCCGGAAGAAAAGCGCAGGAAAGTGACCTTGATGCCCGTGGCCTTCTCGAACTCCTGGAACATCGGCCGGGCGTAGTTCTCCGGCCAGATCGTGTAGACGTTAAGTGGGTCGGCGGCCTGGGCGGCGACACCTCCCGCCAGCCAGAGCGCAAGCGCCATCAGGGTCGAGAAAATTGATTTCATTGGTTCCTCCCGGAGCGCAGCCTAGGCCCCGTAACGTTGTTTCAGCAAGCACGCCGCGCTAGGGTCATTGCCTACGAACGGGGGCCGCGATGAGTCTCTTTTTGAGCCTGGTATGGTCGCTGGCCACGGTCCTCGTTTTGGCAGGTGGGGCGTCGGCCCAGAACGGGCTGCAACGCTTCGAGCGCGATATCAAACCGCAGCTCGAGTTCGACAAGTTCACCCACGGCAGTGCGAGCCCGCTGGGCGCCAACAGCTTCATCCTGAACGACGTCGTGGCCTCAGCGAAGACGACCGCTTTGCCCTGATCGAATACCTGAAATCGCTGTGAGGAGAATTCAAATGCGTCACTTGTTAAGCGCCTGCGGGCTAGCGGTCGCGTTCGCGCTGCCGGCATTCGCGCAAGAGGCCTACCCCAGCCGGCCGATCCAGATGGTGGTGCCCTTCCCGCCCGGCGGCGTCGCCGACATCACCGGCCGGCCGACCTCGCATGTCATGGGCAGGCTCCTCAAGCAGTCGGTGGTGGTGGTGAACAAGTCGGGCGCCGGCGGCTCGGTTGGCACGGCGCTGGCTGCGCGTGCCGCGCCGGACGGCTACACGATCCTGATGGCGCTGTCGTCGATCTCGGTGCTGCCGGTGGCCGACCGCCTGCAGGGCCGCCCGCCCGCCTACGAACTCGACCAGCTGACGCCGATCGCGCTCGTGAGCGCCGACCCGACGGTGCTCGTGGTGCGCGCCGACGGCCCCTACAAGACACTGAAGGACCTTGTCGACGCGGCCAAGGCCAAGCCCGGCACGATCAACTATGGCTCGTCGGGCGTCTACGGCACGCTGCACGTCGCGATGGAGATCTTCGCCGGCGCCGCCGGCATCAAGCTCTTCCACATTCCCTATCAGGGTGGCGGACCCGCGGTCGCAGCGCTGCTCGGCGGACAGATCGATGCGCTGGCGTCGGGTCCCTCGGCGGCAATGGGCCAGATCAAGGCCGGCAAGATGCGGGCGCTGGCGGTGTGGGGCGACAAGCGGCTGGCCTCTCTGCCTGACGTGCCCAGCATGAAGGAGTTGGGCTACGACGCGACCTTCTTCATCTGGTCCGGCGTGTTCGCGCCCAGCGCGACGCCGCGGCCGATCGTCGATGCGCTGCGTGCCGTCCTGCGCCTGACGGTGGACGACGCAGAGTTCAAGGAGCTAATGGCCAAGATCGAGACGCCGATTGCCTATCTCGACGCACCGGAGTTCAAGGTTTTCCTCGACCGTGACGCCAAGCGTCTCGCCACCGCCGTCGAACGCATCGGCAAGGTGGAGGAAAAATAGGTTCCGCAGGGGGCCTGCGCTCGTTGCCCTGCAGGGCCATCGGAACGCCGTCACGTCGGCGGTCTTCTCGCGCGACGGCACGCGCATCCTCACCTCGTCGTTCAACAAAACAGCGCGGCGTACGCGCGTTCCCTACAAGGGCACTGCGGAATGGACGCAGGCGCTGCTGGCCGGCGAGATCCAGTTCATCTGCGACGGCGCACAATGGGCACCGTTCGTCGACAACGGAAAGTTCCGCGTCCTCGCCATGGCGACCGAGCAGCGTATCCCCAAATACAACGCAGCGCCGACGCTCGTCGAGCGCGGCATCAACGTCGTGGGCCAGAGCCCCTACGGCCTGGTCGGCCCGAAGGATTTGCCGGCCAACATCGTCGAGGCGGTCCACCTTGCCTTCAAGGACGCCATGGGCGATCCCAAGGTGACGGAACTGCTCGACTCCTACATCCAGGCACTGTGGTACAAGAGCCCGGCCGAGTACCGCACCTTCGCCGAAAAGTATTTCGTCGATGTGAAGCCGCTGCTTATCAAGGCGGGGCTCGCCAAGTCATAAAGAGAAGTGAGGGAATCGTCATGGCATGGAAGCGCGTTGCGCTGGAGATCGGCATGGGCACCGACATTCGCGGTGCCGACTACACCAAGGCCGCCGTGCGCGCGCTGAAGGACGCGCTGTGGCACAACTCGCTCACCGTCGCAGGGGCCGTCGGCAAGTCGAGCGACGATATGCAGGTCGAGGTCGTGATCGGCGTGCCGCAACCCGACAAGGTCGACAAGGCCCAGGTGCTGGCGGTGCTGCCGCATGGCACGGGAACGGTGAAGGTGGTCGAGGGCGGTCTGGAGATCGCCAACGAGGCCGGCACGGACAAGACGGTGATCGCCCAGGCGGCGGCCATCGTCCGTCTCGACATCTGAGGAACACGCCATGGCCCAGAAACGCGTCATCGTCGAACTCGGCACCGGCAACGACCTGCACGGCGGCGACTACACCAAGGCGGCACTGCGCGCCGTGCAGGACTGCCTGCACCACAGTTCGCTCGCCATGATCCGTGCGCTAAAAATCGATTCCAAGACCGGCATGTTCGTCAACGTCACGATAGGCGTGCAGAAGCCGGAGAAGGTCGACATCGACAAGGTCAAGGCCTCGCTGCCGCATGGAATTGTCACGGTGAAGGTGGTCAAGGGCGGTCTCGACATTCCCGACGAGGACGGCAAGGACCTCGCCGTGATCGCCAGCGCCACCGTCGAGGTCAAGTTGGAGCTGCCGTAGTCATGCTGCTCTACGAACACCCTCTCTCGTCCTACGCGCAGAAGGTGAAGATCGCGCTGCGCGAAAAGGGACTGAAGTTCAACGTCGAGACGCCGACGGGGCTGGGTTCCGGCAAGTCGGCCGGACCGTTCGCCGATTCAAGCCCGCGCATGGAAGTGCCGGCGCTGATCGACGGCGAGGCGCGCATCTTCGATTCAACGATCATCCTGGAATATCTGGAAGACAAGTTCCCCTCGCCGCCACTCTTGCCGCGCGATCCGGTACAGCGGGCCGAAGCGCGCATGATCGAGGATGTCTGCGACACGCTCTACGAGGCGATCAACTGGGGCCTGAGCGAGATCCGCTGGTTCAAGCGCGCCAAGGGCGAGCAGGCCGACCGCATGCGCGCCACCGCCTCGCGCCAGACCGCCGAGCTGCAGGCCTGGCTGGCGGGCAAGCTCGGCAAGAAACCGTGGTTCAACGGCGACACTTTCGGCTGGGCCGATCTCAGTGTCGCGCCCTACCTCAACCGCTCCTTTCACTACGGTCTCGGCACACCGGCAAGTTCACCGCTGGCAAAGTGGCGCGACCGTCTGCGCGAACGGCAATCCGTGGCCGCGACCTTCAAGGAGTTCGAAGCGGCCACCGAGAACATGGGCGATGGCGCAGCACGCCTCGCCTCGGGCGCGATCCGGCGCGAGTACCGCGATCATCGCCTCGAATGGATGATGAAGTCGGGCGGCCTGCAGATCGTCCTCGACGGACTGGCCAAGGACAATATCCGCTTCACCTGGCCGCTTTGATCCCTAGGCCTTGCGGCCCATGAAGATCAGGCCCGCACCGAGCACGACGGCGATGACACCGGCGATGGTCGGGATCGGAATGGTGCGCTGCTGATCGGCCGTCACCTTGAGGGGACCGACATCGATCACGGTCTTTTTTTCCGTGAAGGAGATATTGTCGACCGCGAGGCCCACGACGCCGAGCGCGATCAGGGCTACGCCGACCAGGACCATCGGTTTCATGCCGGCATTCTCCAATTTGCGTTCTGCACATAGAACGCAAATTCCGGCAAAAGGTTGCGTTTACCCGTCAGGGCCGCAGCAGCAGCCTGCAGCCTTGATCGACGGCCAGCCGGGCCACGGCGGCGAGATCTGAATCGGTGGCGCTGCTGACGGGATGGCCGATGGTCGCGAAGGCATGGTCCGGCATGCCGAGAACGAGGCGCATCATCTCCGCGGCACTGACAAACCGGGTGGTCATCACGCTGAAGGCGGGAACGCCCGCCCGCTCAGCCGTTACTGCGTCGTGCAGACTGCACGATGAACAGCTGCCTCAATCGCCAATGCCGGAGATGACGGCGTCCCAGCCTTTGATCTCGGCCACTATATGGGCGTCGGCCGGCGCGCTGTAGTTCGACTTGGTGCGGCTCACGACCTTGGCGACGCCGTGCTCTTCACGCAGCATTCGGTCGAGATGCGTGAAGAAGCCCTTGGTGCCTTCCTTGCCGTTGGAGATGAAGCCGACCGTCTTGCCTTTCAGCGTGTCGAGGCGCGGCGCCGGCTTGCCGGCGGGAGGCGCCTTTTCGGTCGTCGGATCGAGAACGCGGATGATCATGGCGTACCTCTACTACTTCTTCGGCGGTTCGCAATCGACGCAGGCGCCGACCGCCATGGTCACGGCATGGCTCTTGTTGCCGAGCCACGGCGGAATGACGGCGCCGAAGCCACCGGCCGGCCCGCCGGCGGCGACGACCAGGAGCTGCTCCGGCGATTCCATCGCGGGATAGACGCTGTCGCCGCGGTCGCGCACCACGGCGCCCTTGCCGACCTCCGCCCATTCGCGGCGGTGAATGCGCGCACGCTCATGGATGAAGTTGGCGATGTCGGTCTTCGTCCACTTCGCGGCCTGCAAATGCTCGCGCAGCTGCTTGGGAATGATGATGGCGTAATTGCCGGGATGGATCGAATAGTGCCGCAGGTTGGCGCGCATTTCGGCGGCGAAGGTTTCGAGGATCTCCTCCGGCTGGGTCGTCCATTCGTTCATGATCTGGCGCGGCGAGCCTGCCGCCATCACCGTCACCGCCGACGCCTCTTTTTCCAGGCCACGCTGTTGCGACAGCGACAGCCACGACGAGTCCTCCTCGTCCTCGGCCAGGCAGTAGCTGAACTTGCCAGGGTGACCGAGGGTCGAGCGGTCGATGACGCCGGGCCGAACGTCCATCAGGTTGATCAGGCAGAGGCGCACCGCGCGGCCGATGCAGGCGGTGGCGCGGTCGCTGTTGCCCAGTGCGTTGAAGCCGCTGCTGGCGCCGAGCTCGAGGCGGATCGGACCGTTCAGGATCACCAGCACGGCGCAGCCGCCGGTGCTCGCCGTGGCGCCATGCATCAGGAACTCGTCCTGCATCATCGCCGTCCACGCCGTTACGACGACGGGGAAGTGCATCGGCAGGCAGCCCGCCATCACCGCATTGATCGCGAGTTTTTCCGCCGTGATGGCAAGGCCGCGCACCGGCTCGATGCCGATGAGCTGATCCGGCGGCATCATCGCCCAGGCGAGGCAGGCTTCGACGGCTTCCGGCGTCGGCGGCACGATCGGCAGGCCGTCGGTCCAGCCGCTGCTGTGATACAGCTCCTGGATCGCGGCGTGGTCGTTCAGGTCATAGGCCTTGGAGGCGAGCTGCACCGTCGTGTTCTCCTAAGCAGCCACCAGCATACGCCCGCGATTGCGGTCGCGCAGGATCGGCATCACCCATTTGCCGAAGCGCTCGGCTTCCTCGTCGTGAAGATAGCCCGAGAGGCAGAAGGAATGGCAGCCGAGATCGATGAATTTCTGCAGCGTGTCGGCGCATTGCTCGGGATCGCCGACCACGGCGATGCCGGCGCCCGGCCGTACCTGGGTGATGCCGGTCCACAGATGTGGTTCGATGGTCTCGCCGATCTTCGCCAGCTCCTGCACCCGGCGGTTGGCCTCGGAGGTCGCGAAATGCGTTTTCACGAACTGCTTCTGGCCATCGCTGGCATGCGCCACCAGCTCATGCGCAAAATCCCACGCCTCTTTCTCGGTCGGCCGGCAGACGATCTGCAGGCGCATGCCGAAGCCGATGTCGTTCTCGCGGCCGTGCGCCGCCGCCATCGCTTTGATCTCCGCCATGTTGGCGCGGATGCGCTCGTAGGTGTCGCCCCAGAAGAGATGCACGTCGGAATGCTTGGCCGAGATCTCCCAGGCCTGCCGCGAGCCGCCGCCGAGATAGAATTTCGGATAGGGTTTTTGCAGCGGATAGGGCCGGATCTGCGCGCCCTTGATCTGGTGGAACTTGCCGTCGAAGGTCACCGGGCCGCGCGTCGTCCACAGCGCCTTCAGGATCAAGACTTCCTCATCCATGATCTCGTAGCGCTCTTCCTTGCCCCACTTGATGCCTTCGGCGGCGTTCTCGGTCTCGCTTTGGCCGGCGATCAGGTTGATGCAAATGCGCCCGCCCGAGAGCTGGTCGAAGGTGCTGATCATCTTGGCGAGCAGCACCGGATTGATGTAGCTCGGCCGCGCTGCCACCAGCAGGCGGATCGACTTCGAGCGCGCCACCATCATGGCGCTGGCGATCCACGCCTCCCAGCAGGCGGTCTGAACCGGCACCAGCATGTATTCGAAGCCCGCCGCCTCGGCCGCCGCGACGATCCTGTCGAACATCTCGAGCGACGGCGCGACCTGTGCCGGGGCGAGACCGTAGGCCGTGGTGTCGCCGGCGGTCGGCAGGAACCAGCCGAATTCGAGGCGCTTGGCTTCGGCCATCGCTATTCCTTCTCGATGCCGGCGGCCTTGGACAGCCGGCCCCATTTGTCGATCTCCGACTTGATGAACGCGCGGACGGCGTCCGGCGCCATCCTCTTGGGCTCGAACGAGATCGCATTCAGGCGTTCGACCGTCGCCGGATCGACCACGATCTCCTGCACCGCCGCGTCGATCTTTGCCACGACCTCCGGCGGCGTTTTGGCCGGCGCCATCACGACGAACCAGGCATCGAGTGCGAAGGGACCAAGACCTGCTTCCTGGAAGGTCGGCACCTCGGGCAGCAGCGGCGAGCGCGAGTCGGAGGCCAGCACCAACGCCTTCACCTTGCCCGCCTTGATCTGCGGCAGGGCGATGGAGACATCGGCAAAGGTCATGTCGACCTGGCCCGACAGGAGATCGGCCAGCACCTGCGGCGCGGCCTTGTAGGGGACATAGGTAAGGTCCGCGCCGATGCGCTCGGCCAGCGTCGCGGTGATCAGGCGGGCAGACGGCGTGCCGGCACCCGAGGTGAGCGGCGGCCCGGCTTTGGCGCGCTTGATGAAGTCGGCGAGCGTCGCCGTGGCAGGCTCGTTGCGCACCAGCAGGACAAACTTGATGAAGCCATAGAAGCCCGCCGGCGCAAAGTCGGCGAGTGAATCGTAGGGCACCGCCTTCATCAGGTTGAGATTGCCGGCATGGGTGGCGGCCGTCGCCATCATCAGCGTGTAGCCGTCGGGTAGAGCCTTGGCCACGAAGTTGCCGGCGATCGAGCCGTTGCCGCCGCCCTTGTTGTCGACGATCACCGGCTGGCCGAGCCGCGGCGCCAGCCGCTCGGCCATGAGGCGCGTCAGCGTGTCGGTGGCGCTGCCCGCGGCATAAGGCACGACGATAGTGAGCGGCTTGGCGGGCCATGACTGGGCGCGCGCACCCGATGCCCCAGCCGAGGCGGCAAGAAGCGCAAAAGCAGTGCGTCGCGTGAGATGCATGACACCCTTTATGCAAGCGCGGAGCGGCGGGCGCAATTCGGGCTGGCCGGGCCCCGTCTAACACGGCACGATCCGGCCAAATATCAGGAGAGCACGACATGTTGCAGCACGGCAAGCGTCCGACCATCACATCTCGGCACGGAATGGTGGCGGCGGCCCATCCTCTGGCGGCGGCAGCCGGCGCGCGCACCCTGGCCAACGGCGGCAACGCCTTCGACGCGGCGGCGGCGACCGCGGCGGCGCTGAACGTCGTCGAGCCCTACATGTCGGGCCTGGCGGGACGCGGCATGGCGACGGTCTATGTCGCCAAGGAGCGGCGCGTGCGCTCGCTCGACTTCGTGTCGCAAATCCCCAACGGCTTCCCGGTCGACAAGCTCAACAACCGCGAGCAGCTTGTGCGCGGGCCGGTCGCCGTGGGCGCGCCCGGCAATCTCGGCGGCTGGTGCGAGATGGTCGACACCTACGGCACCAAGAAGCTGCCCGAGCTCTTCGCACCGGCGATCAAGCTGGCGCGCGACGGCTTCGGCCTGATCGAGTTCAACGTCGAGGAGATCGGTGGCCCCGTGAACGCCGAGCTCAAGGCCCAGCCCAAGCTCTATCCCGAATGGAACCGCGTCTATCTCGAAGGCATCACCGGCGGCAAACCGAAGATCGGCGCCGTGCTGCGCCAGCCCGACCTCGCCAGGACGCTGGAAGCGCTCGCATCGGAAGGTCCGTCGCTGATGTACGGCGGCGCGCTCGGCAAAAAGGTGATCGAGCGGCTGCAGGAGCTAGGCGGCGTGCTCACCATGGAGGACCTGATCGAGGCCAAGGCGGTCTGGGTCGACCCTGTTTCGGTCGACTATCGCGGCCGCACAGTGCACGTGCCGCCACCGCCCTGCGAGGCGTTCCAGTATCTGCTCACGCTCCGCATCCTCGAAGGCTTCGACCTCAAGAGCATGCCGAGGAACGGCACCGACCATGTCGACACGGTGCTGCGCGCCATCCGCATCGCCGCCGGCGTGCGCATCGCCAACAGCTCGCCGAGCAAGCAGAAGCTCGCCGAGCTGCTGTCGGAAAGCCACGTCGAAACCCTGCGTGCCCGCGTGCGCGACAAGAAGCCGGTGACGGGCGCCACGGAGCAATGGACGCCGCCGGAGGCCGAAGGCCACACGACCTCGTTCTCGATCGCCGACCAGGAAGGCAACATGGTCTGCGTAACGCAAAGCCTCGGCAGCGTGTTCGGCTCGGGCGTGGTCGTGCCGGGCACCGGCCTCTGCCTCAACAACTTCCTCTACTGGGCCGACGTGAACCCCAAGAGCCCCAACCGCGTGAAGGCGGGCGGCAACATGCCGATCTGCGTCGCGCCCTCGATCGTGACGCAAGGCGACAAGGCGATCATGGCACTGGGCACGCCCGGCAGCTACGGCATCCTGCAGACCCAGCCGCAGGCCTTCGTGCAGTACATCGACTACGGCCTGCCGCTGCAGCAGGCGATCGAGGCGCCGCGCGCGCGGCTGACCGACGGCCGCGACGTCCTGCTCGAAAGCCGCATCGAGGCCAAGGTCCATGCCGAGCTGCGCGAGCGCGGCCACAACCTCACGAGCGGCCCCGACTGGACAATGAAGGTGGGCGGCATGCAGGGTGTGGCGGTCGACCCCGAGACCGGGACGTTCACCGGTGGCTGCGATCCCAGGCGCGACGGCTACGTCGTGCCGGCCTGACCCAAGACCTGCACCACCCGCGTCTGCGAGCGGATGTGCGCGGCGAACCTGGCCCAGCCGCGCATGGCCGCGAACTCTTTCGTCTCGACGGCCTTGGGTGAGGCGAGCTCGTAGACCGTGGTGTAGAGCCTCGTATCTGTCCGACGGCTCTGGCCGCGCTCGCTTTCGGCGATCTGACCGACGCTGACATAGCGCCGGCCGGCCAGCACGCCGGGACAGGCCAGCGCATCGGGCAGGTGGACCTCGTCGTACCAGCGGCTCCATTCCGCCTCGACCGAGGCGTCGATTTCGGCGGTCACGATCAGCAGGCAGTTGGGCAGCGTCATTCGGCATTCCTCTTGCACGGGAGCCTGAGGCACGATGGAATGCCCGGCAAGCGCAATCTCGGGGGAACGACATGAAGAAAATCATCTGGCTGGCGGCTTCGGCTCTCGCCGTCGTCGCCTTCGGCACCGCCGAGGCACAGCAGACGCCGCAAGCCCAGACGCCAAGAAAGGGCGGCACCATCCGCATGACGGCGCCCTATGCCGCGAGCTTCGGCAGCCTCGATGCGCACGTCACGCCGCGCGCCCAGGACGAGATCGTCGGCAAGGCGCTGAACCGCACGCTCTACAATTGGGATTCCGCCAGCAACAAGCTGGTGCTGGAGCTCGCCAAGTCGGTGACGGCCTCGGCCGACGGCCTGGTCCATACCTTCAAGCTGCGCGACGACGTCTACTTCCACAACGGCCGCAAGATGACGGCCGACGACTTCATCTGGTCGTGGACGCGCCTCATGGAAGGCAGCAAGGGCTATCCCGGCGCGCGCTATGTCCGCCTGATCAAGGGCGCGGTCGACGTCGAGAAGGGCACGGCCAAGGAGATCGCCGGCCTGAAGAAGATCGACGACTTCACGCTCGAGATGACCATCACCGACATCGTCGACCCGGGCTTCTACTTCTTCGACGGCATAACCGCGATCCTGCCCAAGGAAGAAGTCGAGAAGGGCAACTTCGCCAACAACCCGGTTGGCCTCGGGCCGTTCAAGTTCAAGGAGCACATTCCCGGCTCGCGCGTCGTGCTCGAACGCTTCGACAAGTTCTACAAGCCGGGCAAGCCCCATGCCGACCGCATCATCATCGTGCTGATGTCCGAGGCCGCGGCGCGCGACGTGGCGTTCCGCAACAAGGAGATCGACACCTCGATCCTGGGTCCGGCGCAATACGTCGCCTATCGCGCCGATCCGGCGCTTTCCAAGGGCATCCTCGAGGTCGCCGAGATGTTCACACGCTCGATGCGCATGAACCCCGCGTTCAAGCCGTTCTCCGACAAGCGCGTGCGCCAGGCGATCAACCACGCCATCGACACCGACCTGATCGTCAAGCGCCTGGTCAAGGACAAGGCCTATCGCGCCACCTCGTGGCTGCCGCTCAGCTCGCCGTCATTCGACAAGAACGCGAAGCCCTATGCCTTCGATCCCGACAAGGCCAAGAAGCTTCTGGCCGAGGCGGGCTATCCCGACGGCTTCGAGTTCGAATGGACAACCAGCCAGAACGAGAGCTGGGGCCTGCCGATCGTCGAGGCGGTGATCCCGATGCTGGCCAAGGTCGGCATCAAGGCCAAGCCCAAGCTGGTCGAGGTCACGGTGCAGACCGACATCCTGCTCAAGGGCGAGTTCCAGGCCCTCATCAGCTCGAGCCTGACCGGCCCTGACTCGCTCGCCCAGCTGAAGTGCTTCCACTCCAAGACGCCGCGCACGGCCTGCAACACCTTCGGCTTCAACAACGCCGCCCTCGACAAGCTGGTCGACGAGGCCGGCCAGACGACCGATCCGGCCAAGCGCATCGAGCTGCTGCGCCAGGCCAACAACCTGATCTTCGAGGAAGCACCCGTGTGGTTCTTCAACTACAACAAGGCCGTGCTCGCCTACCAGCCGTGGCTGCACGGCCTGCAGGCCAATCCGACCGAGATCACGCACCAGTACGCCGAGGACCTCTGGGTCGACGACAAGTCGCCGGTGAAGTGACGGCGCAAAGAAAGTGAAAGGTCCCTCGCTGCCACTCGGGATGACACCTTTGTCGTTGCAGGCACTGTTGTCATCCCGAGCGCAGCGAGGGACCTTTACTCTTCCCCGCTAAGCCATGCTCTTCGTCCTCGCGCGCCGTATCGCCAGCATCGTTCCCACGATGCTGGCGGTCGTGGCACTGATCTTCCTGCTGTTCTCCGTCCTGCCCGGCAGCTTCATCTCGGGCATGTCGGAGGAAGGCCGCACCATCGATCCGGCAGTGATGGAGCGCATGCGCAAGGAAATGGGCCTCGACGACCCGTTGCCTCAGCGCTTCGCCAAATATGTCAGCAGTATCGCGACCGGCGATCTCGGCATCTCGTTTCGTACGCGCGAGCCGGTGACCCAGCTGATCGGCGCGCGCGTCTGGCCGTCGATCAAGCTGGTCTTCGCCGCCATGACCTTCGCCATCTCGGTCGGCGTCACGCTGGGCTTCTTCGCGGCGCTGCGGCCGGGCAGCCTGATCGATACCCTCTCGATGGTCGGCGCGATCTCGGGCCTGTCGCTGTCGCAGTTCTGGTTCGGCCTGATGCTGATGTATCTCTTTGCCCTCAAGCTGCAGTGGCTGCCGAGCTTCGGCTATGGCGACGGCGGCCTCTCCCACATCATCCTGCCGGCCGTGGCACTGGGCGTCGGACCGATGGCACTCTTGGCACGCACGACGCGCGCCGCCGTGCTCGAGGTGCTCAACGCCGACTTCGTGCGGACCGCGCGCAGCAAGGGCATGAGCGAGCGCCGCGTCGTCGAATGGCATGTGCTGCGCAACGCCCTCGTGCTGGTCATCACCATCGTCGGCCTGCAGTTCGGCTCGCTGATGGGCCAGGCCGTGATCGTGGAAAAGCTCTTTGCCTGGCCGGGCGTCGGCTCGCTGATGGTCGACTCGGTCTTCCAGCGCGACATGCCAGCGGTCCAGGGCTGCATCTTGATGATCGTGCTGTTCTTCCTCGCCATCAACACGCTGGTCGACATCGCCTATGTCGTGATCGACCCGCGCATCCGTTACCAGTGATGAAGATAAGGGGCGGCACCTCGCTGTGGATCGGCGGCAGCCTCGTGAGCCTCGCCCTCGTCGTCGCCATCACGGCGCCGATCATCCAGCTCACCGACCCGGTGATGGACGCCAACCTGATGAACGCCGAGATCCCGCCCGGCACGGACTTCCCCTTCGGCACCGACATCCAGGGTCGCGACATCTATTCCCGCGTCGTCCACGGCGCGCGCATCTCGCTCACCGTCGGCATCGTGAGCCAGGTCTGCAACAGCCTGATCGGCGTCACCCTCGGCCTGACGGCGGGCTACTGGGGCGGCTGGTGGGACGACCTGGTGAGCGGCCTCACCAACCTGATGCTGGCCATCCCCTCGCTGGTCTTTGCACTGGCCATCATGGCGATCCTCGGGCCCGGCCTGGTGAGCCTGCTGATCGCGCTCGGCATGACGAGCTGGTCCTACTCCTGCCGCATCGCCCGCGCCCAGGTCCTGTCGCTGAAAAGCCAGGGCTACATCCAGGCCGCGCGCATCCTGGGTTACGGCGACCTGCGCATCATGTTCACGCAGGTCCTGCCGAACATACTCGGGCCCCTGATCGTCATCGCCACGCTCGGCATGGGCGCCGCCATCCTCGCCGAGGCAGCGCTGTCGTTCCTCGGCCTCGGCATCCGCCCGCCCTATCCGAGCTGGGGCAGCATGCTCTCGGAGGCGCGCGACCAGATCAACACGGCGCCCTGGCTCTCGGTGTTCCCCGGCCTCGCCATCTTCCTCACCGTGCTCGGCCTCAACCTTCTGGGCGACGGCCTGCGCGACATTCTCGATCCGCAATCGACGACGAGGCGCGGATGACGACACCGCTCCTGAAGGTCGAAGACCTCCGCATCGCGCTGGCGGGCGAAGACCGGACCTATAACGCCGTCGAAAGCGTGTCCTTCGAGATCGGCCGCGGCGAGACCTTCGGCCTCGTTGGCGAATCGGGTTGCGGCAAGTCCATCACCGCGCTCGCCCTGATGGGCCTGTTGCGCCGGCCGCTGTCGCTCAGCGGCGGCAGGATCGTGCTCGACGGCAAGGAGATCCAGAACGCCTCGCCCGCCGAGCTGCGGGCGCTGCGGGGCAAACGCATCGCCATGATCTTCCAGGAGCCGATGACGGCGCTCAATCCATTGTCGCCGGTCGGCAAGCAGATCGCCGAGATGTTCGTGCTGCACGAGGGCGCCGGCTGGAACGAAGCGATGGACCGCGCCGAGGAAGCGCTGCGCCAGGTCCGCGTGCCCTCGCCGGAGCGGCGCATCCGCGACTATCCGCACCAGCTTTCCGGCGGCATGCGCCAGCGCGTCATGATCGCCATTGCGCTGGCCTGCGGCCCCGACCTTCTGGTCGCCGACGAACCCACGACGGCGCTCGACGTCACGGTGCAGGCCGAGATCGTCGACCTGATGGCCGAGCTCTGCGCCGCCAAGGGCACCGCCGTGCTGATGATCAGCCACGACTTGGGCCTGGTCGCCAACATGTGCCGGCGCGTGGCGGTAATGTATGCCGGCCGCATCGTCGAGGCCCAGCCGGCCGATGCGATCTTCGCCACCCCGCGCCATCCCTACACGCAGGGCCTGATCAACTCGCTGCCCCGCCTCGGCGAACGCTCGCTTCGCGGCCGCCAGCGCCTGCAGGAAATCTCCGGCGTCGTGCCGTCGATCGCGCTCTACCCAGCCGGCTGCCGCTTCCATCCGCGCTGCTCGGCGATGACCGAGATCTGCAAGACCTCATCGCCCGAAGCAACGCCTCTGGCCGACGGCGGTCTGGTCCGCTGCTATCACGCGCGGGGGGCGCGCCACTCCAGTGGCGCGTCTTCGCCCGCAGCAAACAC
>CAMDQJ010000002.1 GCA_945905835.1 Asaia bogorensis
GATTGGCGATGACGAAGCGGAAGCAGCACAAGCCCGAGTTCAAGGCGCGGGTCGCGCTTAAGGCAATGAAGGGCGAGCAGACGGTTGGCGAACTGGCGAGCCGGTTCGGCGTCCACCCGACGATGATCCATCAATGGAAGAAGGCGCTGGTCGAAGGGGCGACGGAGGTCTTTCAGCATGGCCGCATCACTGCAGAGCCGGCGGATGCCGGTCGTATCAAGGAGCTGCATGCCAAGATCGGCGAGCTGACCGTGGAACGGGATTTTTTGGAACGAGGGCTGCGTCTGCTCCCCGGCAGGAGCGCAAAGCGATGATTCAACCCGACCATCCCACGCTGTCGATCGTTCAGCAGTGCCGGTTGGCGTCGATTGGTCGTTCGACGTTTTATCATGCGCCGCGAGGCGAGAGCGCGAAGAACCTCGGGCTGGACGTGAGGACAGGTCTCGCGGCTTTCTTCGGATAATTCTGAACCAGAACCATTTGGCGCTCAAACACCGTCGGGGCTGTCCCCTTTTGCACAGTACCGAAGTGAACAGCACCCGGGTTGCGAGCGGCGTAGCTTTCACGCGAGAAACCCGGGGATGCACATGGGACGCAATCCGAACGCGGCTCTAAGCCACTACGAACTCGATATCCTCTATCGCTTAAGTGCCGATCCGGACCAGCCGATTCCGGAGCCTCAGGAAGCACTCCTTCTTGCGATGGGCCTGATCGACCGGTTTGAGCGGCGGTTCAGCGTCACCGCTCTCGGACACCGGCGCCTGGCGGAAAATACCACGATCTACTGGCCGACGCTTGTCTCATACAGCATCGCCAAGCGGCCACGCCCGAACTGGCCGCGCTCAGGCGACGGTCAGTCCCGTCTTCTCGTCGACCCCGGTCTTGAGGTTGATGACCTGCACCGCCGCGCCCGACGCGCCCTTGCCGAGATTGTCGAGCGAGGCCACGGCCAGGATCTGCTCCTCGGCGTTGTTGCCGTAGACCGCGAGCTCCATCGAGTTGGTGTCGATCAGCCGGTCAGCCCGCAGGAAGCGGTCGCGCTCGAGCCACTTGCGGTCGGCAAGCGGCCGCACCGGCACGAACTGCTCGCCGGCGTAGTAGTCGGCCAGCGTCTTCTGCACGTCGGCGGCGTTGGCCTTCCTGGCCATGATGTCGCGCGTGATCGGCACCATGACCAGCATGCCCTGGGCGTAGTGGCCGACCGACGGCACGAACAGCGGCGCGTGCTTGAGGCCCGAGTATTTCTTCATCTCCGGCACGTGCTTGTGCGTCAGCTCGACGCCGTAGAGGCCGAACGCCTCGACGTCGGGCGTGTTCTCGTGGACGGCGATCAGCTCCTTACCGCCGCCGGTATAGCCCGACACGCCGAACACGGCGGGGGTCGAGTCGGCGCGCAGGATGCCGGCCTCGATCAGCGGCCGCATCAGCGCGATGGCGCCGGTCGGGTAGCAGCCCGGATTGCTGATGCGCTGGCTGTCGAGAAGCTTCTGGCGATGCGCCTTGGTCATCTCGGGGAAGCCGTAGGTCCAGCCGTCGGCGACGCGATGCGCCGTCGAGGCGTCGATCACCACGGTGTCGGCGTTGCCTAGCGCCGCCACCAGCTCCTTGGCCGCGGCGTCGGGCAGGCAGAGAACGGCGATATCGGATGCCCGGGCGATATCGGCCCGCTTGGCGAGATCCTTGCGGTCGGCCATCGGCAGTTCGAGCAGCTCGATATCCGGCCGGTCTTTCAGCCGGTCGTGGATCTGCAGCCCGGTGGTGCCGTGCTGGCCGTCGATGAAAATTTTGGTCTTGTTCGTGGTCATGATGGTCTTCTTTCTCTCGGATTCAGGGCCTTGGGGAGTGGGCCGACTGGAGAAGAAGAAAAAATGGAAGCCGCCTGATCCTCTCCGACGGCTTGACGAAACGCGGCGTTTTTAGGCGCGCGCGTTCTCACACCGATTTTCAAAGCGGCGGCGTCGCGAGCTGAGGAGGGCGAACGGCTTCATCGGACGCGGATATTTCATTCGGGAAGCGGGATGTCAAGATGTAGGCTGCACAATCAGTTTTGGGAGTGTTCGCCATGACACAGTCAGCCCATCCCGAAGGCCTCTCCATGCTGGAAAAGCGCCGGATCGAGGCCGAGATCCTGAAGGAGGTCTACGAGACCCTGAAGGCGAGCCACGGCGAGGCGGTGGCGAAGAAGACCGTCGCCGAATCGGTGCGCCGCTCGGCCATCGAGCAGGCCCGCCAGTTCGCATCGGCCGTGCCGGGTGGCACGTCGCTCAAGTCCTTCGTCGACGGAATGGCGCTGTGGACCAAGGGCGGGGCGCTGGAGATCGAGGTCAAAGAGCAGACCGACAAGACCTTTACCTTCAACGTCACCCGCTGCCGCTACGCCGAAACCTACAAGACGATGGGCCTGGGCGAGATCGGCCACTTGCTGTCGTGCAATCGCGACGGCGCCTATTGCGAGGGTTACGACCCCAAGCTCAAGCTTGAGCGCAGCCAGACCATCATGCAGGGCGCCAGCCACTGCGACTTCAAATACCGCTACGAGGACTGAACCGCACCAGGCCTGCCGCCATGACCCAGCACATCGGAAGCGCCGCCTGCTCCGCCGAAGGCGCGGCGCTTTGCTACCGGACCATCTGCACCGAAGGCGCCGGGCTCTTCGGCCCGCACGGCCATCCCGAAGTCTCGATGCACACCCCTTCGCTCGCAGCCTACATGGACTGCATCTACCGCGGTGACTGGCCGGGCGTCGGCGAGCTGATGCTCGCCTCGGCGGAAAAGCTGAAGCGCAGCGGCGCCGACTTCCTGATCTGCCCCGACAACACCATCCACCAGGCGCTGCCTCTCATCGAAGTCCGGTCGCCGCTGCCATGGCTACATATCGCCGGGGTCGTCGCCACCGAAGCCGCCGCGCGCGGCTTCCGGCGGCTCGGCATCACCGGCACGCGCTGGCTGGTCGAGAGCGAGGTCTATCCGGAGAAACTGCGCGCCCACGGGCTGGAATTCCTGCGGCCAAACGCAGCCGAACGCGCCAAGAGCAACCGCATCATCATGGACGAGCTGGTCTGCGGCATCTTCAGGCCCGAGGCGGTGGTCTTCTACCAGCGGCTGATCGCGCGGATGAAGGACGAAGGCTGCGATGCCGTCGTGCTGGGCTGCACCGAGATCCCGCTGATCATCAACGACGCCAATTCGGCCCTGCCGACGCTCGACTCCACCCGCCTTCTGGCGCGTGCCGCTCTGCGCCGCGCCGCCGGCAAATAAATAAGGTCTAGGGCCAGTCGGCAATGAAGCCCTGCGCCTTGTAGGGCGCGAGCTTGCGCCATTCCTCCATGACGCGGGCGCGGAACGCCGGATCGGTGTGCCAGCGCTCGACCGGCATCGGGAAATAGTTTACCGCCAGCAGCATCTTCTCGACCTCGGGCCAGTGGCGCTGCAGCGTCATGGGATAGCGCCGCGAGGTGCAGATCTTGCCGAGGCAGATGACGCTCCTGACGTTGGCGCACCCCAGTGCGGCGTCGATGATCGGCAGCGAGAAGATCACGTTCTCGCCGGTGTTGGTGGCGCGGTGCTCCTCGAGGATCAGATCGGCCGGCACGCCCGCGGCCACCATGCCTTCCTTCATCACCTCGCATTCGGTGCGCGTGCCGCCTTGCGTGTGGCCGCCGCTGACAATGGCGTGGCGAAAGTAGCTGCGCCGCCACAGGTCGGCCGCAGCGGCGACGATCTCGACCACCGCATGGCGCGCGCCGAACACGAACAACAGGTCGGCTGGCCGCAGCGGCGGGGCGATCAGGTGTTCGGCATTGATCCGTGCGACTTCTTCATCGCTCGGCAGGTCGTTCAATTGAGGAACTCGGCAAGGACAATGTGATTGTCCTTGGCCGGCCAGATGCGGGCCGGGATGGTCTCGTTGTTGAGCACCGCCGGCACCGTGCGTGCGCCGGCGTCGAAGCCCATGCGGCCGACCGAGACGCCGGGCACGCCGTCGTTGATGCCGGGCGGCACCTTGCCGTCGAGGGTGAACTTGTCGCGGCCGTGGCCGAAATAGCCACGCGGCCGCGTCATCGCCACCACGGCACCCGCACCCTCGTCGGCCTTCTCGAACGGCGCCGGCCGCAGGTTCACGACGTCGCTCGAGCGCAGGAAAGGCGAGCGGTAGGTATGGGTGATCGGCTGGCCCGACATCCTGAGCACGAACTCGTAGAACGTGTCGGCGCGCGCCACGACCGGCCCCCACAGCCCGTCGGCGCCTGTCACCTTTGCGATGCGCCGGAGTCGTGCCGCGGCGCTCGCCGGTCTTGGGATCGATTTCGTAGATCTCGACCTCGGCTTCGGCCACCGGCAGGTTGGTGTAGACGTCCTCGGCCAGCCCGGTGACGCGGCCGTTGAGCTGCGGCAGCGCCTCCTAGGCGATGAACAGCGTGGCTGGCGGCTTGCCGGTGATGAATTCGAACTGGACGGCAAAAGCCAGCTTGTGGAACGCCACCTCGCGATGG
Source organism: Asaia bogorensis (assembly GCA_945905835.1). Lineage (GTDB taxonomy): Bacteria > Pseudomonadota > Alphaproteobacteria > Reyranellales > Reyranellaceae > Reyranella. The sequence goes on from CAMDQJ010000002.1 coordinate 4,494, forward strand.
TCGAGGCCTTCGAGCGTGACGTTGCGGGCGCCGCACAGCTCGGCCGCGTCATAGCTCACGCCCGTGGGTTTGCCGGGATTGCCGACAAAGCGGCCATCGGGCTGGGCGTATTTGTCGAACTTGTCGGAGCGGATCGCCATCATCTCGACGCCGGCGATCAGATCGTCCGGACCGCCGTTCAACTGTTGCAGCAAGGGCGAAAGACCGTTGGACTCGCTGCCGGCCAGGATGTTGTCGACTGCGACGATGCCCTTGTTCGGCGTGCCGCAGAGCACGGCGTGACTGACGGACGTAGCGCCACCACCGTTCTTAAGATAGTTACGCGCCGCGTTGCCGCCGCGCGACGAGGCGATCAGCGCCACCTTGCGCCGGCGCGTCGTGCTGCACACGTCGGCCACGAAAGCCGCCAGCTCCTTCTTCTGGTCTTCGCTGGAGGAGCGAAACGGCGCCGGCTTGGCATCGTCGCGCCGCGCGCTGGGATATTTGAAGTTGATGGCGAAGATCTGGTTGCGGCGATAACCGTTGGCCTCGAAGCGCCAGATGTTGTTGATCCACAGCGCGCTCGAATCGCCGCTGCCGTGCACGAACACGACGGGCGGCGGGCCGGGCGGCTCGGGTGGCGCGGCCTGACGCCGCTGTGGCGCCGGCTGCTGGGCGAACGCAAGCGTCGGCCCAAGCAGCGGCATCAGCGCCGCGCCGCCTGCCAGCAGCGCACGCCGCGAGACGCGCCTGAAATTCTCTCCCCCGGCCATCGGCGCCATGTTGGCAAAACCCGGGCCGGGCCGCTACGCTCGGGCATGTCACTTTCTTACGTTGACAGCCCGGTCGGCCGCCTCGCCCTGGAGGCCGACGACAATTCGTTGACGGCCGTGCGCTGGGCGAGTCCCGGCGAGCGCGCCCGCAAGGCCGCATCCAGCCCGGTGCTGCGCGAGGCGGCGCGCCAACTCGAGCGCTATTTCAAAGGCAAGCTCAAGCGCTTCGACCTGCCGCTCAACGCCCACGGCACCGACCATCACAAGCGCGTGTGGGCGATGATGAGCGAGATTCCCTACGGCGAGACCGCGACCTACGGCGGCATGGCGATGGCGCTGGGATCGGGACCGCGCGCCATCGGCATGGCCTGCGGGCGCAACCCCATCCCGATCATCGTGCCCTGCCATCGCGTGCTGGCGGCCGGCGGCAAGCAGGGCGGCTATTCCGGCGGCCGCGGATTGCCGACCAAGCACCGGCTTCTTGCCCTCGAAGGCGTCATTCTTCGCCAGATATAAGGCGTGCGGGTTCGCCCGTTGCGTCCGCTCCCACCCCCGGCTACGGAGGGTCGATGCGCGTCTTGATCACCCGTCCGGAACGCGAAGCGACGGCGCTGGCAACGGCGCTGGCTGGGCGCGGCCATGCGCCGGTGATCGCGCCGCTGTTCCGCCTGCAGACCCTGGCGGCTCCGGCCGATTTCGCCGCGATCCTCGCCGGGTCGCAGGCCGTGCTTTTAAGCAGCGCCAACGGCGCGCGCGCCCTTGCCGAGACCACCGAGCAGCGCGGCCTGAAAATCTACGCCGTCGGCGACACCACCGCCTCGACCGCCGAGGGACTGGGCTTCTCCCCGGTCACCGCAGCCGCGGGCGATGGTGCAGCGCTGGTCGAGCTGGTGCGCCAGCGCCTCGATGCCAAGGCCGGACCGTTGCTGCACATCGCCGGCGCCGACCTCGCGACCGATTTCGTCCGGGAACTGGAGCCAGCCGGGTTCACGGTGCGGCGGGTGACCCTCTACGAGGCGCGCGAGGTCGAGGCTTTGCCGGATTCGGCGCGCGCGGCGCTGCAGGCGCGCGCCCTCGACGTGGCGACGTTCTTCTCGGCGCGCGCTTCCGAGGTCTTCGCCCGGCTGGTCGCCGCCGCCAACCTTGTGGAGGCGCTGGGTGGCGTGACGGCGATCGCCATCAGCCAGGCAGCCTGCGCCCCCCTCCAGGCGTTGCCTTTCAAGCAGACCATCGCGGCGGCGCGGCCCACACGCCAGGCCGTGCTCGACGAGATCGACCGGCTGGCCGAAGCCGGCGTAAAAGGACCCATCCTCATGAGCGACACGTCCACTCCGCCGCCCCCGCCGCCACCCGCTCCGATCCGGAGCGGCATCGGCCTGGTGGGCGCTTTCGTCTCCGGCATCGTGGCCTCGGCCCTCGTCCTTGCCGCCGCCCTGTTCACCCTGCCGTACTGGCCGGCCGAATTGCGCACCCAGTGGCAAGGCGCGCCGGGCGAGACCATCGATCCGCGCCAAATTCGCGCCGAGGCAAGTACGGCGTCGAGCGCCGCCATCGATGCCGCGGTGGTGACCCTCAAGCGCGATCTCAATCTGCGGCTCGACGATCTCGACAAGCGCGTCCGCGCCGCCGCGACGACGGCCGCCGAGGCCGGCAACCGGCCCGCGACATCGGTTGCGGCGGCGCCCAGCGCTCCCGATCCCGCCATCGCCGAATTGCGCGGCCGGCTCGAGACGCTGGAGAAACAGCCCGCCCCCGCCGCGCCGACCGCCGCGGCGCCGACACCGGCACCGGTGCAGGCGCCGACCGGCGACGTGGAGAAGGACATCTCCACCCTGCGGCTGGAAATCGCGACGCTGCGCTCGACGTTGCAGGCGCTCGACCAGAGCGTCGGCACTCAAAAGGACGAGGCCGCCCGCCAGCGCGAGCAGACCCGCGCCATGGCCGCCGCCGTCGAAAAGGCCACGGCCGATCTCGGCGCGCGCAGCGCCGGCGAGCAGAAGGCGCTGGGTGCGGCCCGCGCTTCGGCGGTGATCGGCGTCGCCGCACGGCTGAGCGCCGCGCTCGATTCGGGCCTGCCCTTCACGGCCGATCTCGGGCTGCTGGCGCCGCTCGCACAGGGCGACGCCAAGCTCGGCGAAATAGTCGCCGCGCTGCCGCCGCAGGCGCAGGCCGGTGTCGCCTCGCGTGCCACGCTCGCCGCCGAGTTCCCCGCAGTTGCCAAGATGGCCCTTGCCGACGATCTCGCCGACGATTCCTTCGGCGAGCGGTTGCTGGGCAAGCTCAAGAGCATCGTATCGCTGCGCCGGGTCGGCTCCGACGTCACGGGCGATTCGGTTGAGGCGAAGCTCGCGCGCGCCGAAGCGGCGATCGAGGCCGGCGACATCGCCAAGGCGGTCGAACTGGTGAAGTCGCTGCCGCCGCAGACGGCGAAAGCCACGGCGACCTGGCTCGCCCGCGCCGAGGCCCATCTCGCGGCCAAGCGCGCCGTCGACCAGCTCGCCGCCCATGCCGTCACCCTGCTCGGCGCGGCACGGTAATGACGATCGTCCGCATCCTGATCTGGTTCGTGCTGGCGGCGGCGGCGATGGCCGGCGCGGTGTGGCTGGCCGAGCGGCCGGGCACCGTCACGGCCGAGTGGCACGGCTGGCGGCTCGACACCAGCGTTGGCGTGCTGCTGGTCGGCGTGATCCTGCTGATGCTGGCGGGCGTGGCGCTGTGGCTGCTCTATCGCTGGATCGTCGGCGCGCCGGGTGCGCTGCTCGAAGGCTGGGGCGAGAGCCGCCGGCGCCAGGGCTATCGCGCGCTGACACAAGGCCTCGCCGCCGTCGCGGCGGGTGATCCCACCGAGGCGCAGAAGCAGGCGAAGAAGGCCGAGAAGCTTCTGTCCGAACCGCCGCTCACCCTGTTGCTATCGGCGCAGGCGGCCCAGCTCGCCGGTGACCGAGACGGCGCCCGGCGCGCCTTCAATTCAATGCTCGACGACGAAGAGACCGTCTTCCTCGGCCTGCGCGGCCTGATCGCCCAAGCGCTGCGCGACGGCGATACGACGCAGGCGCTGTCGCTGGCCGAGCGCGCCTTCAAGCTACGGCCCGACACGCCCTGGGTCGTGCATGCGCTGTTCGACATGCAGGCGCAGATCGGCCAATGGCGCTCGGCGCAGGAGACGCTGGATACCGGCATGCGCCGCAAGGTCGTCAGCGCCGATCGCGGCCGGGCGCTGAAGGCGCTGCTGCTGGTCGAGCGCAGCCGCGCCGCCGAGCGCGATGGTAGCCTGCCCGACGCGCGCACCCATGCGCAGAACGCCTTTGCGCTGGCGCCGGAACGCATCCCGGTCACCGAGTGCTACGCTGATCTTCTGATCAAGACCGCCGACAGCAAGCGCGCCATGCGGAGCATAGAGCGCGGTTGGGCACTGGCGCCGCATCCCGATCTCGCCGCGCTCTATCTCAAGGCATCGGGCGAAAGCGACCCGCTGAAGTGCATCGCCATCGTGCAACGCCTTGCAGCACAGAAACCCGACGATCTCGAAAGCCATCTGGCACTCGCCCAGGCCTCGCTCGACGCCGCCCTATGGGGCGAGGCGCGGCGGCATCTGGCGGCGGCCGGCAGCACGGCCCCGCCGGTACGCGCCTGCCGCATGATGGCCGATGTCGAGGAGCGCGCGCATTCCGACGAGGCCAAGGTCCGCGAATGGCTGGCGCGCGCTGCCCTCGCCCCCGCCGACCGTACCTGGCGCTGCAATGCTTGCAGCGCCCAGCACGAGACCTGGCGGCCGGTATGCGAGAGCTGCGGCGCCTTCGGCACGCTGCAGTGGCGCGCGCCCGGGACCTATGGCCAACTCCTGTCGCCTGACACCACGACGGCCGTCCCCTCCGGTCCTTCGGACCACCTCCCCCATCTGACGGGGGAGGCGGGGAGGGGGTCGGAAGCTTCAGGAGGATAGATGTTCGAGACCACTCTTGCCGGCAGCCTGCCCAAGCCCTCGTGGCTGGCCACGCCCAACGTGCTATGGGCGCCGTGGACGCTGACCGGCGCGCCGCTGCTCGACGCCAAGGACGACGCCACACTGCTGTCGGTCCGCCGCCAGGAAGAGGCCGGCATCGACATCGTGAGCGACGGCGAGCAGGCGCGGCAGCATTTCGTGCATGGCTTCCTGGCCGAGGTCGACGGCGTCGACTTCAACAAGAAGGTCCGCATGGGCATCCGCAACAATCGCTACGACGCCGACTGCCCGACGGTCACGGGACCGCTCAAGCGCCGCAAGTTCGTGCACGAGCGCGAGGCCGGCGTCGCCCGCGCCGCCACGACACACAAGCTCAAGTTCGCCCTGCCCGGCCCGATGACCCTCATCGACACGCTGGCCGACGGTTTTTATGGCGACCGGGTGAAGATGGCCTTCGCTTTCGCTGAATTGCTGAACCAGGAAGCCAAGGACCTCGAGAAGCTCGGCGTCGATGTCGTGCAGTTCGATGAGCCGGCGTTCAACGTCTACCTGAACGAGACCGTCGACTGGGGCGTGCCCGCGCTGGAGAAGGCGGCCGAGGGCCTGAAATGTAAGACCGCCGTGCACATCTGCTACGGCTACGGCATCGAGGCAAACAACAAGTGGAAGGAGACGCTGGGCGGCAGCTGGCGTCAATACGAGCAGACCTTCCCGGCGCTCGACCGCAGCAAGATCCAGCAGGTCTCGCTGGAATGCCGCGAGAGCCACGTGCCGCCCGAGCTGATGAAGCTTTTGAAGACCAAGACCGTTCTGGTCGGCGCCATCGACGTCGCGTCGGACAAGATCGAGACGCCGGAGGAAGTGGCGGCGACCTTGAAGCTCGCGAGCAAGTTCGTCGATCCCGAACGCATCCAGGCCTGCACCAATTGCGGCATGGCGCCGATGACGCTGGGTGTCGCCTACGGCAAGCTGCGCGCGCTGGCGCAGGGCGCGGCGTTGGCGCGCAAGGCGATTTAACGCGACGGGCTATTTTTTGGCGATCCGCCTTAATTCGTAGAGTAGTTCCAGCGCCCGCTTGGGCGAAAGCTCGTCCGGGTTGACGGACTCCAGCGCCTTCTCGACTTCCGACTCTTTCGCCTTGGTGACGCCGCCCGACGGCCGCACCGGGGCTGACGCGAACAGCGGCAGATCGTCGGCGAGCCTCGCCATGGCACCCGATTGCTCGCCCTGTTCGAGCACGGTCAGCACTTCCTCGGCGCGCGCCACGACAGCGGCCGGCAGGCCGGCCAGTTGCGCGACATGGATGCCGTAGGAGCGGTCGGCGGCGCCCGGTGCCACCTCGTGCAGGAACACGACCTCCTTCTGCCATTCCTTCACCCGCATGGTGTAGGGCGCGAGTGCGGCCAGCCGCTCTTTCAGTGCGCCCAGCTCGTGGAAATGCGTGGCGAACAGCGCGCGGCATTTGTTGACGTCGTGCAGATGTTCGAGCGTCGCCCAGGCGATGGAGAGACCGTCGAAGGTCGCGGTGCCGCGGCCGATCTCGTCAAGGATCACGAGGCTCTTCTCGCTCGCCTGATTGAGGATCGCCGCCGTCTCGACCATCTCGACCATGAAGGTCGAGCGGCCGCGCGCCAGATCGTCGGCGGCGCCGACGCGACTGAACAGGCGATCGACGATGCCGATGGTCGCGCGCTTCGCGGGCACGAATGAACCCGCCTGCGCCATCACGGCTATGAGCGCATTTTGCCGGAGGAAGGTCGACTTGCCGGCCATGTTGGGGCCGGTCAGCAGCCACAGCCGGCGATCGATGCCGAGTTCGCAATCATTGGGCACGAAACCGCTGCCCCCCTGGCGGCTGAGCGCCGCCTCGACCACGGGATGGCGGCCGCCTTCGATGGTGAAGGCGCGATCGTCGCCCAGCACCGGCCGGACGTAATTGCCGCTGGCGGCCAGTTCGCCGAGCGCCGCCGACACGTCGAGAGCGGCGAGAGCGCGACCGGCGGCGGCGACCGCGGCCGACACGGCCATGACCTTGGCGACCAGCGCGTCGAAGATCGCGAGCTCCAGCGCCAGCGCCTGGTCGGCAGCACGGCCGATGCGGGTTTCGAGATCGGCCAGCTCGGCAGTGCTGAAGCGCGTCGCATTCGACATCGACTGGCGGCGCGTGAAGCCCAGGGCGCCAAGATCGAGTTTGTCGGCGTGCGCCGCCGTCACCTCGATGTGGTAGCCGATCATGTTGTTGTGACGGATCTTCAGCGACGTCACACCCGACGAAGCGCGGTACTTGGATTCCAACGCCGCCACGGTCTTGCGGCTGTCGTCGCGCAGGGTGCGCTGCTCGTCGAGAGGGGCGCGGTAGCCCTGTCGTATGAAGCCGCCGTCGCGCGCGAACAGCGGCGGCTCCTCGGCCAAGGCTTCGACCAGCGCGTCGATCAGCGTGCGATGCTCCGAGCAGGCCGCGACGATACCGGCAAGCGGCGCCGGTGCCTTGGTCAACTCGCCCGGCTCGGCGCCGAGGGCGGCCGCGAGTTCCTCCGCCGAGCCAAGCCCTGTCGCCAAAGCCAAAAGATCGCGTGGGCCGCCGCGACCGACCGACAGGCGCTGCAGTGCGCGCTCGATGTCGGGCGTGCGTTTCAAAGCTTCGCGCACGCGATCGCGCAACGCAGGTCGCTCGACGAAGAGCCGCACCAGGTCGAGGCGGCGGTCGATTTCGGCGCGGTCGGTGAGTGGAGCTGCGATCCGCTCGGCCAAGAGGCGCGCGCCGGGACCGGTCAGCGTGCGGTCGATGATGGCCAGAAGGCTTCCGTCGCGGCGGCCGCCGAGGCCGCGCACCAGTTCGAGATTGCGCCGCGTCGCAGGGTCGATCTCCATCGTGCCGTCGGCACGCTCGCGGCGCGGCGGCGCCAGCGCCGGGCGCTTGCCGGCTTGCGTCAGTTCGACGTAGTCGAGCAGCGCGCCGCAGGCGGCGACCTCGGCGCGCGAATAGGCACCGAAGCTGTCGAGCACGGCGACGCTGAATGCCGCCTGCAGGCGCTTGCGGGCGTTATCGCTGTCGAAGCGCGCCGAGGGCAGCGGCGTGAGCACGGTGTTCCAGTCCTCGAGGGCGGCCTTCAGCGGCTCACGTGCCAGCAGGCGGTCGGGCACCAAGAGTTCGCCGGGCGACAATCTCGCGAGGGCGGCGGCGAGCTGCGCCGGCACCAATGGCTGGGTGGCGAAGTCGGCGGTCGAGAGATCGAGCCAGGCCAGCGCCAGCTCGCCCTGCGCCTCGGCCAACGCCGCGAGATAATTGTGGCTACGGGCGTCCAAAAGCGCGTCCTCGGTGAGCGTGCCGGGCGTGATGACGCGCACCACGGCGCGTTCGACGACCGACTTGGCGCCACGCTTCTTGGCCTCGGCGGGATCCTCGGTCTGCTCGCAGACGGCGACCTTGAAGCCCTGGCGGATCAGGCGGGAGAGATAGGCCTCGTGGCTGTGCACCGGCACGCCGCACATCGGGATGTCGTCGCCCTGGTGCTGGCCGCGCTTGGTCAGCGCGATGTCGAGCGCGGGCGCGGCTCGGACCGCGTCGTCGAAGAACAGCTCGTAGAAATCGCCCATGCGGTAGAACAGCAGATGGTCGGGATGGCGCGCCTTGATCGCCAGGTACTGGCGCATCATGGGCGTGGCGTCCGCGGGGATGATTGGGGCGGGGCTACTGTCTGGCACGGATGACTCTTGTTAGAACTGTGGTCTAGCACAGGCTCTGAAAGCGTTCAGCCGAGTGTGGTGGCCAACTCGGTGGATCGTATCGGCCTTGGCCGAAGGCATGTTGCGACAGATCGCCGGCCACTTCAGCTTGCACCTGAGCGGCGCCCCGTAGGCTTTCGGCGGCCCTCAAGAGGCCGCGCTGTTCGGCTTGCCGGGCGGCAGCACGACGAGGAAACAGGCGCACTAGGTGTTTGGTCCCGGAGTTTGATGGTGCAATCTTTTCCACCGAATGGAAGGAAGCACTATGGCCCAGATACTCCACGGAAGGCCCGCGAGCTATGGTCGAAAGTTGGTGACCGTGTAGATCAAGAAGGGGGCATATCGTGGGGGTACTTGAAGCCTCCACTTCTCCATCGAAGGAGTGATATGCCGGGTCGAATTCTAACGTCGTCGAACTGGTTCAGCCAGGCACTTTCAGCGATCCACTCACCGAAGTCTTGCGCCGTGGCGCGCGTTGCTTGCTTGCCCAAGCGGTCGAGGCGGAGGTCGCGGACTTTCTCGGCGGTCATGGCGAGCTCAAGACCTTGGATGGGCGCCAACGCATCGCCCGCCACGGCCATCTGCCTGAGCGAGAGGTGCTGGCGGGGATTGGCCCTGTCGCGCTTCGCCGGCCGCGGGTGCGTGACCGCGCGGCTAAAGGGGCTCCATACCGAGTTTCGCACGGGCGCGGGCTGTGTGGCTCGCGCCAGCGCGCTAGCGGTGCGCGAGGTACCCTATGTTGATGCCGCCCGCGCGCTGGGTTTAGGCCGTGCCCGGATCGTGCTGCGCCACATGGTGCCCAATGTCGTGGCGCCGTTCCTGATCCTGCTCTCGGCCTTCGTCGGCCAGGCGATCCTGCCCGAGGCGGCGCTGTCCTATCTCGGCCTTGGCGTTCAGGAACACGTGCCCGCCTGGGGCCTGATGCTGCAGGGCAGCGCCGAGGACTACGCGACGACGGCACCGTGGATCGCCATCTTCCCCGGCCTGCGCGGCGGTGCCTTCTCGGCGGTGCTGCGCGACACCATGGCGGTCAGCGGCGCGCTGTTCGCGCTGTTCGTCGCGGCCACCACCTTCACGCTGCTGTTCCGCGCCTTCGGCACCGACCAGCTGCTCGACCGGCTGGTGGCGCAGGTGCCGGGCGGCGCCACCGGAGCGGCCATCGCCGTGCTGGTGACCTTCGCGCTCTGCGCCTTCGTACTCGACGCTTTCGAAATCGTGTTCGTGATCGTGCCCATCGTCATGCCGGCGGTGCTGACGCGCGCGCCGGACGCGGTATGGATCTCGGTGCTTGCGCTTTTAGCCCTGCAGGCAAGCTTCCTCATCCCGCCCACCGGCTATGCCGTGATGATGGCGCGAAGCGCCGTCAGCCGGAACGCCGGCCAGAATGCGCCGATGGGCGCACTGGCTCGCGCGCTGGCGCCTTATCTCGTGGCCCAGCTCATCGTGCTGGCGCTGGTCGTGGCGATGCCGCGGATTGCCCATCTCGCCCAGCCCGGCGCCGGCGCCGCCCCACCGCCCGTCGTCAAGATCGACGACGACGAGGCGCGCAAACGCTTCAACGACATGCTGAAGCTGCCGCCTCCGGAATAGGCAATTTTTCGCGCTGCAGCGCAGCATTGGCGCGGCCTGCCCTGCTGGCACGCGTCTTGGATTGCCTCCATGATGCCTTTCGGCAAGGGAGCGAAACGATGTCGAGCAAAAGCTCGGAAGCGGCGGTCAGCAGCCAGATGGGCGATCTCGACGGCGATTCGCTGATCATGCATCGCGCCGGCCGGCCCGGGAAAATCGAGATCATCGCCACCAAGCCGCTGGTCACCCAGCGCGACCTGGCGCTCGCCTATTCGCCGGGCGTCGCCGCCCCCTGCCTGGAAATCGCCAAGGATCCCTCGACCGCTTACGACTACACCGTCCGCGGCAACCTCGTCGCCGTGATCTCCAACGGCACCGCGGTGCTGGGCCTGGGCGACATCGGTGCACTCGCTAGCAAGCCGGTAATGGAGGGCAAGGCCGTCCTCTTCAAGCGCTTCGCCGACGTCGACTGCATAGACATCGAGGTCGACACCAAGGACGTCGACCAGTTCGTCAATTCCGTGCGCTATCTCGGGCCGACCTTCGGCGGCATCAACCTCGAGGACATCAAGGCGCCGGAGTGCTTCATCATCGAGCAGCGCCTGCGCGAGCTGATGGACATCCCGATCTTCCACGACGACCAGCACGGCACCGCCATCGTCTCCGCCGCCGGCCTGATCAACGCCCTGCATCTCACCGGCCGCAATCTCAAGGACATCAAGATGGTGGTGAACGGCGCCGGGGCGGCGTCGATCGCCTGTATCGAGCTGGTCAAGGCGATGGGCCTGCCACACGAGAACGCCATCCTCTGCGACACCAAGGGCGTCATCTACCAGGGCCGCACCGAGGGCATGAACCAGTGGAAGAGTGCCCACGCCGTGCGCACCAAGGCGCGCACGCTGGAAGAGGCCATGAAGGGCGCCGACGTGTTCTTCGGCCTCTCGGTCAAGGGCGCCGTCAGCAAGGAGATGGTCCAGTCTATGGCCGCCAAGCCGATCATCTTCGCCATGGCCAATCCCGACCCCGAGATCACGCCCGAGGATGTCCGCTCGGTGCGCGCCGACGCCATCATCGCCACCGGCCGCAGTGATTACGCCAACCAGATCAACAACGTGCTGGGCTTCCCCTATATCTTCCGGGGCGCCCTCGACGTGCGCGCCAGCACCATCAACGAGGAGATGAAGGTCGCTGCAGCAGAGGCTTTGGCCAAGCTCGCGCGTGAGGACGTGCCGGACGAGGTCGACCGCGCCTATTCTGGCCGCCGCCTGCGCTATGGGCCGGAATACGTCGTGCCGGTGCCGTTCGATCCGCGCCTGATTTCGGCGGTATCGTCGGCGGTGGCACAGGCCGCGATGGATTCCGGCGTGGCGCGCAAGCCGATCGCCGACATGGCGGAATACCGCCGCATGCTGTCGGGCCGCCTCGATCCGACCAGTCACTGGCTGCAAAGCCTGTTCGAGCAGGTGAAGGCCAACCCGCGCCGCATCGTCTTCGCCGAGGGCGAGGAGGAACGCGTCATCCGCGCCGCCGTGATGTACCGCGACAACGGCTACGGCACGCCGATCCTGATCGGCCGCGAGGAGCAGGTGTGCGAGACCATGAAGGGGCTCGGCATCAACGACGCCTCGGGTCTGGAAATCCATAATGCGCGGCTGTCGACGCGCAACGCGCCCTACACCGACCTCGTCTACAAGCGCCTGCAGCGCGACGGCTATCTGCGCCGCGACGTGCAGCGCATGGTCAACCAGGGCCGCAACGTGTTCGGCGCCTGCATGGTCGCCGCCGGCGACGCCGACGGCATGGTAACCGGCATCACGCGGCGCTTTCCCGAGTGCTACACCGATGTGAAGCGCGTGATCGACGTGCAGCCCGACAAGGTGCCGATCGGCTATTCCATCGTCGTGGCGCGCCACGGCACGGTGTTCCTGGCCGACACCTCGATCAACGAGACGCCGACGGCCGAGCAGCTCGCCACCATCGCCCGCCAGATGGCGCGCAACGCCCGCCAGATGGGCCACAATCCGCGCGTGGCGTTCCTTAGCTTCTCCAATTTCGGCAGCCGCGAGATCGAGCGCATCGACCGCATCCGCAAGGCGATCCGCATCCTCGAGGCCGAAAAGGTGGATTTCGAGTTCGACGGTGAGATGCAGGCCGACATGGCGCTCGACTACGAGCTGCTGTGCGAAACCTATCCGTTCTGCCGCCTGACCGGCCCGGCCAATGTGCTGATCATGCCAGGCCTGCATTCGGCGCATATTTCATCGCGCTTGCTGCAGCGGCTGGGCGACGTCACGGTGATCGGCCCTGTCATCGACGGCCTCGCCAAGCCAGTGCAGATCGTCCAGATGGGCGCTACCGTGAGCGACCTCGTCAATCATGCAGCACTTGCCGCCTACGCCTCGTTGAGTGGGAGATAACCGGTCGACTGTCGTCCTGAGGCGCAGCCGAAGGACCTCGCCGAACGACCATACACGGACCGCGGAACCGAGCGCGCGGCTAGCGTGAGATCCTTCGCTTCGCTCAGGATGACATTTGGAGGAGCCCCCTCATGTACGATCTGGTGATTCGCGGCGCGACTATCGTCGACGGCCTGGGACACGAACCGAAACGAGCCGACCTCGCGGTCAAGGACGGCCGCATCTCCAACATCGGCGACATCAAGGAAAAGGGCACGGAAAACGTCGACGCCGGGGGCCTCACGCTGTCGCCCGGCATCATCGACGTGCACACCCACTACGACGCGCAGATCACCTGGGATCCCACCCTCTCGCCCTCGCCGTCGCTCGGCGTGACCACGGCGGTGATGGGCAATTGCGGCTTCGGCATCGTACCGGCGCCGCCCAGCGCGCGCGACCTCGTGATCCGCAATCTCTCGGTCGTCGAGGGCATGGACCTCGACGCGCTGCGCACCGGCATCCAGTGGGATTTCGAAAGCTTTGGCGACTACATGGGCTCGCTGCGCAAGCGTGGTCCCTACGCCAATGTCGCCGTGCTGGCCGGCCATTCGACCATCCGCACCGCCGTCATGGGCGAGGCTGCCTCGCAGCGCGCCGACGCCACGCCCGAAGAGCTCGCCAAGATGAAGGCGATGGTGGCCGATGCCATGGCCAATGGTGCCATCGGGCTCGGCGCTTCCTACTCGCTCAACCATTCCGGCTTCGGCGGCGTGCCGATGCCGTCGACCATCGCACCGATGTCGGAACTCGATGCACTCGTTGGCGCCATGGGCCCGCGCGGGCGCGGCGTCATCGCCATTGCCTCGGGCATCAAGACGCCGGAAGAGCTCGAGCCGATGGCCGCCAAGCACGGCCGGCCGTTTTTCCAGGGCACCGGCATGGCGATGTACAATGAGCAGGAGCCGGCGCGGGCCATGCGCATCTTTGATGCCTGCGCCGCCGCCATCCGCCGCGGCAACGGGCTCTACGTCCAGATCCCCTGTCAACCGCTGTCCTTCGACTTCACGATGGCCAACGCCTATCCGTTCTACAGCCACTCGGTGTTCGACCCGATCAAGGCCTACACGCCCGAGCAGTTGAAGGGCGTTTATCGCGACCCGTCATGGCGCGCCAAGTTCCGCGAAAATGCCAAGAACCCGCGGCCGGGCATGATCTTCCAGGGCAACTGGGATCGCGTGATGGTGGCGGTGGCCCAGAAGGAATCGAACGCCAAGTACGTCAACCGCTACCTGCATGAGATCGCCAAGGCCGAGAGCCGCGATCCGCTCGACATCATGCTCGACATCAGCCTCGACGAGAATCTCGAGACGGCCTTCCTCGGCCGCTTCCTCAATGTCGGCGACGATGGCGTGGCCAAGCTCCTGAAGCACGAGGCGGGCGTCGTCGCTCTCTCCGATGCCGGCGCCCATCTCATCTATATGTGCGATGCCGGTTTTGGCCTGCACTTCCTGGCGCGCTGGGTGCGCGAGCGCGGCGACTTCGACATCGTCGAGGGCATCCGCCGCCTCACCAGCCATCCCGCCGGCCTCTACGGTATCAAGGACCGCGGTTACATCGCGCTCGGCGCCCATGCCGACCTGCTGCTGTTCGATCCCGCCACGGTGGGTGTGGGCCCGGCGCAGCGCGTCGCCGACCTGCCGGGCGGCGGGCGGCGCACCATCCGCAAGCCCACGGGCGTGCATGGCGTGTTCTGCAACGGCATCAAAACCTTCGACGGCAAGGACTATCCGCGCCACGCCAAGGGCCCCGGCCAGGCGCTCGACAAGTTCAACTCCTCGCAGGGGCAGCACGCGGCGGCCATCGCGGCGCAATAACCGAGGCGCTTTTCGCCCCGGCAGAGCCGGTATATAATTTCAACCAACGAGACAAACAAACCGTAAATTCCACGCCTCGGGAGGGTGCACGGTCGGCCAGCACTGGCGCACCTACATGCCTTACCTATTCGCACTGATGGTCGGGCTGATGCTGATCATCCTGTTCCCGCAGCTCTCGCTGTTTCTGCCGAGGAGCGCAGGCTTTATCAAATAGGCCGGGTTCTCACCGGAATCTCACCCAGGTGAGACGCCTCCGATGCCGATGGTATCGGCATTTTACGCGATGCGTCTTACTTTCTCACCGCTCCCCCCTGGAAGTCTGCCAATGCAGACTTTGAGCGGCTTCCGGTTGAGCGGCCTCATCAGGGACGGGTGCGCTTTAGGCCAAACCGCCCCGCGCGCGGCGGGCTTCGTAGGCCTGCAGGTGGGCATAGGCGAAGCGCAGGTTGGGAGCGGCGATGCCGGCCTTGCGGGCGCGGGCCAGCATGTCTCCGACGACCTGCTTGCTCTCGACCGGCCCGCCCTTCTCGAGATCGCCCAGGATCGAGGCGACGATCCTGGAACCCTTGGTCGTGACGCCGGTCTTGATGGCGGTCAGGGCCTTCTCGCTGGGGTCATGGCCTTCCGACGCGGCGACCTTGCGGCATTCCTCCAGCGTCTCGAGCATGATCGCCTCGCCCTCGTCGGCCGAAAGAATGTCGCCCGCGTTGCCGCGCATCGACGTGCACATAGCGGCGAAGGCGGCCAGCATGATCCACTTATCCCAGAGATCCTGGTTGATGTTGGGATTCAGCCCGCCGTCGATGCCGGCATTCTTGCAGGCGGCATCGAGCTCGACCAGCGAGGGCCGACCGGGCGTGCCGTCGCGCTCGCCGAAGGAAACGCCGGCAAACGGCGTGGAGTGCATGATCTCGCCATTGGGGCCCAACTTGCTGCCGATGCGGGCGAGGCCGCCCGCGACTTTCGCCGCGCCGAACTTCTTGTCGAGCGTGGCGAAATGGGCGTGGCCGTTCAGCATCGGCACGATGGTCGTGTTCGGCCCGACCGCGGCGGCGATCGACTCGATCGCCGAATCGAGGTCGTAGGCCTTGCAGGCGAGGATGACGATATCGTAGGGCCCGCCCTCGCTGCCCTTGGTCACGACCTTGACCGGCAGGACGGCGTCGCCTTTCGGGCTTTTAACGACCAGGCCCTCCTTGCGCACTTTCTCGGCACGCTTCTCGCGCAGCAAAAAGGTGATGTCGGTGCCGCTCTGGTGCATGCGCGCACCCCAGTAACCGCCGACCGCGCCGGCGCCGAGAATGAGAACTTTCACGTCTTGCTCCTTTGAGCGATCCACTCGGCGAGCCAGGTCGCGAGGTCGTCGGTCTGGTGATGGATATGATCGAGGTTGATGTCGGCCGCCCGCTTCACGCTCTCCTCGGTGCGGATCCACACCGTGCGCATGCCCATGTCGTGAGCGGGCTTCAGGTTGATGGCGATGTCGTCGGCGAACGCGGCCTTCTTGGGATCAACGCCGTGCCGACGCACCAGCTCGTCGTAGATCTGCCGGTGCGGCTTGGGCCAGTAGTCGCCGGCCACGATGTCGAAGATCGCCTCGAAATGGTGGGCGACGCCCAGCCGTTCCATGACGCGCTCGGCGTGCGGCACGTCGCCGGCGGTGAAGATGATCTTTCGGCCGGGCAGCCTGGCCAGCGACGCCTCGAGGTCGGGACTGTGCGGCACCGGCGAATAGTCGATGTCATGGACGTAGTCGAGGTAGTGCTTGGGGTCGACGCCGTGCAGGCTCATCATGCCGCGCATCGAGGTCCCGTAGTCGCGCCAGTACTGCTTCTGCACGACCCGCGCCTGTTCCGGTGTCACCTTCAGCCAGTCCGAGATATAGGCGCCGATGCGCACGTCGATCTGGGCGAACAGGTTGCAGCGCGCCGGATAGAGCGTGTTGTCGAGGTCGAACAGCCAGACGTCGGGGTCGTGGGCGGGGCCGGCAACGGGGAAAATCATGGGGATTTTGATTAACCGGCAGCCGTGCGCTTGTCGAGGTGGCGGAATATAAAGGAAGCAATGGATTCGCTGATCGCCCGTCTGCAGAGCGACCCTACCTTCGCCGCCCTCGCCGGCGCGACCGGGCTCGCGATCGTGCTGCTTCTGCTGGTTTTCTGGCGGCTGGGCGAGCGCAGCGGCGAAACGGCGCGCGACCTGGCGCGGCGGCGCGACGAGGCCGACACCATGCGTGAGCAGCTCGCCCTGGCGCTCAGCCAGCAGGCCGAGACCATGCAGCGTGTCGAGCGCTCGCTGCGCGAGCAGGAACAGTCGCTGGGCAAGGTGGTCGACGAACGGCTCGACCGTACCGAGAAGGCGACGGGCGCCATCGTCACCGACCTGCGCGAGCGGCTGGTGCGCATCGACGAGGCGCAGAAGAAGATCGGCGAGCTCTCGACCCAGGTCGTCAACCTGCAGGAGGTGCTGTCCAACAAGCAGGCGCGCGGCGCCTTCGGCGAGGTGCAGCTGAACGACCTGGTGCAGACCGCGCTGCCCGCCGAGGCCTACGAATTCCAGTGCACGCTCTCGACCGGCGTGCGCGTCGACTGCCTGTTGAAGCTGCCCAATCCGCCGGGCTCAATCGCCATCGACGCCAAGTTCCCGCTCGAGAGCTACCGCATCCTGCGCGCGATAGAGCCGGGCGACCCGCAATTGATGGCCGCCGCGCAGCGCGGCTTCCAGCAGGCGATGCGCAAGCACATCAACGATATCCGCGACAAGTACATCATCGCCGGCGAGACGGCCGAGTCGGCGCTATTGTTCCTGCCGTCCGAGGCGATCTACGCCGAGCTGCATGCAAACTATTCAGGCGTGATTGACGAGTCCTACCGCGCCCGTGTCTGGATCGTCTCGCCCACCACCATGATGGCGACACTCAACACCGTGCGTGCCGTGCTGAAGGACGTGCGCATGCGCGAGCAGGCCGGGGCGATTCAGAAGCTGGTCGGATTGCTCCTGGCCGATGTGCGTCGACTGGATGACAGAGTCGAGAAACTGAAAACGCACTTCGGCCAGACCGAAAAAGATTTGCGCGAGGTCGATGTCTCGGCCGACCAGATCATCCGCCGTGGCGAACGCATCCTCGCCACCGATCTCGGCGAGGAACAAACCGTTCTGCCGAAGCCCTAGTCCCAGGGTCCGCGGCGCGGCGTCTGCGGGGCGGCGCCCCACGGGTTGGCCGCAGGACGCGGCGGCGGCGCAGCCCGCACCTGGCCCGCCATCGCCTGCAGGCGCGCG
This sequence comes from Asaia bogorensis, assembly GCA_945905835.1. Classification (GTDB taxonomy): domain Bacteria; phylum Pseudomonadota; class Alphaproteobacteria; order Reyranellales; family Reyranellaceae; genus Reyranella. The sequence goes on from CAMDQJ010000002.1 coordinate 22,033, forward strand.
ATGCGCTCCTCCATCGGCGGATGAGTCGAGAACAGGCCCGACAAGCCGCCCATCGCTGCCCGCGGGTTGGCGATATAGAGGTGCGCCGTTGCGGGGTGGGCTTCGGCCACCCGATTGGGGATCTGCTGCGCGCCAGCCTGCAGCTTGGCAAGTGCGGAGGCAAGCCGCAGCGGCTGGCCGCTGATCTCTGCGCCCATGCGGTCGGCCTCATATTCGCGGCTGCGGCTGATCGCCATCTGCACCAGAGAGGCAGCGAGCGGCGCCAGGATCATGGCGGCGATGGCCGCAATCGGGCTCACCGGCGGCCGGCCGCTCGCGCCGCGGCCGCCGCCGAACACAACCCACCGAAACTCGTGAGCATGCCGATGGCGCCCACCAGCGTGGCGGCAATCGTCATGGTGAGCGTGTCGCGATGGCGGACGTGGCCGAGCTCATGCGCCATCACGCCGGTGATTTCCTCGCGGCTGAGGTTGCGCAGCAGGCCGGTGGTCGCGGCGACCGCGGCATGCTCGGGATCGCGGCCGGTAGCGAAGGCGTTGGGCTGATCCTCGTCGATCAGATAGACGCGCGGCATCGGCAGGCCGGCACGCTGCGCTAGGTCATGCGCAGAACCATCTTGTCGGAGTTCCAGTAGGCGAAGAGGTTCATGCCGAGGGCCACGACCAGGGCCAGCACCAGGCCGACTTCGCCGCCCAGCAGATAGCCGACGACCAGGGGAAAGCCGGTCAGGCCGGCAAGCAGGACAGCCGTGCAAAAGTAGTTCATGGCGGGAAAGGTCGTCCTGAACTGTAGCGCATCAAGGCCATAGCCCGCATCATGGGATCATGCGCACAGATATCTTCCATCCCGATTTTAAGGCCCAACCCTGGTGGTGGGAAGCCTGGACACCCAACACCGCTTTGTCGGTGGATCCGCCGGCACGGACCGACATCGTCATCGTTGGCGCCGGCTATGGCGGGCTCTCGACGGCACTGGAGCTGCGGCGCAACGGCGTCGGCGCCGTCGTGCTGGAGCGCGGCGTGTTCGGCATCGGCGCCTCGACGCGCAATGGTGGCATGATCTCGGGCGGCACCAATTTGGGCAAAGGCCTTGGCGGCAAGAGCCCGATCGCCGACGAGTTCGAACGCAACAAGGCGGCCCTCATGGGCGCCGGCGCCGACTCGCTCACCGTGCTGGAGGACATCATCGCCCGCGAAGGCATCGAGTGCGGGCTACACAAGAACGGCCGCTTCGTCGGCGCCTGGACGCCCCGGCATTACGCCGACCTTGCGACCAAGGTCGAGACCTATAACAAATACGCCAATGCCGGCGCCTCGATGGTGCCGCGCGAACGCCAGCGCGAGTTCATCGCCTCGGACTATTATTACGGCGGCATGCATGCGACGCGCGCCGGCCACCTCCATCCCGCGCTCTACTACAAGGGCTTGCTTGAAGCCGCGCACAAGGCCGGCGCGATCCTCTGCGCCAATGTCGAGGCCGAGCGCATCGAGAAGACTTCCAAGGGTTGGCGCGTGCTGACCTCGAAGGGTCCGGTCGAGTGTCGCGAGGTCGTGGTCGCGACCAATGGCTACACCGGTGATCTGACGCCACGTCTGCAGCGGAGAGTCGTGCCGGTGGCCAGCCACATCATCGCAACCGAGGAGCTGCCCGAGCATGCCAGCAAGCTGATCCCCGAAATGCGCGCCGTCGGCGACACCAAGCGGGTGCTGACCTATTACCGGCCCTCGCCCGACGGCAAGCATCTGATCTTCGGCGGTCGCGCGCGCTTCACCGCCGCGCCGCCGGAAGTGAGTGCGCCGGCGCTCTACCAGTACATGATCGACCGTTTCCCGCAGCTCGACGGCATCCGCATCACCCACGTGTGGACGGGCAATGTCGCCTTCGCGATCGACTACATGCCGCACATGGGCACCGACGAGGGCCTGCACTACCTGCTGGGCTGCAATGGCACCGGCGTGGCCATGATGACCTATCTCGGCACGCAGACCGCCAAGAAGATCGCCGGCGGGCGCAACGAGCCGATAAACCCGCTCGACGGCCGCGCGTTCCCCGAACACCCGCTTTACAACGGCGATCCATGGTTCCTGCCGATGATCGGCGCCTGGTATCGCACCCGCGACTGGATCGACCGCCGGCTGGCCGGCTGATGGCCGCAGCGCTGCCCGTCACACTGGCCAACATGCGCGCAGCGGCGGCGCGCATCAAAGGCCCCGTCGTGCGCACGCCGACCCTGCGCAGCGAGACGCTGTCGCGCCTGGCCAAGGCCGAGATCTGGCTGAAATTCGAGAACCTGCAATTCACCGCCTCGTTCAAGGAGCGCGGGGCGCTGAACACGCTGCTGCAGCTCTCGGCCGATGAACGAAAACGCGGCGTCATCGCCATGTCGGCCGGCAACCACGCCCAGGGCGTCGCCTATCACGCAGGCCGGCTGGGCATTCCCGGTCACCATCGTCATGCCCTCCTTCCCGCCCAACACCAAGATCAAGCACACCCGCTATCACGGCGCGCGCGTCGTGCTTTTAGGCGACACGCTGTCGGAGGCCGGCGCCGAGGCGCATCGCCTAGCCGATAAGGAGCATCTGGTATTCGTGCATCCCTACGACGATCCGCGGATCATCGCGGGCCAGGGCACGACGGCGCTGGAAATGCTCGAGGACGCGCCGGAGCTCGATACGCTGATCGTTCCCGTGGGCGGTGCCGGGTTGATCGCGGGCTGCGCTGTTGCGGCCACGGCGCTAAAGCCCGACCTGCAGGTGTTCGGCGTTGAGGCCGCCGGCTATTCGGCGCTGCGCCTGCTCCTGGCCGGCGAGGCCGTGGCAGTCGGCGGCGACACTATCGCCGAGGGCATCGCCGTGCGCGATATCGGTGCGCTGCCGCTAGCCATCTGCACGGCGTTGGTGACCGCTGTCGTGAGCGTCGGCGAGGTCGCGATCGAGCGCGCGGCAACGCTTTAGCTGGAAGTCGAGAAGACGGCGCCCGAGGGCGCCGGCGCGGCCGGCCTCGCTGCCCTGCTGAGCCATGGCGAACGCTTCAAGGGCCGTCGGGTCGGGCTGGTGCTGAGCGGCGGCAACATCGACACCCGCCTGCTGGCCTCGGTGCTGCTGCGCGTGCTGGTGCGCGACGGCAGGATCGTGCGGCTGTGGCTGATGATCGGCGACCTGCCGGGCCAGCTCGCCCGGGTCGCCGGCCTGATCGGCAAGGCCGGCGGCAATATCGTCGAAGTGCAGCACCAGCGGCTGTTCCGCAGCGTGGTTGCCAAGGCGACCGAGCTCGATGTCACCGTCGAGGCGCGCGGCCGCGGCCAAGTCCGCGAATTGGTGGTGGCGCTGGGGGGCGAGGGATTTACCGTCCGCGTCCTCGAGGGGCGAACGTCTAATCCAATGCTTCGGCAGCACCCGAAGCATGGCCCGGCCAGAACCGGCGACGGTGGCAGGGATCCGACCGGGAGACTGCCATGGCCATCACCGTCTTCATCCGTTGCCAGCTCGACCCCTTCAAGCGCGCCGCCTTCGAGGTCTATGCCCAGCGCTGGCTGAAGATCATCCCGAGATGCGACAGCGATCTGTTGGGCTACTGGATGCCGCACGAGGGCACCAACAACATCGCGGTGGCGCTGATCTCGTTCGAGAGCCTGGCCGCCTACGAGGCCTACCGGGACCGCTTGAAAGCCGATCCCGAGAGGGGTCGGCCAACTTCCAGAGTGCCGAGGAGCAACGGTTCATTCTTGCCGAGGAGCGAACCTTCCTGCAGCCTGTCGCCTAGCGGCGATCCACCGCCTAACAACCCACCGCGGCGCGGGCTACAAGACCGGCCATGGCTGCAGCCCCGAGCTACGTCCCGTCGCCCACGCCCGACCTCGCCCGCCTCCAGCGGGCGTTGATTTCGGTCTCCGACAAGACTGGGCTGATCGAGCTGGGCAAGGCGCTGGCGGGACACGGCATCGAGATCCTCTCGACCGGCGGCTCGGCCACGGCGCTGCGCGAGGCCGGCCTGAAAGTCGTCGAAGTGAGCGACCACACCGGCTTTCCCGAGATCATGGGCGGCCGGGTGAAGACGCTGCAGCCCTCGATCCATGGCGGCATCCTGGCGCGCCGCACCGACGCCGGACACCAGAAGGCGATGTCCGACCACAGGATCGCCGGCATCGATCTCGTCGTGGTGAACCTCTACCCGTTCGAGGCCACTGTTGCGCGCGGCGCGGACTTCCCTACCTGCGTCGAGAACATCGACATCGGCGGGCCGGCGCTGATCCGCGCCGCCGCCAAGAACCACGATTTTGTGACCGTCGTCGTCGATCCGGCCGACTACGCCTCCGTTACGGCCGAACTCTTGGCCAACAAGGGTGCCACGACCTTGGTGCTGCGCCGCAACCTCGCGGCCAAGGCCTATGCGCGTACGGCGGCCTACGATGCGGCGATCGCCAGCTGGTTCGCCGCGCAGGCGGGTGATGCTTTCCCGCAGCGGCTGACGATCTCGGCCGAGCGCGTGCAGACGCTGCGCTACGGCGAGAATCCGCATCAGCAGGCGGCCTTCTACTCGGACGGCAGCAAGCGCCCCGGCGTCACGACCGCGCGCATGGTCCAGGGCAGGGAGCTCTCCTACAACAACATCGGTGACGCCGAGGCGGCCCTTGAATGCGTGGCGGAGTTCGCCCAATCGGCGGTGGTCGTCGTCAAGCACGCTAATCCCTGCGGCGTGGCGATGGGCGCCGACCAATACGGCGCCTATCTAAAAGCTTATGCCTGCGATCCCGTTTCGATCTTCGGCGGCATCGTGGCGCTGAACCGCAGGCTCGAGGCCCGGACTGCAGCCGACCTGGCGAAGCTCTTCCTCGAGGTTGTGATCGCGCCCGACGCGACGCCAGAGGCGCTGGCGATCCTCGCCACCAAAAAGAACGTGCGCGTGCTGCTGGTCGGCAACCTGCCCGATCCGACAACGACCGGCATGACCCTGAAGAGCGTGGCCGGCGGCTATCTTTTGCAGACCCGCGACAACGGCCACATTAAGAAGAGTGAGTTGAGGGTCGTGACCAGGCGGGCACCGACGGCCAAAGAGCTCGACGATCTGCTGTTTGCCTTCACCGTCTGCAAGCACGTGAAGTCCAACGCCATCGTCTATGCCAAGGATGGAGCGACGATCGGCGTCGGCGCGGGCCAGATGAACCGCCGCGATTCTTCGCGCATTGCCGCCATCCGCGCCGCCGAAGCGGGCAAGCTGGCGGGGCTGAAGCAAAGCCCGGCGGTCGGCAGTGTCGTGGCGTCCGATGCGTTCTTTCCCTTTGCCGACGGGCTTTTGGCCGCGGCGGAAGCCGGCGCCACGGCGATCATCCAACCCGGCGGTTCGATGCGCGACCAGGAAGTCATCGACGCCGCCGACGCCGCCGGCCTTGCCATGGTCTTCACCGGGATGCGCCACTTTCGGCACTGACGTCGTCGAAGCCGCGCGAACCTGCGCCAAGTTCGGCCGGCGCCGGGCGACATGTAAGGTGGAGTGATTTTCTAAGAGGGCGGCAAAGAGCGAAAAATGAAGCTCGATCGCAGTGATAGCGCGCTGCTTTTTGCCTACGGGGTCCTGGCGACCCTCGGCACGGCGACGAGCTGCCTGCTGCTGAACGACGGCGCGGTGCTGATCGCGGCCGGCTGGTTCGGCAACGCCTGGGACCTCTATTTCAACCAGATCCCGGCGCGCGCCGTCTCGACCTTGCTGGCCTTCGCTGCCTGGGCGGCGCGCAGCGTCGTCGGATTGGGCTCCGACACCTACATCGTGCTCGCCCATCTTCTGTATTTCGCCGCACCGCTGGCGCTCTCGGCCCTCAAGCGGACCCGTTTCGAGTTTGCCGCCAAGGACGCGCGCATCAACATGCGTCTACCGGACGAATTGTTGAGCGCCGTGAAGAGCGAGGCGGCGCGCCAACGCATGCCTTACCAGCGTTTCATCAGGCAGGCGCTGGAAAGCGCCGTTAGCGCTCGGAAGGGGCGTTAAGTCAGCACTTTGGCGGTCACGCCGCGCCCAGCAACGCTTGGCGGAAACGATCCTTGAGAAGCGCGCCATCCTGCGGCGGCATCACGAACTCGAGCTTCTCGACCACCACCTTCACCAGCCGGAACACCGGGCCCTTCTTGGTGCGCACGTCCTTCACGAGCTGCGCCACCTCGCTCGCCTCGCGCACGGTGCCACTGTCGGCGATGCCGCAGCCGCGGGCGATCATGGCAAGGTCGGTGCCGGCGCCGGAATCGGTCGGGCCGTTGTTGCGCGGGCTGGTGTGCGTCGCCTGGTTGCCGGTTTCGCCGAACTTCTCGTTGTCGAGCACGACGATGGCGAGATTGTCCGGCTGCTGCGCCGCCACGGTGGCAAGCGAGCCGAGGCTCATCAGCATGTCGCCGTCGCCGGTGACCACCAACACGCGCTTCCTGGGCTGTGCCAGGGCAAGACCGAGGCCCATCGACACCGGCGCGCCCATGGCGCCCCACAGCGGCATGTTGAGCGGACGGTCGCCCGCTGCGGTGATGTCCCAGTTGGCCGAACCGAGGCCGCCGATGACCAGAAGATCGTCGGTTGCGCCCTCGAGGATTTGTTTCACCAGCGGCCGCCGCTGGAGCTTGGCTTTGCTCATCTTTACTTCTTCTTTCCGAAATCCTTGATGCCAAGCAGCTTCTGGCGCAGCAACACGGCGACGGCCTGGCCACCGTTGAAGGCCGAGCGCGCGGCGGCGTCGACCGTGGCTTTCACCTCGTCCGCCTTGTCGACCGAGTAGACCAGCACGCCCATCGCCTCGAGCACCTTGGGCGTGCCCTGGCCCATCGGGTACTGCCAGGAATTGAACTCGCCGTAGTCGCCACGCATGGTGATGAGCGTCAGGAACGGAAAGCGCAGCGTCTTGGGCACGCCCATCATGTTAATCGTGTTGCCGACGCCCGAGCTCTGCATCAGCATCACTGAGCGCTGACCGCCCAGCCAGGCGCCCGCGGCAAGCGGAATGCCTTCCTCCTCGGTGGTAAGCGCCAAAGTGCGGATCGAATTCGATTTCTGGCAGAGCTCGATCAACCGGCTGTGGCCAGCGTCAGGCACGTGAAAGACCTGTTTGATGTCGTGATCCTGAAAGACGTCGAAAATATGGTCCTTCCACTCGGCGGCTTTCAACTCGGTGTTCATCGGCTTTCCACTAAAACGGTTTCAGCACCACGAGGAATACGATAGCGATCATCATCAGCGTCGGCACTTCGTTCCACAGCCGATAATGGCCGGCAGGCCGGACATTTCGGTCTGCCTCGAAGTCCTTCCGCCAGCGGCCGAAGATGTGGTGGACCACCGTGAGGCCGGCCACCAGGACCAGCTTGGCCTGGAACCAGCCGGCGCTCCACCAGCCGGCCCGCCAGGCCATCCAGAGGCCGAGCGCCCAGACTAGGATCATCGCCGGGTTCATGATGCCGTGCAGCAGGCGGCGCTCCATGACCTTGAAGGTCTCGCTCTGCTTCGATCCCTTCTCGGCATCGCAGTGATAGACGAACAGGCGCGGCAGATAGAGCAGCCCCGCCATCCACGAGATGACGGCAACGATATGCAGGAATTTCAGCCAGGACTGCAGGTCGTCGATCATCTCACGTTCCCGTCGCGGCGAGCGGACAGGCGGTGTGCGCCAGACCGCACGGCTTTCTGGCGCCGCCGAAGCATATCGCATCCGGTGGGGCCTGCAGCAGCGCCCGCACCTGGCTGGCAAGACCCGCGATGAACAGCGGATGGGTGCCGACCGTGGGCACGCGCGTGTAGGACGGCACGCCGGCCTTGCCGGCACGATGGCGGTACTCGATGTCGAGTTCGACCAGGGTCTCGGAGTGCTCCGACACGAACGACAGCGGATAGAGCATGACACCCACGCCATCCTTGCCGGCGCGCGCGATCTCCTCGCCGGTCGACGGCCCGATCCACTTCAACGGTCCGACGCGGCTTTGATAGCAAACCGCCCAGTCGAGATCGCCGCCGATTTCGGCGGCGATGGCCGCGGCGGTAAGCTCGACCTGCGCCTGGTAGGGGTCGCCGCGCCTGATGATCTTTTCTGGCAAGCCGTGGGCGGAAAACAGCACGCGTTTCTTGGCCGAACCGGCATCGGCCAGAGCCTGGCGCACAAGAGCGACCGAAGCGGCGATGAAACCGGCATCGGTCGGAAAGCAGCACACCGTGCGCGTCGATGCCCGCGAGCGCGCCGATTCCTTTTTCCAGGCGGCGATCGAGGAGCCCATCGTTGCAGTCGAGAATTGCGGATAGAGCGGCAGCAGCAGGATACGGTCGGGCTCGAAGCGCCGCACGCTTTGCACCACCGAATCGGTCATGGGATGCCAGTAGCGCATGCAGACATAGGCGCGCCATTCATGATCTTTACCGAGCGCTTCTTCCAGCGCCCGCGCCTGCGCTTCCGTCTGGCCGAGGATTGGCGAAGCACCGCCTATCTGGGCGTAGATCTTCCTGGCTTTGGGAGCGCGGCGACAGGCGATGAAGCGGGCCAGCGGCAGGCGCAGGAACCCCGGCAGGGAAATGATCGCGGGATCGCTGAAAAGATTGCGCAGGAAAGGTTTTATGGCCTCGGGCGAATCTGGGCCGCCGAGATTAAACAGGACGATAGCAACTTTCACTTGATGTCCGGCTTCCAGTTGCGAACGATCTCGACGAGTCGTGCGACATGATCGGGCGGCGTTTGCGGCACGACGCCATGGCCGAGATTGAAGATGAACGGCCCGTTGCCGAGCTTGTCGAGAATGCGTGCGGCCTCGTCCTCCATGGCGCGGCCGCCGACCACCAGCATCAGCGGATCGAGGTTACCCTGGACGCAGATATGCGGCTGCAATTCCTTGGCCGCCCAATGCGCGCCGATGCCGGTATCGATCGATAGTGCAGAAAATTCCTGCGGCCGGCGGTACATCAGCGTTGCAGGTCCGACCCCACGCGGAAAGACGATAACCGGAGTTTTCGGATGACGCTCGCGCAAGGCGCATGCGATGCGTGCCATCGGTTCGACGGACCAGCGGAACAGCTCACCCTCGGGCAGAATGCCGGCCCAGCTGTCGAAGATCTGCACTGCATCGGCGCCGGCGGTGGCCTGGTGGCCGAGGTGATCGACGACGGCTTCGATCAGAAGTTCGATCAGCAGACCGAAGGATTGCGGATGGGCGAACGCCCATTGCTTCGTCTTGGCGAAGTCGCGGCTGCCGCTGCCTTCGATCATGTAGCAGGCCAATGTGAAGGGTGCCCCAGCAAAGCCCAGAAGCGCGGTGTCCTTCGGCAACTCGGCGCGTGTGTGTTTGATGGCTTCATAAACCGGCGCCAGATATTCGGGGATGCGGGCCCGGGAGAGCTGGCCGAACTGAATCGGGTCGGTCAGTGCCTCCAGCTTCGGGCCCTCGCCCTCCTCGAACCAGACTTTTTGGCCAAGCGCATCGGGGATCACGAGGATATCCGAGAAGATGATGGCAGCATCGAGCCCGAAGCGGCGGATCGGCTGCAGTGTTACCTCGACGGCCTTGTCCGGCGTGTAGCAGAATTCGAGGAACGAACGCGTGGTCGCCCGCACGGCGCGATATTCTGGCAGGTAGCGCCCAGCCTGGCGCATCAGCCAAACCGGCGGCGTCGGGAATCGAGTACCCGCCAGCGTCGCTAGAAGTTTGCTCCCGGTCATCGCCTACTCATCGTCTTATCCTCATGCCTACCCTCTTACTCTATTCATAATAGGTAGTAGCAGTAGTAGGGGGTGTGGGGCGCGGGGATTACCGTCATTCCTCGGTCTTCAACTGGGCGATGTGGATGGCATATGGTCGATTCGCTCCTGATTCGATGCTGATTCCCGATTCGCCCGCTTCCAAGATTCTTTCATCCTACGTTGATGGGAGTCTGCGTCGTAAAGGTGAGTCGGGTCTCGAATCGCCGATACCGGCGGCAAGCGCCGATCCGTCCCCGTTTTGCCTGAAGCAATCCTGCATTTCTCCCGCTGTCGGTGTGGAGTAATCTAGCATCGTGGCCAACCGAAATTTCCACGTCCACCTTGTATCTGACTCGACCGGCGAAACAGTGTCGAGCGTGGCCCGCGCCTGCTTGGTGCAATACGAGGGCATCTACGTTCACGAGCACGTCTGGTCGCTGGTCCGCACGCGTGGCCAGCTCGACAAGATCATGCAGGTGATTGAGCGTGACCGCGGCCCTATCCTCTACACACTGGTCGACCAGGATTTGCGCGAGGCGGTGCGCAATCACTGCCGACGCCTGCAACTACCCTGTGTCGGCGTCCTAGACCAGGCGATGAGCACGCTGTCGGTCCATTTCCATTCCAAGAGCGAGCAGTGGCCGGGCCGCCAGCATCAGCTCGACGAGGGCTATTTCGACCGCATCGACGCCATGCACTACACCCTGTCGCATGATGACGGCCAGTCGACCCACGATCTCGAAGACGCTGATGTCATCCTGGTCGGCCCTTCGCGCACCTCCAAGACGCCAACCTGCGTCTATCTCGCCAACAGGGGCGTGCGTGCGGCCAATGTGCCACTGGTGCCGATGGTGCCGCCACCGGTGGAATTGGAAAACGCCAAGCGGCCGTTGGTCGTCGGTCTTACCACCGATCCCGAGCGGCTGATGCAGATACGCGTGAACCGGCTGCGGCTCCTGCAGCAGGAGACCGAGACCGAATATACCGACATGGAGAAGATCGAGAGCGAGCTCCAGGATGCGCGCCGGTTTTACGCCCGCCACAAATGGGTTAGCATCGACGTCACCCGCCGCTCAATCGAGGAGACGGCGGCGACGATCCTGCAAATGCTGACGGCCCGCCGCGAGGGGCAAGCGAAGGCGTCGTCGTCGGGAGATCCGGCAAAGTAAAAAGGGAGGCAGCCATGTCAGTCGCAAAAACGGCATCGCTTGCAGCGGCATCGACCATCATCGCCGCTACCGCATGGGCGGCAAACGGCATCGACGTGAAGCGCGGCGCCGACGCGTCGCTGTTCGGCAATTGCGCGCTGAGCCTGGTGGTCGAGAACAAGTCGGCCCAGACCATCGATTTCCTGCAGGTCGACATCGCCGTGGCGCTGAAGGGCGGCCAGGAGCGGACGATCGAACTGCGCTCGGCCTATCGCGAGGGTGTGCTCCATCCCATCGCGGCGGGCAGCACCGCCATCCTGAAGCAGCAGCTTGACCTTTCGCCGTCGCTTGGGGCCGACTGCGGCGACGTGACCGCCCGCCGTGTCGTCAGGACGATTTGCGAAGCCGCCGGCACGGCCTGTGCTTCGTCGGTATCCTTACAACCCTGAGAGAATTCGTGAAAATCGGACGTCGCGTCGTCCTCGGCACCGCCGGGGCATCTCTGCTGGCAGAACCTGCCACCGCGCAAAGCTACCCCAACAAGCCGTTGCGCATGATCGTGCCCTATCCGCCGGGCGGCGGCACCGACGGGCTGGGCCGCATCACCGCCGAGCGGCTGTCGGAGAAGCTCGGCCAGCCGATCGTGATCCAGAATATCGGCGGCGCCTCGAGCACCGTGGGCTCCGACGCCGTGCGCCGCGCCGATCCAGATGGCTACACCGTCCTGTTCAATGCCAGCCTGTTCGTGCTGGGCAAGACCATCATGGCAACCTGTCCTTACGACCCGCAGACCGATTTCCGGCCTATCGCCCAGGCGGGCGAGGCGCCGCTGGTGCTGCTCGTCAATCTCAACGTGCCGGGCACCGACTACGCGAGCACGATGGCGGCGATCGCCGCCGAGCCGAAGAAATACTTCTTCGCGCTGTCCTCGGGCGGCTCGGCCGGCCACATCGCCACGCTGGAATTCCTCGAGAGGACCAAGTTGCCCCTCGACACCATCCTCTACAAGGGCACGGCGCCGGCCAATGCCGATCTTCTGAGCGGCAGCGTGCAGCTCTTCATGGACCCGTGGACGGCGCTGCTGCCGCTCGCGACGTCGGGCAAAGCGCGGGCGCTGTTCGTCACTTCGAAGGAACGCACGCCGCTCGCGCCCAATATCCCGACCTCGGCCGAGGCGGGGCTGAAGGATTTCAACATCAGTTCGTGGTACGGCGTGTGGGCGCCGAAGGACACGCCCGACCCGGTCGTTGATCGTCTGGCCGCGGCGATGGCTGAAGTGTCGAAGGATCCGGCTTTCATCGCCAAGACGACCGGCCTCGGCATCGTGCCGACGGCACGCGGTCCGAAGGATTTCGCGGCGCACATCAGGTCGGAAATCGAGACCAACACCGCGCTGCTGCGCGACGCGGGTTACAAGCCGGAGTAATCGCTCTCTGGCTATCGGGCGCGCTTGAGGGCGCCTTGTGCTCGAAATTCACGCTCTCGCCGTCGGCCGCCAGTGACAATTGCACGGTGCGGCCGACGCCTCGATCCACCGTCAATGTCTCACCGTCGATACGTCCGTTCGAGTGCCGGTCGTAGCCCATGCTCAACTCGCGCTTGGGTCCGGCGCCGGGACTGTAAATGATCGTTGCCACCGTTCCGGTGACCTTCTCGACGACGGTTAACAGGTCGCGATTGTTATCGCCAAAAGTTCCTTGCCACGCACCCAGCCAGCGCGCCTCGCCGCTCGGGCCCGGTTGAGGGGGGTTGAAATTTGCCGGCAGCAGGAATTGCGGCACGGGATTGGGCGGAGGGCACACGGTCTCTGCCGCGGCAACGGGCTGTGCGGGATCGAGAAACCGCACGACGCACGGGCCGAACCATGCCGCGAACTGGCCGCTGATCGGCCCGGTTTCGTCGAACACGACGAACGGCCGGCTCGCCCCACTGAGGGCGTCGCGAAGACGTGGGCCGATGAAGCCACCTGGGGCGCTGCGGTTCGGGTGCAAATGGTCGTTGGGTGCGACCAGAACGACGACACGACCGCTTTTCTGTGCCGCAGCGGCCTCGAGCAGATAGCGGTCGAGACTGAAATAGAGGCCGCCGACGCCGCCGCCCGCTGAACCGAGGTCGCTGCCGTGTCCGGGAGAGAACGCCAGAACGCCGTCAACGCCGCCGGCCCTGGCGTTTGCCTCGAGCGAAATCGCTCCGCCATAGGACTGCCCGGCAAGGATCACGTTCTTGTAGCCTTAAGCGCGGGCCGACCGTACCCGTTCGATGGCATCGTCTCGATGCTTCGTGCCGGACGTCCCCCAACCCCTCTCATAAAGGTTGTTGCGGTTGATCTTGATGACATCCCATCCGGCATTAACGAATTGCTGCAAGACGATGGCGGGTGCGAATTTGTATTGTTCGCGATCGCCCGATACGCCATGGCTCCACAAGACCAGCCCCTTGGCCGCGGCCGGCCCTTTCACCGCGACATCGCAGTAGGCGTACTCGGTCCAATAGGCGCGGCCATCGGGTGTCTGGCTGCACGCGAGGGCGGAATCGCCTCCGGGCGGTACACGAAGCGCCGGCGTTTGAGCTGACGCGAGGTCGGCGAGGGCCGAAGCGATTGCAGCAACGAGCAAGGCGATTGAAAGGAAGCGTCGCATCGCCCGCTATTCCGCCGCTTTTGCCACCGGCTCGAATCGCGCGTCGAAGGCGCGGATGGATTTCTCGACCGATTCGGCGGTCTGCTTGAGCTTGTCCTGGTTGACGACCTTGAGGCCGAACAGGTCCTTGACGTAGAACACGTCGACGGCGCGCTCGCCGTAGGTGGTGATGTGAGCCGAGGCGATCTGCAGGTTGAGCCGCGTCAGCGCGCGCGTGACGACGTGCAGGAAGCCCGGCTGGTCGCGGCCGTTGACCTCGATCACGGTAAAGGTGTCGGACGCGTTGTTGTCGACCAGAACGCGCGGCTCGACAGTGAAGACGCGGTCGCGCTTGGGCCACGAGCCGCTCTGGCTGTCGAGCTCGCGCTGGATGTCGAGGCGGTTGGAGAGCGCCAGCTCGACGCGGGCGGCGAGGCGGGCGAGCCGCTGCGGGCCGTCGAACGGCTTGCCCTCAAGGCCCTGGATCCAGAACGTGTCGAGCGCCATGCCGTTGGCCAGCGTGAAGATCTTGGCGTCGACGATGTTGGCGCCGCTGACCGCCATGGCGCCGGCGAGACGGGCGAACAGGCCGTGGGTGTCGAGCGTGTAGATGGTGATCTCGGTCACCGAGCGCTGCGGGTCGACACGATGCTCGATCGCCAGCGGCTTGCGGTCGCGTTCGGCGCGGCGCACCAGCTCGGCCTGGCGGGCCAGGGTGTCGGGATCGAACGATAGCCAGTAGGGCGTATAACCCCGGGCAAAATGCTCTTCCTTCTCGGCCTCGCTCCAGCCGGTGAGGCGCTTGGCGACCTCGGCCTGGATCGCCTTGATGCGCTCTATGCGGCCGCCGGCCAGCGTGCCGCCCGACAGCACCTGCTCGGCGGCGTAGTAGAGCTGGCGCAGGAGGGCTGCCTTCCAGCCGTTCCACACGTTGGGGCCGACGGCGCGGATGTCGCACACGGTCAGCACCAGCAGCAGCCGCAGCCGCTCGGGCGATTGAACGAGGGCGGCGAAATCCTCGATGGTCTTGGGGTCCTGCAGGTCGCGATGGAAGGCAGTGCCCGACATGGCGAGATGATGGCGCACCAGCCAGGCGACGGTTTCGGTTTCGGCGGCGCTGAGGCCGAGGCGCGGGCCAAGCTGTATCGCCACGTCGGCACCCAACACCGAGTGATCGCCGCCGCGGCCCTTGGCGATGTCGTGCAGCAGCACCGAGAGATAGAGCACCGGCCGCGACAAGAGCTTGTGCACGACGTCGGAGGCCAGCGGATGCTCGTCCTTGAGCTCGCCGTATTCGATGCGCGCGACGACGCCGATTGCGCGGATCGTGTGCTCGTCGACGGTGTAGGTGTGATACATGTCGTGCTGCGTCTGCGCCACGATGCGGCCGAAATCGGGAATGAAGCGGCCGAACACGCCGGCCTCGTTCAGCCGCCGCAGCGTCGTCTCGGGATCGTGGCGCGAGGTCATCATCTCCATGAACAGACGATTGGCCTCGGGATCCGAGCGCAGCCGGTCGAGCAGCTTGATGTTTTGCGTGATCAAACGCAGCGTCGCGGGATGGATGTCGAGGCCGTTCTCCTGCGCCACATGAAAGAGCCGCAGGATCGCCACCGGATCGTGGACGAAGGCCTCGGGCGAGACGGCGCCCAGCCGCTCGCCGTCGAGCTTGAAGCCCTCGAGCTGGCGCGGCCGCAGCGTCTGCCACAGGGCGGCGAGCTTGGGCTTGCGACGATGGCTGTCTTCCAGTGCCGCGATGAAGATGCGCGTGAGGTCGCCGACGATCTTGGCGTGCAGGTAATAGTGCTTGGTGAAGCGCTCGACGCCGCGGCTGCCCGGGCGGTCGCGGTAGCCGAGGCGGCCGGCGATCTCGCTCTGGAGATCGAACGACAGGCGATCGTCGGCGCGGTTGGTGATGTAGTGGATGTGGCAGCGTACGGCGACCAGGAAGCGCTCGGAGCGCTCGAACTGGCGCGCTTCTTCCTTGGTCAGCACGCCCTTGTCGACGAGCTCGGCCGGGCTGTTGACGCGATAGAGGTACTTGGCGATCCAGTAGAGCGTGTGCAGGTCGCGCAGCCCGCCTTTACCTTCCTTTACGTTGGGCTCGACGACGTAGCGCGAATCGCCCATGCGCTGGTGGCGCTGGTCGCGCTCGGCGAGCTTGGCGTCGACGAAGTCGCGGCCGTC
Source organism: Asaia bogorensis (assembly GCA_945905835.1). Lineage (GTDB taxonomy): Bacteria > Pseudomonadota > Alphaproteobacteria > Reyranellales > Reyranellaceae > Reyranella. Next base: position 37,674 of record CAMDQJ010000002.1, read on the forward strand.
GCCGGAATGAAAAGTGCGCGTGAAGCCCGTCATGAGCTGGTCATAGAGATCGCGCTCGCCCCACAGGTAACGGGCCTCGAGCAATGCCGTGCGGATAGTGTGGTCGCGATCGGCGTAGCGCAGGCTTTCCTCGACGGTGCGGGTGGCGTGGCCGACCTTCAGGCCGCTGTCCCACAGCAGGTAGAGCATGTACTCGACGATCTGCTCGCCCCGGGGTGTCTGCTTGTAGGGGCGCAGGAACAGCAGATCGAGGTCGGAGAGCGGCGCCAGCTCGCCGCGGCCATAGCCGCCGGTGGCAACCAGGCCGAGGCGCTCGGCGGCCGAGGGATTGGCGGCGGGATAGACGCGGTCATTGGCGAAGTCGAAGAGGACGCGGACGATCTGGTCCATCAGGAACGAGGTCGAGGCCAGGACCATCGGCCCGTCGTTGCGCTGGGGCGTAGTCCCCTCGAAGCGCCGGCGGATCTCGGCCCGGCCCTTGGCCAGGGCCTCGCGCAGCGCCGCCAGCACGGCAGGCCGCGGCGGTTCGTTGCCGGTCGGCATGTCCTCGACCAGGCGGGCAAGTGCCTCCTCGACGTCGCGGCGACGGATGATTGCGCGGCGGTCGGGGATTTGATTGTAGGGTCTCGCCATGGCGCGGGGATAATATAGGTAACCCCGGACAGGGGCCATGGAGGCAGGGTTGAAGCGGCGGAGCGTTCTCGCAGGTATGACGCTGGTTTTGGGCGGTTTGCCGGCCTGGGCGCAGACCCGGCCGCCGGCGGCGCCGGCCCAGATCGACCTCAACAACGCGTCGCGCGACGACCTGATGACCCTGGAGGGCATCGGCGAGGTCAAGGCCGACGCCATCATCCGGGCGCGGCCGTTCAAGGCCAAGACAGAGCTGGTCGAGCGCCGGCTGATCCCCGAGGCGCTGTACGACAAGATCGCCGACAAGGTGATGGCCCGCCCCGTGCCGGCCGCGCCGACACCCCGGCCGACGCCCGCGCCGACGCCGACCCAGCCCAAGCGCAGCTGAGCGCGCGTGGCCGGCTCCACGATCTATGCCTTGAGCACGCCGGCGCCCACCCGGGCGTCTCCCGGCGCGCTGGCTGTCATCCGCATCAGCGGGCCGCGCGCCGACGAGGCGTTGATTTTCCTGACCGAGCCGCAGGCTTTCGAACGCGGCCGTTCAGCGCGCGATCCCGCCTTGCCTCCGCCACGCCGCATGTCGGTGCGGCCGCTGATCGATCCCGCGACGGGCGAGGAGATCGACCGCGGCCTGGTCGTGTGGTTCGTGGGACCGAACACCGAGACCGGTGAGACCATGGCCGAGCTGCACAGCCACGGCGGCCGCGCGGTCGTGGGCGCGTTGCTCGACGCGGTCGGCAAGCTCGGCTTCTGCCGCCTGGCCGAGCCCGGCGAATTCACGCGCCGCGCCTTCGAGAACGGCAAGCTCGACCTCACCCGGGCCGAGGGCGTCGCCGACCTGGTCGCCGCCGAGACCGGCCAGCAGCGCCGCCAGGCGCTGGCCCAGATGGATGGCGCGCTGCACCGGCTCTATGAAGAGTGGCGCACGCTCGGTCTGCGCACGCTCGCTCATCTCGAAGCGGCGATCGATTTCCCCGACGAGGATCTGCCCAAAGGCATCGACCGGCGCGTCACCGGCGAGATCGTCGAGCTCGCCAAACAGATCGACTCGCACCTCGCCGACCATCGCGGCGAGCGGCTGCGTCAGGGCGTGTCGATCGCCATCGTCGGCCCACCCAATGCCGGCAAGTCCTCGCTGCTCAATCTTCTCGCGCGGCGCGACGCCGCCATTGTCGCGGAGACAGCCGGCACGACGCGCGACGTGATCGAGGTCCATCTCGATCTCGGCGGCTGGCCGGTGACGCTGGCCGACACCGCGGGCCTTCGCGAGTCGAGCGATCCGATCGAGCTCGAAGGCGTGCGCCGCGCCCGCGCCCGCGCCGACCAGGCCGATCTTCGCCTGCTGGTGGTCGCTGCGGACGACCCGACATGGCGCGAAACGGTCGCGTTGTGGATGCCTGAACGCACTATTTTCGTCTTGAACAAGATCGACCTGGCGGCCGGAAAGCCCGGCGATTTCAAGGGCGTTACCGTGTCGGCCAAGACCGGCGACGGTGTCCCCAAATTGCTCGAGTGTCTGCAGATCGCCGTGACCGAAGCGTTCGAATCAGGCGCCGCCGCGCCGCCGCTCACCCGGGCCCGTCACCGCGAGGCGTTGCGCGAGGCGCACGCCGCGTTGCTGCGCGCCAGGGAGGCGCCGGAGATCGCGCTCGCCGCGGAAGATCTGCGGCTCGCCATGCGCGCCATCGGCCGCATCACCGGCACCGTGCGCATCGACGAGCTGCTCGACGTAATCTTCCGCGATTTCTGCATCGGCAAGTGATCGGCATGATGGCGGTGATGCCACACGGCGCCGCCGTGGTTAGACTGAGGTGATGACCAAGCTCCTCATCACCCGCCACGGCCATGTCGACGGCACCCTTCCCGAACGCTTCCGCGGTCGCGCCGAGCTGGTGCTGACCGAGCGCGGCCTGGCCGAGGCCGAGGACGAGGCATTGGCACAGCGGATTGGAAAAAATTGGAAGCCAGCGGCGATCTACACCAGCTCGCTGCAGCGCTGCGTTGTCACGGGCGGGCGCATCGCCAAGGCCTGTGGCGTCGGCACCACAACGCTCGATGGCCTGATGGATATCGACTACGGCGCCGGGTAGATGCGCATCCAGGACGAGATCAAGGACGAGGCGCCGGAGTTCTTCCAGCGCTGGCGCGCGACGCCGCAGCGCATGCGCTTTCCTGGCGGCGAATCGCTGCAGGATCTGGTGGCGCGGACGGCCGATGTGCTGCGGCTGGCGCTCGAACGGCACGCCGAGGAGACGGCCGTCCTGGCCGGCCATGACAGCGTCAATCGCGCCCTGCTGCTGCAGCTTCTGGACCAGCCGCTGTCGGCCTATTGGCGGATCGCCCAAAGCCCGCGCCGCCTGAACGAGGTCGATATCGGGCCGGGCGGCGTGCGGGTCGAGCGCGTCAACGACACGAGCCATCTCGAGCGCCCTTGACCCGCTAGCTCCGATCAACGACTTAAGGCCCGCGATGCAGCGGGCCTTTTCATATGACGTGATTGTCGTCGGCGGTGGCCATGCCGGCTGCGAAGCCGCGGCTGCGGCGGCGCGGCTGGGGGCCAAAACCCTGCTGCTGACCCATCGCCTCGATACGATCGGCGAAATGTCCTGCAATCCGGCCATCGGCGGGCTGGGCAAGGGCCATCTGGTGCGTGAGATCGATGCCCTGGACGGCGTCATGGGCCGCGCCATCGACCGTGCCGGCATCCAGTTTCGCACCCTCAATCTCTCAAAGGGCCCGGCCGTGCGCGGGCCGCGCGCGCAGGCCGATCGCAAGCTCTACCGGCAGGCCATGCAGACGATTTTGGCGGAGCAGGCGAACCTCGAAATCCGTGCCGATGCGGTGGCAGACGTTATCTCGGGGACACGCGGAACGTGTATCGGCGTCGTGACTGAGTCGGGTGCGGAAATTGCCGCGGGGCGTGTCGTCCTGACGACGGGAACCTTCCTCCGAGGCCTGATCCACCTGGGTGAAACCAAGATCCCGGCAGGACGCGCGCGCGGCCAGCGCGACGGCACGCCGGCCGATATCGCAGCCGATGCGGTCGAGGAACCATCGACACGACTCGCGCTTACGTTGCAGCGCTTCGGCTTCGCCTTGGGGCGTCTCAAGACCGGCACGCCGGCGCGTCTCGACGGCCGTACGATCGACTACAGCGGCCTCACCGCCCAGGCGGGTGATACCCCGCCGCTGCCCTTCTCCTACCTCACCGACAAGATCACGACGCCGCAGATCGATTGCCACATCACCGAGACCACACCGGCCACGCATGCGCTGATCCGCGCTAACCTGCACCGCTCGCCGATGTATTCCGGCCAGATCGAAAGCATTGGCCCGCGCTACTGCCCGTCGATCGAGGACAAGGTCGTGCGCTTTGCCCAGCGCGAGCGGCACCAGATCTTCCTGGAGCCCGAAGGCCTCGACGACCCGACGGTCTACCCCAACGGGATCTCGACCTCCCTACCGCGCGAAGTGCAGGCCGCGATGTTGCAGACCATTCCGGGGCTGGAGCATGCCGTTATGCTGCGGCCGGGGTATGCCATCGAATACGATCATATCGACCCGCGCGAGCTACTGCCGACCTTGGAGACCCGCCGGGTGCCGGGCCTCTACATGGCCGGCCAGATCAACGGCACGACCGGTTACGAGGAAGCGGCGGCTCAAGGGCTGATGGCTGGCCTGAACGCTGCCTTGGCGGCCGCCGGATCGTCGCCCTTCCAGGTCGACCGCGCGGACGGCTATCTCGGCGTCCTGATTGACGATTTGGTCAGTCTGGGCGTCACCGAGCCCTACCGCATGTTCACCTCGCGGGCGGAATACCGGCTGTGGCTGCGGGCCGATAATGCCGACCAGCGCCTGACACAGCGCGGCATCGATATCGGCTGCGTCAGCACCCGCAGAGCGGAAATGTTTCACGTGAAACAATTCACCCTCAATTCTGCGGGAAATCTGGCCAAGACCTTTACGGCTTCGCCGTCCTGGCTGGCCAAGCAGGGAATTCCCATCAACCAGGATGGTATCGTCCGTAACACCTTGGAATTGCTGGCCTATCCGGATATTACCTGGACCCGGCTGGCGGCCCTATGGCCCGAATTGGCCACCATCCCTAGTGAGGCGGCTGAACAGCTCAGCATCGACGCCCGCTACGAGGGCTATCTTGGGCGCCAGCGTGAAGACATCGCCGCCTACCGCCGTGACGAGGCGCTCGATCTGCCACTCGACCTCGATTACGGCGCGATCGGCAGCCTGTCGAACGAAGTCCGGCAAAAGCTTACGGCCCACAAGCCCAAGAATCTCGGCCAGGCGGCCCGGATTTCCGGCGTGACGCCTGCGGCGCTGGTGGCCCTGCTGAAGTACGTCCGCCGCCGCGCGGCCTAGAAATGTTTCACGTGAAACATTTTTCCTGCCCATAAATGTACAATATCAGGTCTTTGGCACCCGAAGCCCGGACGCGGCTGGAGACCATGGTCGAGGTGCTTCGTCATTGGAGCAAGGCCATCAACCTGGTCGGCAGGGCAACACTGGATGACATCTGGGCCCGCCACGTCCTGGATTCGGCCCAGCTCGATCCGCTAATCCCGCCGGGAACGAAAAAACTGGCCGATCTGGGCTCTGGCGCCGGTTTTCCCGGCCTGGTCGTGGCGGCGATGCGGCCCGAGATCGAGGTTACGCTAGTCGAATCGGACGCCCGCAAGGCCGCCTATCTCGGCGAAGCCTCGCGGCGGATGGAACTGGCGATCCCGCCCAAGGTGGTCATCGGACGCATCGAGGAAATAAATCCCCTCGGTGCCGACGTCGTGGCGGCCCGGGCCCTCGCCCCTCTTGCGACGTTGCTCGAATGGGCTTTTCGGCACCGTTCGGGTCCCGCTATTTGCCTTTTCCACAAGGGCAAAGGCTGGCGAGGCGAATTGACCGAGGCCATGCGGGACTGGGACATTCCCCATCAACCTTTTGCCAGTGTGACCGATAGTGACTCCGTCATCCTCCGAGTCGGCGACTACCAACGACTTGCCTCAGCGGGCGCCGCCGCCGCAGATGTTCGCGATCGCCAACCAAAAGGGCGGCGTCGGTAAAACCACGACGGCGATCAATCTCGCCACGGCGCTGGCCGCGGTCGGCGAAAAAATCCTGCTGATCGATCTCGACCCGCAAGGCAACGCCTCGACCGGCCTCGGCATCGCGCGCAACGACCGCTCGCCCGGCACCTACGAATTTTTACTCGGCCTCGCCTCGCTGGACGCTTCGGTACGCGAGGCCAAGATCCCCGGACTGTTCGTCATGCCCGCCTCGGTGCAGCTCGCCGGCGCCGAGATCGAGCTGATCGATCTCGAGCGCCGCGAACATCGCCTGGCCGAAGCGCTCGCCGCCCCGGGCAACGAGACGCGCACGCGCTGGACGACGATCCTGATCGACTGCCCGCCGTCGCTGGGCCTCGTGACCTTGAACGCGCTGGTCGCGGCCGACGCGGTGCTGGTGCCGCTGCAAGCGGAGTTCCTGGCGCTCGAGGGAATTGGCGCGCTGGCCAACACCGTGGAGAGAATAAAGAAACGCCTCAACCCAAGGTTGCACATCGCCGGCGTCGTCATGACCATGGTCGATCGCCGCATGACGCTCAGCCAGCAGGTCGAGGCCGACGTGCGCCAGCATTTCGGCGATCTGGTTTTCAGCACCACGGTGCCGCGCAACGTCCGCATCGCCGAGGCGCCCTCGCACGGCCTGCCGGTGCTGATCTACGACAACGCCTGCGCCGGATCGCAGGCCTATATCCTGCTGGCGAGCGAGTTCATCCGCCGCCGGCGCAACGCAGCGGAGCAGGCGGCAGCATGAGGCGCGTCACATGAGTCAGGCACCGAAACCAAGAGGCCTGGGCCGCGGACTCTCGGCACTCCTAGGCGACGAGGATGTCGCCGCCACTGTGACGCCGCCGCCGCCACCGACGGCCGAGCAGCAGCGCGCCACCGCGGCCGCCCGTCCGCCCCTCACCCTGCCGATCGGCCAGTTGCAGCCCGGCCGCCTGCAGCCGCGCACGCTGTTCGAGGGCATCGACCAGCTCGTCGAATCGGTGCGCGAGTTCGGCCTGCTGCAGCCGATCCTGGTGCGCCCCACGGCGACCAAGGATGTCTACGAGATCGTGGCCGGCGAGCGGCGCTGGCGGGCGGCGCAAAAGGCGCAGCTCCACGAAGTGCCGGTGGTCATCCGCACGCTCAGCCATGTCGATGCCCTGCAGCTCGCCCTGGTCGAGAACCTGCAGCGCGTCGATCTCTCAGCCGTCGACGAAGCTGCCGGCTACCGCCGCCTGATCGACGAGTTCGACCAGACGCAGGAAGATATTTCCAAAACCATGGGTAAGAGCCGCCCGCACGTCGCCAACACGCTGCGGCTGCTCGAGCTGCCCAGGCCGGTGCAGGAGATGGTCGGCCATCACCAGCTTTCGGCCGGGCAGGCGAGGGCACTCTTGGCTTTCCCCGATCCGGCGGCGATGGCGCGGCGCACGATCGACGAGAAGCTGACGGTGCGCGACCTCGAAAGGCTGGCCAAGGCGGATGCTCCCCCAGTCGCCCCCCGCCCGGCGACCGCAGGTGCGCGAAAGGCGGAGGCCGCCGCCACCGGCGCCTCGACCGCCGATACCCGCGCGCTGGAAAAGCGCATCGAAGAAGCGCTGGGCCTGCAGGTTATCCTGGTGATCCGCGGCGTCGGCGAGCAGACAGCCCTGACGCTGGAGATCCGCGACTACGATCAGCTCGACATGGTCGTGGAGCGCCTGACGCGGCGCTGACGCAAGGCTCAACCCGCAGGCAATCCGGCCCGCCGCAATCCTTCGAGAAAAATTTCTCTCGTCCGCGGCTCGGGCGGCGTGGTTCTCGCCTGCTCGACGATGGCGAGGGTCAATCCAGGTTCGAGTTCCAGGAGATGCCGGACTGCCGCTTCGGCTTCCTCGTGCCGGCCGGTGTAGGCGAGGGCCCGGGCATCGTTGACGTTGACCGCCAGCGAACGGTCGATCAGCAACCGGCTGCCTACGAGGCGCTGGCCTTGCGGCGGGCCACGACGCCGCAACACCTCGCGGAAGTGAAAGCCAGACTGGCGGGCAATCGCGATGGCGCGCCTCTCTTCGATACTGGCCTATTCACCCGCCATCTCGAGACCGCCTACGCCACGATGTAGGAGCGCCACCAGCGCGGCGATCCGCCTGCCGGTTTCGACCTGCCGCCGGACGGCTAGCGCCGCTCTTTCGCCGTCTTTGCCGCGCCACCCAGCCTGAAACAAAGCCGCCGCGCGATCGCCTCGTCGGGCAGGCCGGTGGACTTGCATTCGATCTCGGCCTTCACGATCTCACCCAGCGCGACGCCCAGCCGGCCCAGCGGCCACAGGCGCAGGTGGCGCAGAAAGGCGTCGCGCCGCGGCCCGAAGCGCGGCAGGCCGCGCGCCTTGGTCAACGCGGCTTCCATCGGCACGCCCTTGGCCTGGTTGCCCGAGACGACGTGAAGCTGGTCGGTGTGGCGCTGCACCGCGCGCACCAGCTGCACCGGGTTGCCGCCTTCGGCGAACACGCGGTCGAGAGCGCGGTCGAGAGAGACGAGATCGCCATCGAAAGTGGCGGCGATGACGTTGTCCTGGCCGATCGCGGCGGTGTCGCCCAGCACCGCCATGGCGTCGTCGAGCGTCACGGTCTTGCTGGCGTCGCTCGCCTTGTAGAGCAGCAGCTTGTCGATCTCGCTGCGCGTCTGGCCGCGATCGCCGCCGATGCGCTCGACGATCCAGTCCAATGCATCCGGCGCCACGGCATAGCCCTGCGCGCGCGCGGCACTCTCGACGAGGCCTTCGAGTGCCGCCTCGCCGTCCATGTAGCAGGGCATGGCGGCGAGGCAGGGTTCGGTCTCGGCCAGCGTCCTGAGCGCCGAGCGCGGCGTCAGGTTGCCGCCTTCGAGCACGATCAGGGCGTCGCCCGCCGTGGCGGCAACGAGGTTCTCGAGCGCCGTCGCCGATTCGTCGCCGGCCGGCCGCACGCGGATGACGCGCCGTCCGCCTATCAGCGACATCGCCGAGAACTCGTCGGCCAGCCGCGCCGGGTCGCCCTTCAGCGTCTCGCCGGCGATGTCGACGACGCGGAAGGGGTCCTTGAGGTCCTCGCAGACGGTCCTGGCCAGAGCCAGCGCGCGTTCGGCGACAAGGCCATCGTCGTTGCCATAGACCACCACGGCGCGGATTTTCGGATCCGGCTTCTTGAGGAACGACTCGACCTGGCGTGTTTCGATCTTCATGGCAGGCCCTTATCTACCATGAAAGGCAGATGAAGCTTCCGCGGACCGCGGGCTAGCGCGCCTCGGTCTGGGCGGCGAGAGCGGCGCGCATTTCGCGATAAAGCTCGAATACCGCGAAGGGTTTGTGAAGCACCTGCACGCCCGGCATCTCGACGGCGCTGTCGGTTTGCTCGAGATTGCCGGTCATGAGAATGCAGACCCGAGGCGCACCGCGCCGGCTTTCCGCGCGAATGAGGTCGACGCCGTTGCCGTCGGCCATGCGGGCGTCGGTGATCAGAACGTCGAAGGCCTCGGTCGCGTCGGCAAATATGCGCGTCGCCTTGGCGTAGGAAGTCGCCGTCAGGACAGTCTCGCCGCGCCTGCGCAAACAGCTCGCGACTTCATCCAGCAACTCAGCCTCATCTTCCACGATCAGGACCCGGGAAGCAGCAACCGTCATTTTCATTACCCAAGCGAGAAGGCTGCGCATAATCGCAGCGCCGCCAATGAATAGGATAGCAGGACTGGCCCTGCCTGTCCTTCATGACCCCGGGAAAGCATCCAGGCCGCCACCGCCCGGAGCGCTGGCGTCAGATCTTTTCCTCGGGCTCGACCTCAGCCGCTGGCGCAGCACCAGCGGCCTCCGCCCGGGCGCGCTCCTTGGCTTCTTTCTTGGCCTGGGCCTTCTCGGCGTTCTTCAGTGCCTTCAGTCGATCGCGCTCGCGGCGTTCGAATTCGTAGTTCGGCTTGCGTGCCATGTTTCTGGCCTCTTTTGTTTGTGGCGTGCTGGCTTCACACGACCACGTTCACGATCCGGTTCGGTACCACGATCACGCGCTTGGGCGTCCTGCCGTCGAGCCCGCGGATCAATTCGGGTAGCGCCAGTGCCGCCTTCTCCGCCACGTCCTTGGCGGTGTCCTTGGCCAAGGCGACGGTGCCGCGCAGTTTGCCGTTGAGTTGTACCGCCACCGTCACCGTGTCGTCGACCAGCAGCGATGGCTCCGCCTTGGGCCACCGGGCGTCGGCCAGCAGGCCGGTATGGCCGAGCGCCTGCCACAGTTCCTCGGCGAGATGCGGCGTCATCGGCCCCATCAGGCGGACGAAGATCTCCAGCGCCTCGCGCAGCGCCCAACGCGTCGCCTCGTCCGCCGGCTTCACGCCGTCGATGGTGCTGGCGAGTTCGTAAAGACGCGCCACCGCCTTGTTGAAGTGGAAGGCCTCGATGTCGGCCGACAGGCCGGCGATGGTCTTGTGCGCGGCCCGGCGCAGGTCGGTGGCGGCGGCGGAAGGACCGGGAGCGGCCGTCCCCACCGGCGGTATCTGCTCGATCGCCGTCATGGCGATGCGGTGCAGGCGCTGCTGGAAGCGCCAGGCGCCGGTGACGCCCGATTCGGTCCATTCGAGGTCGCGCTCCGGCGGGCTGTCCGACAGCATGAACCAGCGCGCGGTGTCGGCGCCGTAGTCGCGGATGATCTGGTCGGGGTCGACGACATTCTTCTTCGACTTCGACATCTTCTCCGAGCGGCCGATCTCGACCGGTGTCTTGTCCGAGAGGCGCACGACCGCAGCACCATCGCGGGAGATTTCCTCCGGCGTTAGCCACGATCCGTCGGCGGCGCGGTAGGTCTCGTGGCAGACCATGCCCTGGGTGAACAATCCCTCGAACGGCTCGTCGCGGCCGGTCATCTGCACTTCGCGCATGGCGCGTGTCCAGAAGCGCGAGTAGAGCAAGTGCAGGATCGCGTGCTCGACGCCGCCGATATACTGGTCGACCGGCATCCAGTACTCGTTCTCCTCGCGATCGAAAGGCGCCGTCGCGAGTTGTGGCGAGGTAAACCGGTCGAAGTACCAGCTCGAATCGATGAAGGTGTCGAAGGTGTCGGTCTCGCGCCGCGCCTTGCCGCCGCAGGTCGGGCAGGCGACGTGCTTCCAGGTCGGATGGTGGTCGAGCGGATTGCCCGGACGGTCGAAGGTGACGTCGTCGGGCAGCTCGACCGGCAGATCCTTTTCCGCCACCGGCACGACGCCGCATTTCTCGCAATGGATCGCTGGGATCGGGCAGCCCCAATAACGCTGGCGCGACACCAGCCAGTCGCGCAGGCGGTACTGCGTCGTGCCCTTGCCGACGCCCATCTCCTCGAGGCGCGCGATTACCTTTGCCTTGGCATCGTCGACGCCGAGGCCGTTCAAAAATTCCGAATTGATGATGATGCCGTCCTCGATGAACGGCGCATCGGCCACGGCGAAGCTTTTGGCGTCGGCGTCTTTCGGCATCACCACCGGGAGGATCGGCAGGCTGTATTTCCTGGCGAATTCGTGATCGCGTTCGTCGTGTCCGGGACAACCGAAGATGGCGCCCGTTCCGTACTCCATCAGCACGAAGTTGGCAGCGTAGACTGGCACGATTTTTCCAGGAATCAGTGGATGCTTGGCCAAGAGCGGTAATTTGTAACCAACCTTCTCGGCGGTCTCGATCTCAGCCGCAGCCGTTCCAGTCTTGCGGCACTCCTCAACGAAACGTTGCAGCCCGAGATCCTTCGCCGCTAGCTCCGCGGTGATCGGATGCTCGGGAGACAGCGCCATGAACGAGGCACCGTAGAGCGTGTCGGGACGCGTGGTGAAGATCTCCAAGAGTTGTCTCTGGCCATCTCCACGACCATCACCGCTTGGCGGCGCCAGCTCCCAGAAGATGCGCGCACCGCGGCTCTTGCCGATCCAGTTCGCCTGCATCAGGCGCACCTTCTCCGGCCAGCGATCGAGCGTGTCGAGACGAGAGAGCAGCTCGTCGGCGAAATGCGTGATCTTGAGGTTCCACTGCGTGAGCTTGCGGCGCTCGACAGTGGCGCCGGTGCGCCAGCCCTTGCCCTCGATCACCTGCTCGTTGGCCAGCACGGTGTTGTCGACGGGATCCCAGTTGACCCAGGCTTCCCGGCGGTAGGCGAGGCCGGCCTTCCAGAAGTCGAGGAACATCTTCTGCTGGTGGCGGTAGTAGGATGGATCGCAGGTCGCGAGCTCGCGGCTCCAGTCGAGCGACAGGCCCATCGACTTGAGCTGCGTCTTCATCGCCGCGATGTTGGCGTAGGTCCAGTTCTTGGGATGGATCTTCTTTTCCATCGCCGCATTTTCCGCCGGCAGGCCGAAGGCGTCCCAGCCCATGGGATGCAGCACGTTGAAGCCCATGGCGCGCTTGTAGCGGGCGATCACGTCGCCTTGCGTGTAGTTGCGCACGTGGCCCATGTGGATGCGGCCCGAGGGATAGGGAAACATCTCGAGCACGTAGTATTTCGGCTTGGCGCGATCCAGGACAGCGCGGAAGGTCTGGCGGTCGTCCCAGATCTTCTGCCACCGCGCTTCGGTCTCGCGGAAATTGTAACGCGCTGGTATCGACGACACGGAACCTGCTCCAACCTTCAAAAGCAAACGGGGCAAAAACAAACGAGGCCGCAGCGGATGCCCCGCGCGGCCTCGTTCGTCAAGCTTTTGCGGGGGTTATCGCGAACCGGCGTCACGATCCTGTTTGGGCGATGCGCAGCTGGCGCGCCCGCGTAAGGATCGCATTCTCGATATCGATGTTGGTGCGCGGATCGACCTGGGCGTCGATCCAGCCGCCAGTGCCGGTGCCGGCCTTGGTCGTCTGCTGCTGCTTGAACACAGAGACGCGCACGCCGTCGGCGCGCAGGTCGCGGTCGAGGATGGTGATCTGCACCTTCATGCGCTCGTTGGGCGCCTCGGCCGGCGTGTACCAGTCGGTGATGATGACGCCGCCGAACGGATCGGCCGAGACCAGCGGGATGAAATTGATGGTGTCGAGGCTGGCGCGCCACAGGTAGGCGTTGACCGCCACGCCGGAGCCGTTGTCGTTGGGCTTTTCCTTGCCGCCCAACAGGCCGCCGGGGCCGAACAGGCTGCCGGTGTCCTTGTTGTTGCCGCCGAGGCCGGTCGTCAGGTCGCGGAGGTTGCGGTCGCCCGAGGGGCCGCTCTTCTTTTCCTTCACGTCGGTGACGGCACAGGCGGCAAGTCCGGCAGCAAAAAGCCCGATGGCGACGGGTCGCCCGATGGCGAGGAGTCGAAGGAGGATCGCCGAGCCCGACATGATGCTGTCCTTGGCAGTGTGCCCGATTTTCCAGGCGATATGGGCCGCGCCCAGTCCTCTTGGGCGGCAGCGGCCGGACCATAGGCGTGCGCCCTGAGGACTGCAAGAGGCCGCAGGTTGTGAGCCAGTAAGGCAATGGGCGTGCTGGGGGTTCATTTTTAATTAGTTTTAAAATAAGACTAACATACTTAAAGTTTAGCGAGTTGCTTTATAAGACTTAACTCTTTCTGACCTGATCAATCTGGCTCAACACTGCCGCTACGATTGTGACAAAGACGCCACAGGTGCGGGGAGAATCGTGCGGCAGGGCGACCATTTCTTGACCCTCGTTTTGGCCCAGTGTTCTATAGCGCAGTCGGATCGGCGGGGCATGCAATCCCGTGGTCGACACAGGCCTCAAGGTACGTACCACTGACAATGAGAGAGGAAGAATGATGAAAAAGCTTCTACTGGGCTCGACCGCTTTGGTCGCCGGTGGGTTGATGGCAGTTCCCGCCATGGCCGCCGATCCGATCAAGATGGGCGTCGGCGGCTACTGGACCGGTTATGTGTTGGGCGGGGCGATCGACTCGATTTACGCGCTCGACGGTACGACGAAAGACTTCAAGGGTATCAACCTGATCTATGAAGGTGAGATACACTTCATCGGGTCGACCAAGCTCGACAACGGCACGAGTGTCGGTGTGACGGTCGAACTCGAAGCCCACAATCCGGGCCAGACGTCCAACGGGACGGCGACGGTGGCCGCCCTTAATCAGTCTGCCGGCGTTCCGCTATCGCAGGCTGCGCAGATCGACGAATCGTTCCTGTTCGCCTTCGGCGACTGGGGCCGCGTCGAGTTCGGTTCGCGCGATCCGGGCGCCTATCGTATGTTCTACGGCACGCCTTCGGCCCTGATCGGCTTTGGCTTCTCGCAGCATAACCACCAGTGGAACGCCGTCGGCGCCGCCAACAAGGCGGTCCGCGCGGGTTACGGCTACAGCATCGGCGCCCAGTGGCAGGACGCAAACCGCATCACCTACTTCACGCCGCGCTTCGCCGGCTTGCAGGTCGGTGTCGGCTACGCTCCGAAGCTGCAACAGCAGAGCGCTGCCGGGTCCCTGAGTGGCGGTGGGCTGGCCGGTGATTGCGGCTACAACGGCGGCGGCAACTTTAACGGCTGCGCGGTAAACGACTATCAGTATCAGGATGAGTACGACATCGGCGCCAACTACCTGAACAAGATCGGCGATGTCACCATGGCTCTGCACGGCGGTTATGCTAACGCTAACTTCAACCCGGGTCAGCGGACCAACGGCGCCGCCAGCTTGATCTCGGGCGCCAACCGCGCCACCTGGAAGCAGATGGTCGGCGGTGTTCAGCTCGGCTACGCCGGCTTCACGATCGGCGGTGCTTACGGTTGGGACAACAACGGCCTCGGCAACAACTACTACACCAATGTGGACAACGACACCCGCTACTGGACTTTTGGCGGAATGTACGAAACCGGCCCGTGGCAGATGTCGGCAGGCTGGGGTGGCGCTGTAAACAACAACGGTAACGGCTCGGGTACCGTCTACAACTTCACGTCCGGCACCAGCGTAGCGAACGCGCCCTCTGCTGCGCCTTCGACCAGCCACGCCTTCGGAACAAACCCGAACACCGGCGCACTCGCCTTCGGTGCGGAAACCACCAACAAGTACGAAGTCGGCGCCAACTACGCACTCGGACCGGGTGTGAAGCTGGTCGGCGGCTTCATGTACTACCAAATCGGGGGCCCCTCGGCTTCCACCAACGGCAACTCCTGGGCGGTCGTCATGGGCATGGACCTGCGCTTCTAGTCCTAGCCAACCCGACCAAATCGGAGAGAGCGGGCGAAAGCCCGCTCTCTTCTTTTTTGCCCGATCGTTATCCGACGGCTGTGTTAGGTTGTGTTTGGAACCCTGAGGCCGGCGCCCCTCCGACCGAACCGTTAATCCCGGCGGACCGGGCCAACTCTGTTCGCGCCCGACAAGCATGCGCATGGGCCAAAGCGCGACTGGTGAGCGTTCTGCCAACTGCGGCTCTCTTACGCGGCGCTCTGCGCTGGGCAGTGCCTTGGCCGGGCCTGCTCACTCTGCCGGCCGCCTCGCCCGCCACGGCCGCCAGCAATGTCCTCATCGTCTACGCCTATGCCGACGACTGCGCGCCCTGCCAGATCTTCGCGGCGCAGGACTGGCCTGGGTGGTCTTGGGCGCGTGTGTCTTGATGAACTTGACCGATTTCGAAACCGGCGAGGCCAGGAATTACGGCCTACCAAGCCAAATACTGGCCATCCGAGGCGCGGCCCTATCATTCGGCCGTCAAGGTGCCGATCGTTCCGTCCTTCATTCTGGTCAACAACGGCAGCGTCGTGCTGGTCGGCAACGGCATCGTCGGCTGGCGCAACCAGGTATTGCCCCAGGTTCATCACCTGGCCGCCGCCGGTTGGCCGACGCTGAACGCCGCCGGTGCGTCGCCGCGCTGCTGGCGCTGCCACATCTCGACAAAGGCTGCTTCCATGTTGCGCCGGCCGTCGTCTTTGTCGAACAGCATCGACATCGTGCGCGCGGCCATCAGACGTGCCCGCAACGCCGCCAGCTCCTCGCGGCTGCGGGCGAGATGAAGGCCCCGTGCCTCGTAGTCCGCAAGCGAACCCGTGATCAGATCGGGCAGTCCGACAGCGTGCAACAGGCTGGCGCCAACGCGGCTGGCAAAGGAGTTGCCGGTGCAGGTCAGCACCGGCAGGCCGGCCCACAAGGCATCGCGGCCGGTCGAATGGGCGTTGTAGGGCAGCGTGTCGAGGAAGAGGTCGGCCAACGCATGGCGCGCCAGATGGTCGGCGCGGGCCGGCACTCGGCCGGCAAACACCAGGCGCTCGGCAGCGACGCCGCGCCGCTCGGCTTCGCGGCAAAGGTTTGCCGTCGCGCCGGTGTTCTCCTGCAGCAGCCACAGCACGCTGCCGGGAACGCCTTTCAGCAGGTTCATCCAGACATCGAACAGGGCGGGGTTGAGCTTGTAGCCATTGCTGAAGGCGCAGAACACGAAGCCTTGATCGGGCAGCGCCGCGCCGGCTCGGGTCGGCGCTTGTGTCTCAGCCGCCTCTTCCGCGTCGAACGGCAGAAAGCAGCCCGGCAAATACACCAGTTTCTCGGCGTAATACGGCTGATCGGTCGAGGGCACGATATGCCGGTCGGCCAGGATGTAGTCGACATAGTCGGCGCCCATGGTGCTCGAGTAGCCGAGATAGCTCGCCTGCACGGGCGCGCCACGCCACGCCAGGACACCCGGCCTGCCGTCGGCGGCGTGTCCGGTGAGGTCGACCAGAATGTCGATTTCGTGTTTGGCGATAAGGCTCGCGACGTCACGATCGGCTGTTTCGCGCACGTCGATGAAGCGGTCGACGCCGGCCTCAATACGCTTGCGCACCTCGTCGCCGGTGTCCGGACCGAACGAGAAAGCGCTGATCTCAAAGCGCGCCCGATCGTGCGTCTCGAGCCGCCGGGCCATGGGATAGGCGCTGGGATGATTGCGGAAGTCGCCCGAGAAGTAGCCGACCCGGATACGCTCGTGGCGATAGAGCGTGCCGCCCCAGATCGCCGGGCGCTCTGGCGGATAACGATGGGCGACCAGTGTTGCGGCGCAATGCTGCTCGTCGGCCGACGAGCCGCCGTAGCCGAGGAAGAAAAACGGAATATCGACACGCCGTCCGGCGCGGACATCGCCGCATAGTTGTGCGGTGGTCCTGTCATAGGCGCGCCAGTCGCAAGTCTGCAGTTGCGCGCGAAAGCAACTTCCCAGCGCATACTCGTATTTGGGTTGCAGCCGCAGGACCATCGCGAAAGCCTGTGCTGCCTCGTCGAAGCGCTTGAGTTCGCTGAGCACGATGCCGCGATTGAACGCGGCATGGACGTTGTGGCGGTCCGCGGCCAGTGCCCGGTCGTAACTAGCCAGGGCCTCGTCAAAACGACGGGCGTCGGCCAACGCCGCGCCGAGCGCGTTCAGTGCGTCGGCGTGATTGGGCGCCATCGCCAGCACGCGCCCGCAGTCGGCGATGGACTGAGGCAGACGGCGCAGCGCGCGCAGCGTGTTGGCCCGGTTGTAGAGGGCATTGACGTAAGCCGGCCGCACCGCGATGGCGCGATCGTAGCTCTCCAGCGCCTCGTCGAGGCGGCCCAGCGTCTGCAGGACGTTGCCGCGGTCGTTCAGGCTCTCGGGGTGGCCGGGATTGGCGGCAAGGACACGATCGAAGCAGGCCAGTGCCGGTTCCAGCCGGCCGAGCTTCTTCAGCACGTTGCCGCGATTGTACAGCGCACCGGCGTCCTGCGGCTTCACGGTGAGCGCCTTTTCCAGCAAGCGATCAGCCTCGGCGAAATGCTCCTTCTGGTAGGCGAGACCGCCCAGCAGCTGCAGGGCATCGAAATTGTGCGGCGCTATGGCGAGCACCTTGCGGTAGAGCTTTTCGGCGGGGGCCAGCCGGCCCTGGCGGTGCAGCGTGACCGCCTCGCCCAGCAGGGCGGCAATGCCACCCGGCACCACGGGCCGCGCGTTCATGCCGTGCGGCGCCCCACGACATTCACGAACAGCGTCGGCATGTAGGTGCGCGACACCGGCAGGCGCTCGGTCGCCTGGCGCGACAACACCGCGCGGTTGTCCTCGTGGTCGAGCACGAGCTGGAACAGGCCCTGTTCGACGGCGCCGGCGCGGCTCTCGAGCTCGGACTTGCCGTCGCGCTCGATGCGGTAGGCGACGTCGAGCCCGACATCCCCGCCGCTGTAGAACGCCGACACCATGTCGAGGCCGCCGAACAGCTGGACCAGCCCGCGAATCGAGAAGCGCCAGTAATCGTCGGGCGCCGCGTGGAACGCCTGCGACCACGGCGTGGCGACATAGGCAAGCGCTCCGGCCTTCATGACGCTCTGGATATTGCGCGCGGCGCGGTTGGGGTTCTTGGTGTGCTCGAGCACGTGGCAGCAGATCACCAGGTCGAACGGATCGCTGCCGAGCGCCGTCTCGAGCGTGCGCGAGTCGCAGCAGATGTCGAGCACGACATCGACATTGGCGCCCTCCAGCAGGTCGATGCCGACGAACTTCGCGCGCTTGTCGAAGCGCTTGGTCGCCAACGCCCGCCAGTTGCGCTCGTTGCGGTCGGCGATGTTGACGCGCGATCCGATCTGCAGGATGCGCGGCGCACGCCGGCCGGCCTCTTCGGCAACGCGATCGAGCAGCAGGTCGACCTCGCGGGTAACGCTGCTGCCGACGACGCGCAGCTCGCCGGGAGGGTTCGGCTGCGCCGACGCGCTCATTCGCGCACCACCAGGATATGCATGCGCCGGGGACCGTGCGCGCCGAGCTCGATGGTCTGCTCGATGTCGCCGGTGCGCGACGGGCCGGTGATGGTGTTGACGGTGCGCGGCATCACGTCCTTGCCATAGCGCGCCCGCAGCCTTTGCCATACCTCCTCGTAGCCGCCGACGATGTCGCTCTCCTTCAGCACGACGATGTGGGTGTCGGGCAGCAGGTTCAGCGTCACCGGATGCTCGGGGCCCGAGGCCATGACCACGGTGCCGGTTTCGGCGATGCCGGCAAAGGCCGGCGTGATCGCCACCGAATCGCTGCCAACGGCCTTGCCGCGGCGCAGCTCGAGCATTTTCTGGCTGGCCCAGTCGAGGCGGTCGAGGTCGGGCGAGGGCGCGATGGCCGCCCATGCCGGCAAATTGTTGCGCGCCAGGTAGGCCATCACTTCGCCGGGAACCTCGGCCGAGCTGACCCGCGCCACGGTGGCGTTGTTGAACTCCGCCCAATGGCAGAACACGGCAACGCGTTCGGGCTGCGGCAAGTTGGCGCGCGCTACGCTTGGCCCCAGCGGCGGGCGGGCGAGGCGCGCCGCCACGGCCTCGCGGGCGGCGCCCGAAAGCTCGCCGCGCTTCAGGGAACGGCGGATGCCGTTCAGGATCTGGCCCCGCGCGCTATTGGGTGCTTCGCTCATGGTTTCCGTCGCTGCCACTGAGTGTGGAACGTGCCGCCGGATTGCGGTGCCGGGAAGTCGCGATAGCGCGTCCAGCCGCCGGCGAGCGGCACCGCCCGGTAGCGGCCGTCGGCCCGGCCGAACAGCGCCAGCAAGCGATTGGCCAAGCCAGTGACACGCCGGTAAAGGCCCGGCCGGCGGGCAAAAAAGCCCCAGAGGGCGAGGCCTTGGCGCACCGCGCCGGGCGTCAGATGCTGCTCGAATTCGCGCTCGCGCCAATGGCGCATCAGCCTGGGCAGCGGGATGCGCACCGGGCAGACGCTCTCGCAGCGGCCGCAGAAGGTCGAGGCGTTGGGCAGGTTGCCGGCTTCCTCGACGCCGATGAGCTGCGGCGTCAGCACGGCGCCGATCGGGCCGGGATAGACCCAGCCATAGGCGTGGCCGCCGATCGCGCCATAGACCGGGCAATGGTTCATGCAGGCGCCACAGCGGATGCAGCGCAGGACGTCCTGCATCTCGGTGCCGAGCACGTTGGAGCGGCCATTGTCGAGAATGACGACGTGATACTGCTCGGGACCGTCGAGATCGCCCGGCCGCTTGGGCCCTGTATTGAGCGTGGTGTAGGCCGAGGATTCCTGTCCGGTCGCCGAGCGCGCCAGGACGCGCAGCAGGACGGCGGCGTCCTCGAGTGTGGGGATCACCTTCTCGATGGTGGCCAGTACGATGTGGATCTTGGGCAGGGTGTTGGAGAGATCGGCGTTGCCCTCGTTGGTCACCAGCATCGACGAGCCGGTCTCGGCCACCAGGAAGTTGGCGCCGGTGAGACCGACATCGGCGTCGAGGAATTTTTGCCGCAGTACGTAGCGCGCCTCGGCCACCATGTCGTTGCGCTCGGTCAGCCGCTTGGTGAAGCCGAGCTTGCTGTGGTGCTCGAGGAAGGTGTCGGCGACCTGGTCCTTGGTGAGATGGACGGCAGGCGCGATGATGTGGCTGGGCGGCTCGTGCCTGAGCTGGATGATATATTCGCCGAGATCGGTCTCGATCGGCGCGATGCCTTCGGCTTCGAGATGCTCGTTGAGCGCGATTTCTTCCGCCACCATCGATTTCGACTTGGCGACGGTGCGGGCGTTCACACTCTTGCACAGGTCGGTGATGATGCGCCGCGCATCCGCCGCGGTCGGCGCCCAGTGGACGTGGCCGCCCAATGCCAGAACCTTGCGCTCGAATTCCTCGAGATAGAAATCGAGGTTGGCGAGCGCGTGGTTCTTGATGTCGCGCGCTGAATCGCGCAGCGCCTCGAATTCGGGCAACCGCTCGGCGGCCTGGCGGCGGCGCTCGGAGAAGCCGACCTTCAGCTTGGCCAGCGAATCCTGCAGGTTGGGATCGGCCAGTGCGGCGTCGACATTGTCGTTGAAATCGTGCGCGGTGGATTCCATCAGCCAGGCTCACCGATGGGAGGAATGTCGCCCATGCCGGCCAGCACTTCGGCGACATGGCGGACGGCGACGGTGCTGCCCTCGCGCTGCAGCTTGCCGGCCATGTTCATCAGGCAGCCGAGATCGCCCGCCAGCAGCGTGGTAGCGCCGGTGGCCGCAATGTCGGCCGACTTCTCACCGACCATGGCGTTCGATATCTCGGGATACTTGACGCAGAAGGTGCCGCCGAAACCGCAGCACACTTCCGGCGTCGCCATCTCGCGCAGGCTGAGGCCGCCGACCGAGGCCAGCAGCCGGCGCGGCTGGCCCTTGACGCCGAGTTCGCGCAGCCCCGAGCAGGAATCGTGATAGGTGACGGCGCCGTCGTAACGCGCCGCGACCTTCTTTACGCCCAGCACGTCGACCAGGAAGGCGATCAGCTCGTAGCTGCGGCCGGCCAGATTTTCCGCCCTGGCCTTCATCGCCGGATCGTCGTCGAACAGGCCGGGATAGTGATGGCTGAGCATGCCGCCGCACGAACCCGAGGGCGCGACCACGGCGTCGTAGCCTTCGAAGGCCTCTATGACCTGGGCAGCGATCGCCCGCGTTGTCGCTCGATCGCCGGAATTGTAGGCCGGCTGGCCGCAGCATACCTGGAGCGGCGGCACCTCGACGGTGCAGCCCGCGTCCTGCAGCAGCTTCACCGCCGCGAAGCCGATCGAAGGCCGGAAAAGATCGACCAGACAGGTGACGAAAAGCGCGACGCGGCGGGGCCGGGAAGCCGGTGTGGGCGGGGCTGAGCTAGACGCTGGACTGGACACCGCCCGAAGATGGCAGCGCCCCAAAAGGGGTGCAACGGGCGATATTCCGCCCAATCGCTTCCTAGGTGGCTGTCGTGTTCAAAAAGCTCCGACACAGAGCCACTGCTGGCGACGCGCTAGCCTTTTTGCGCGCCTCCGGCGCCGGGCCGCTTGTTCTTCTTTTCGCTCTTGGCGCCGCCGCGCACCGCATCCTTGGCGATCTGCTGGGTGGAAACACGCTTGGCGGCGGCCTGCCGGCGTTCGTTGGTCTTCTGGGCGCGCAGAGTTGGCTGGGTCATGCCTCTACAACGCGCCAGCTGCACGGGAGTTGCAATCAATTCGGCCGGCATATTCGCATCGAGACGCCAGCTTTTGCCGCATTCCTGCGTTATCTTGGCCGTCGTGAAAATCATCAGCTGGAATCTTCTGCGCCGGACCGGCGCTGCGATGGAGGACGTCGTGGCCCTGCTCGTCCGCGAGCGACCCGACCTGCTGCTGATGCAGGAGGCGACCAAGGAGATCGAGGCGCTGCCCTCGGCGGTCGGCGGTCACTTCCACCGCATGCCGTGGGCCAGCCGCATCCACGGCCTGGCGGTATGGAGTCGCCATCATTTCACGCCGCCGCACGTTCTGGCGCTGCCGATGTCGCGCCTGCCGGGCCGCCTGCCGGGCCGCGTCTCGCAACTCGTGCAGATCGGCGACATTCGCTTTGCCAACGTCCATCTCTCGCACGGCCAGCTTCTCAACCGTCGCCAGCTTGGCCGTATCGCCGCGGCGCTGCATGGCCATCCGGCGGCGATCATCGGCGACTACAACGCGGTCGGCTCGGTGAAGCTGCCGGGCTTCCGCGATGTCGGCCCGCGTGAGCCGACGCATTTCGCCAGCAATATCGTGCCTTTTCGCCTCGATCGGTGCCTTGTGCACGGGTTGCATTGCACGGCGGCGCGGACTCTCGATTTCGGACCCTCAGACCACCGCCCGATCGTGCTCGAGCTGCAATGCGCGACACCGGCGCGGCGGGGGAACGCTGCTCCGACAAGCGCCGCCTGAAGACTGCTGCTTAGAAGACTGCCGCCTAGAGGTAGGGCAGCAGCAGGCGCGCCGCGCGGTCGCGCATTTCCACCAGGAACGGATAGTCGGCGACCTGATCGGGTGTCAGCTCCGGCCCGCGTCTGCGGGTGATCGCCTCGGAGATCTGCCGGGTCAGCCTGGCGTCGTGGATCTCGACGTTGAGCTCGAAATTCAGGCGGAAGCTGCGGGTGTCCCAGTTGGCGCTGCCGATCATGGCCCACGCGTCATCGACCACCATCAGCTTGGAATGCTCGAACGGCGGCGGCGAGAGATAGACGTGGCAACCCTCCGACTCGACGAGCGGCTGGATCTGCGCCCGCCGCGCCCAGTCGGCCAAGCGCTGGTCGGTGTGCTGGGGCACGACGATCTCGACTTCGACGCCGCGCATCGCCGCCAGCTCCAGCGCCGTGATCAGTCCGTCATGTGGCAGGAAGTACGGCGTCAGAATCCTGATCGACTGCTGCGCACAGGAGATCGCGTGCAGCGTGACGAACTCGATCTTTTCGAAATCCTCGTCGGGTCCTGATTTGATGGCGCGGGCCACTGCGCTGCCCCTGGTGGGAACCTCCCGCGGAAACCAGGCGTTGCCGTCGAGATCCTCGCCCGTGGTGAACTGCCAATCCTCGGTGAAGGCCTCGACGAGCTGGTCGACTACCGGCCCCTTGAAGCGGAAATGCGTGTCGCGCACGGCGTTGGGCGGCTTTGTTTTCAGCAGGTTGTCGGCGGAGATGTTGAGGCCGCCGGTGAAGCCGACGTGGCCGTCGACGCACAGTATCTTCTTGTGGTTGCGCAGGTTGAGGAACGGCATGCGCCACGGCACGTGGGTATGGAGAAACCGGGCAGCGGGAACGCCTTCCTGCTTCAACCGATGCCAGGCTGGCGAGCGGATGTAATTTCCGCCGAAGCCGTCGATCAGCACCCGTACCGCAACACCGCGCCGGCACGCGCGCGCGAGGGCATCGATGAATTGATTGCCCGCAACATCGACGCGGAAGATGTAGCTCGAGAGCCCGATGCTGTGCTTTGCGCCCTCGATGGCGGCGATCATCAGGGGATAGGCCTCGTCGCCGTTGCGCAACATGCGAACGTCGTTGCCGGGCTGCATCGGCCGCCGGGTCAGCAGACTGGCGGCGAGCTCCAGGGGCGCGAAATGGTCGGGCTGGGGCTTGGCCGCCCGGTGCCGCTTCGGTCCGACGATGCGCGGCCGCCTTTTGCGCAGGCGTCGGGCGCGCCGCTTGACGCGGTTGATGCCGAACCCGAGGTACAGGAGGCTGCCGAGGAACGGCGACAGCCAGACCAGGCCCATCCACGCCATGGCGGCGCCGACATCGCGCTTGCGCCGCAGGATATGAATGCTGACGCCGGCCGACAGCACCACGTGCGCCAGGGTGAGGATGCCGGCGCCGATGCCCGACAGGCTGTATTGGCTAATCTGGAGCCACATCCATTGCCTGTTCGAGGCGCGCAATCAGCTCGCGCAATGAATTGAATTCGACGCGCGACAGCGCCAGGCCGCCGGAGACCCGAGCCTTGGCGCGGTCGGCGACGGCCGGCGTCGCGGTCAATTCGGCAAGGAGATCGTTGGCCGGCGCGCCGGGTTGGGCGGCTTCCAGCCGTCGCGCATGCTCGACCTCGGTGATCTGCTCCACCCATTTGCTCAGCCGATAGATCTGCTGGACGAGAAACTCTTCCTGCTCTTCGCGCCTGAATCCGAACAGGGCATGACGAATCGCTGCAAACATCGTCATCTCCCGGGCTTTAAGTCCCGTCAGCCTAGCCCTTGTTGGGCACCAGTACGATGGCGCGGCCGGGACTGTTCATGCGGCCGGCCCAGTCGGCCGCCGCAGCGCCGCCGCCGAAGAAGACATCGCCGCGCGCCGCGCCCTTGATCGCGGTGCCGCTATCCTGGGCGATCATCAGGCGGCGGTACATCTCGATGGCGCCGGGCTTGGAGGACACCGGCCTGCCGGTGTCGATCCATACCGGCGTGCCGAACGGCGTAAAGGCGGGGTCGACGGCCATGCTGCGCTGGGCGGTCAACAGCACGCCCTGGGCGCCGGTGGCCGCCGCGGTGCGGGTGTCCTTGAAGAAGATGTAGCGCTCGTTCTTGCGCATGACGTCGCGCGCCTGCTGCGGGTTGCGCTTCAGCCAGTCGCGGATGGCGGGCCAGGTCACGTCCTCGCGTTTCATGACGCCCATCTCGGCCAGCACGTTGCCGATCGCGGTGTAGGACCGGTTGTTGGAGCCGTCGAAGCCAAGATAGAGCGTGCCACCCTCGGCGAGATGGATGCGGCCGCTGCCCTGGACCTGGATCTCGTAGAGCCCGATGGGATCCTGCACGTAGGCGATTTCCAGGCCCTTGCCCTTGAGCGCGCCCTGCTCGATCTCGGCGCGCGTGAGGTAGGGCTTGTCGGAAAGATCGGCCGGCCGGCGATAGACCGGCACAGTGAACAGGCGCGAGGGGGCGCGGCTGCCGCGCACCTCGGGTTCGAAATAGCCGGTGAAGCGGCCCGGCGCGTCGACCACCAGCGGGCGGAAATTTTCCTCGAAGAAACGCCTGGCACCGCGATTGTCGCCGTCCTTGACCGCACCGGCGCCGTCGCAGATGCGCTTCCACTCGGCGGCGGTAACGGTCTTCTCGCCGCCCTCGGTGACGATCTTCGAATCGGCGCCGGCCACCAGCTTGGGACAGGAGCGCTTGAAGGCGGCGAGCGCCTCGGCGTGCTTTTCCTCGCCCCAGCCGGGAATCTCGTTGAACGAGGTTGGCGCCATGCTGACCCGCGGCTCGCGCGAACCGCCGCCCAGGCCGTCGGCGCATGCCGACAGGAGGCCCGCTGCTGCAAACAGCGCGACCGCGCCCGCGAAGCCGGGCCAGCGCGAAGCCGTGTCCCGCTTCAGCCTTCGCTTTCGGTTTTGATCAGCAGCCAATTCGGATCTCTGGATTTGGTGTCGCGGCGGAACGTCCAGAGGTCGATGACCTTCTGCACTTCGTTGGGATTGCCGTCGACCACCAGGCCCTCGGCATTACGCGTGACGTTGATCTGTTCGCTGACGAACCGAATGGTGACGGCGGCGTGGCTGCCCTGCATCTCGGCGGTGGCGATGTCGGATGCCTCGAAGCCGATCAGGGTCGTCTCGACCTTTTCCTTGTTCTGCTCGCGCTGCCGGATGACGCCTTCGAAACTGCTGTAGGTCCGGTCGTCGAGCAGCGGGCGCAGCGTCTTGGTGTCGCCACGGGCGAAGGCCTCGACGATGGTCGCGAAAGCCGCGCGCGCGCCGGCGGCGAAAGCTGTGGGCTCGAAACTCGGATCGGCGGCACGGATGGCGGCGACGCCGGCCGAGGCGGTCGGCAGGACGGTGGCGCGAACCGCTCCGGGGAAGGCGGCGGGCTTGGCCGGGGGCGGCGGATTGGCGCTGGGCAGCGGGATTACGTTGTCGGTGCCGCCAGCCGACGAGGCAGGCGGCTCGCCGGGCCGTGGCGGCGCCGGCGGACGCTCAAACGGATTGGCCGCCGGCGGGCGTTCGCCGCCCGTGCGCTTTCCGAGGACCGAACGCAGCCGCAGGATCAGGAAAACCGCGACCAGGCCGATCAGGATGATGTCGTAGTTGTTGCCCACGATGGCGCTCCGCCAGTTAGCCCCCAACTCACGTCAAATTACATAGGCCCCGATTAGGGAAAGGGCAAGGCAACCTGCCGGCTCGCCGATTATCCTGCAAGGACCACGATATCGACCGGCTGGGCGACCCCGCCGACCTGGCGGCCGGGCCGGCGCTCGCGGTCGGCCGGCGGTTTGTAGCCCTGACTTTCGGCCCCGCCGCCGTCAAACAGCCAGCCGAGAAGTTTCTGGATCACCGCTTCTCCAGCCACAGGCTGGTCGCCAGGGCATCGGCGGGCTTGGGCAGGCGGGCGACGACGGAGCGCGCCAGGCGGTCAGCCATGCGGCGCTCGGCCCACACGCTCGACCACAGCGGCCGGTAGGCGCCGCTGGCCAGCAGCGGCAGCACGCCCTGCTGCTCGTTGTAGTTCCGCCAGCCCCAGATCGGCGGATAGTCGAAGGGCAGGAAGATGTCGTGGATATGGACCAGGGCGCCCTTGGGCAGGTCGGGCAGGACGCGGCCGAACAGGATATCGACGTCGCTGCCTGGCATCAGGATGTGGCTGGAATCGATGAACAGAACGTCGCCGGGGGAGAGTCCGGCGAAGGTGTCGGCCGGTGCGGCCTGCAGGGTGCTGGCGACGAAGCGCACACCGGGAAGGCCGGCGATATCGGTGCGCGGCGCAGGGTCGATCGCCACGATCTCGCCGACGCCGGCCAACGCCTTGGCGAGCACGCGCGTCGAATGGCCCGAGCCGACCTCGACGATACGCCTGGGCTTGCGCTCGCGCACCAGCGCGTAGGCGGCGGCCGCGTCGAGCGAGGGAAACCACGACTGCTCGAGCAGCGAGCGCTTCGCTTCGAGCGCCTCGGCATGGCCGTCGATGATGTCGAGCAGGGAGGCGAAGCCCGCCTCCTCGCGGCGAAACAGGCTCTCGATGGCGGGGTAGGGCGGCTGGCTGCCGGCCGGCGGCAGCAGTCGGGCGTAGCGGTGCGGCAGGAACCAGCCGCGCGGGCTGAGGCCCAGGATGGTCGGCAGACCGAACGCCAGCCGTCGCCAGCGGCCACGCCAGCTTGTTTGTGCACTCACGGGCTGAGCGTCAGCCCTTCGTGCGCCACCAGGGCGCGGGGCAGGCCGCTTTTCGCTACGCCGGGCCGCATCGCCGCCGCCTCGCGGGCGACGCCGTCCATGAAGGCATCGTCGTGGCTGGGATCGTGATGGAAGATGGCGAGCGTGCCGACATTGGCCGCATCGGCCACGCGCACGCCTTCCTGCCAGGTCGAATGGCCCCAGCCGCGATAGCGCGGGTATTCCGCGTCGGTGTAGCTCGAATCGTAGACCATGACGTCGGCATCGCGGCAAAGATCGACGATCGTCCTGTCGACGCCTCCCTCTCGATGCTCTGTGTCGGTGATGTAGCAGATCGCCTTGCCGCCGTGCTCGATGCGATAGCCGCAGGCGCCGTTGGGATGGTTGAGCGGCGCCGTGCGCATGGCGAGCGCTCCGCAGGCCAGCGTATCGCCCAGCTTGAACGAGCCGAACTCGATCGAGGCCTGGAAGATTTCCAGCGACACCGGATAAAGCGGCGCCTTCATCAGGCTGGCCAGCACGCTTTTCAGCGTGTGCGGCGGCTCGAGGTGGCCGGCCCACAGGCGCAGCTTGTTGCGCCTGTCGAACAGCAGCTCGAAGAAGGTGAGGCCGTTGATGTGGTCGAGATGGGTGTGCGTGAAATAGATGTCGAGGTCGTGCGTGCCCTGCTGCACCAGCTTGCGGCCGAGCGAGCGGATGCCGGTGCCGGCATCGAATACCAGGCGGCGGCCGCCGCCGGATACCTCCAGGCAGGAAGTATTGCCGCCGTAGCGCATGTATTCCGGGCCGGCGCAGGAAATCGACCCGCGCACACCCCAGAACGTGACTTTCAGACCCTCGGCCAACGCCTGTTTCCTACCTTCCGACGCAGAGTCCACTTGCCGGCGGCTGGCGTCAATCCACGCGAATCAGCAGCCTTCCGGTGTTTTCGCTCCGGTAAAGCATGGCAACGGCGTCAGGCGCCGCATCGAGGCCCTCCAGCACGTGCTCGCTGTAGGCGAGCCGGCCTTGCCGCAGCCAGCCTGCGAGTTCCGCCAGCGCCTCGCCGTAGCGCGCCTGGTAGTCGAACAGCAGGAAGTCCTGCATGCGGGCACGCTTGACCAGCAGGTGACGCTCGACACGCGGCCCCTCCGGCCATGGCGCCCAGCTCTGCAGCGCTGCGGTGCCGCAGATCGCCACCCGCGCCCCGATCGCGAGCTGACGCAACACCGCGTCGCTGATTGTGCCCGAGGTGTTGTCGAAATAGACGTCGATGCCCTTGGGGCAGGCGGCCGACAGCGCCGCGTCGAGATCGGCGCTTCGATAGTCGATCGCCTCGTCGTAACCGAAGTCGCGCTTGCACTGGGCGACCTTGTCCGCCCCGCCGGCGATGCCGACGGTGCGGCAACCTTTGATTTTGGCGATCTGTCCCACGCAGGAGCCGACCGAACCAGCGGCGGCCGACACGACCACGGTGTCGCCGGCCTTGGGCTGGCCGATCTCGAGCAGGCAGAAATAGGCGGTGACGCCGTTTGTGCCCATGACGCCGAGCGACGCCGACAGCGGCAGGTCGCGCTCCCCGACGCGGCGCGTGACGTTGGCGCCGGTGCTGATGGCGAAGCGCTGCCAGCCGAACATGCCGGTCACCAGCTCGCCTTCGCGCCACTCGGGATGGCGCGAGGCCACGATCTCGCCTGCGGCGAAGGCGCGCATGACGTCGCCCACCGGCACCGGCGGCGAATAGTTCGCAACATCGTTCACCCAGCCGCGCATGGCCGGCTCGACCGAGAGGAAGCGGTTGGCGACCAGGAACTCGCCGTCGGCAAGATCGGCGACCGGCGCTTCCGACAGGGCGAAATGGGCGGCCTACGGCACGCCCACCGGACGGCTCTTGAGGATGACCCGGCGGTTCGTCAGATTTCGCGGGCTGGTCATGGCATGCGGGTCCTGCGGCTTTGTATCACCAATTATTGCAGTATCCGGACCGGCGGCGTAATGCGATTGCATTGCACAACGGCCGGTTCGGGGGCAGAATTCGACCATGGAAATTGTCAGCCAGACGCCCCGTCCCGCCCTCGTCGAACCGCCGATGCGGAAGGCCAAGTTCGCCATCGGTCAGGTGGTGAAGCACCGCGTCTACCCGTTCCGCGGCGTGATCTTCGACGTCGACCCGGTGTTCGCCAATACCGAGGAATGGCTGTCGTCGATCCCCGAGGAAGTCCGTCCGCGCCGCGACCAGCCGTTTTATCACCTGCTGGCCGAGAACGCGCAGACGACCTACGTGGCCTACGTCTCCGAGCAGAACCTGCTGCCCGACGAGACCGGCACGCCGGTGTCGCATCCGCAGGTGCCGCACTTCTTCAAGGAAATGAAGCGCGGCCACTACGTCTCGCGCGTCCGCGCGTTGCACTAAAACTTCAGAGAAGCGCCTTGGCGACCTGATCGACGGTCGCCGGTCCAGCCGACGATGGCGCCTTGGGCGCGGATCATGTCGAGTGTCGCCTTCTTGAATTCCGAGAAGTAGCTCTCGGTCGCGTCCTCGGCCAGCAGGCAGTCGAAGCCGCGGTCGTTGGCTTCGCGCATTGTGATTTGCACGCAGACTTCCGTCGTGACGCCGGCGAACACGAGATGGGTGATCTTGCGCTGGGCCAGGATGTCGCCGAGCGGCGTGGCGTAGAAGGCACCCTTGCCCGGCTTGTCCAGGACGATCTCGCCCGGCTTGGCCGCCAGCTCGGGAATGATGTCGGCGCCAGGCTCGCCGGAAATCAGGATACGGCCCATCGGGCCGGGATCGCCGATGCGCAGCGTGGGATTGCCGCGCGAGCGCTTGGCGGGCGGGCAGTCCGACAGGTCGGGCTTATGGCATTCGCGCGTATGGATGATCGTGAGGCCGGCTTTGCGGAAGGCTTCGATCAGCCGCGCGGTCGCCGGAATAATCGCCCGCAGCAGGCTCACATCGTTGCCGAAGCCTTCACCGAAGCCGCCGGGCTCGATGAAGTCGCGCTGCATGTCGATCACGATCAACGCGGTGTGCGCGGAGTCGAAGGTGAAGTCGAACGGCTGGGCGGCGATGGTCTTCATCAGTGTCCCGCCCCTCAGTGTCCCGCCATGGCGCGTCCGATGGCGCCGACATCGGCGGTCTTGCCGTCGGTCTGCAGCGCCAGCTTGCCGTCGAACATGACGACGATGCGGTCGGAGAGCTGCAGGATCTCGTCGAGATCCTCGCTCACCAGCAGCACGGCGGCACCCCGGTTGCGCGCCTGCACGATGCGAGCGCGGATTTCGGCGACGGCGGCGAAGTCGAGGCCGAAGCAGGGGTTGGCCACGATCAGGAGATCGCCGTCGCTGGAAAGCTCGCGTGCCAGCACCGCGCGCTGCACGTTGCCGCCGGACAGCGCCTTGATCGGCGCATCGGGGCCCGGCGTCGTCACGCGGTAGGCGTCGATGAGCTTGCGCGCCGTTTCGCGCATCGGCGAGCGCTTCAGCCGCACGCCGTCGGGCGAGGCGGGTGCCTGGTCGAATGAGCGCAGCGCCATGTTCTCGGCCACCGACATTTCAGCGACGCAAGCGTTGCGCAGCGGTTCCTCGGGCAGGCAGGCGATCTTGTGGCGGATCATCTCGGCCCGCTTGGCGGTATAAACCTCGCCATGGACCAGCATGCGGCCGGCTTCGGCATCGCGCTGGCCGGCCAGCGTTTCCACCATCTCGCGCTGGCCGTTACCCGACACGCCGGCGACGCCGACGATCTCGCCGGCGCGGACGTCGAGATCGAGCGCATCGACGGCGAGCTGGCCGACATGGTCGGCGACGCTGAGGCCTTCCAGCTTCAACACGACCTTGCCCGGCATCATCGTCTCGCGCTCGACCGTGCTGCGCGTGTCGCGGTGGCCAACCATCATTTCGGCCATCAGGTCGTTGTCGAGTTCCGTCGTCGGCCGGATGTCGACCAGCTTGCCGCGGCGCAGGATCGTGACGGTGTCGCAGAAGGCGTTCACTTCACGGAACTTGTGCGTGATGGTGACGATGGTGACCTGGCCGGCTTGCGTCAGCTTCTTCAACGTGGACAGAACCTCGTCGGCGTCGTCGGGCGTCAGCACCGAGGTCGGCTCGTCGAGGATCAGGATATTTCGCTTCAGGTACAGCCCGGCGGCCGATATTGAACTTTTCGATCATGTCTCTTCCCCCGCTCTTCTCCGGCCAGTTGCGGCCAGGGAGCGGCGGAGCAAGGAGCGTGCCAGCCCCTCTAAAGGGCCGTTTTCAGTGGATATCCTCGGAAGCTGCAAACGCTTTGCGCAGCACCTCGATGCCGAAGCCCTTTTTCTTGGCGGCGTCGAGGATGACCTTTTCCTTGCGCGCCAGCAGGTCGATGGCCGCCGGCAGCTTGGCCGCCAGCTCCATCGGGATGACCACGGCGCCGTGGCGGTCGGCGTGGATGAGGTCGCCATGGACCACGGTCATGCCGAAGATGTCGACCGGCATGCCCCAGCCCTCGACATGCACGAAGGCGTGGCTCGGCCCGACCTTGCCGGCGAGGATCGGGAAGCCCTTGGCCAGCACGGTGAGGTCGCGCACCGAGCCGTTGGTGACGCAGCCCAGCACGCCCAGGCCGCGGTGCACGGTGGAATTGACCTCGCCCCACATGGCGCCGGTGCCGGGATTGGAATCGAGATCCTGGATGATGGCGACCGTCGGACCGTCGTCGCTCACGACGTACTCGTACCAGCCGACACGCTTGGCCTTCTTCTCGGCGGCCGAGCCGACGGCCGGCTGGGCGGCGCGGATGATGCCGGTGCGGGCATAGCCCACCATCGGCAGCGCGTCGGGCTCGGTCGGATGAAGATGCTGCGTCGTGAAGCCGGTGGCGGTGCGAACCCCGCGCGCCTCCTCCAGCGCATTGCAGATGGTCGGCGTGTCGACGGCACGCAGCGCCTCGAACAGTTTCTTCTGGGTCTTGGCGTCCATTGTCCCCTCCTCAGTTCAGTGCAAACGGAAAGTACTTGTCGTTGAATTTCTTGTAGGTGCCGTCGCCCAGGATCTCGCCGATCGCCTTGTTGAAGGCGTCGCGCAGCTTGGCGTCTTCCTTGCGCAGGCCGGCGGCGACGCCGATGCCCAGCGTCTGCGGGTCCTTGATGTCCTGGCCGGAAATCTCGCAGCATTCGCCTTCCTTCTTCTGCGTCCACAGCCAGAGCTGCACCTTGTCGCCGAACACCGCGTCGACCTCGTCCCTGGCCAGCGCCCCGCGTGCTTCGGCCAGCGTGGCGTAGCGCTTGATCTGGGCGGAGCGGCGGAAGCTCTTGTCCAGCCAGTCGGCGTGCATGGAATCCTTCTGCACGCCGATGCGCTTGTTGCGCAGCAAGGTCGCCGGGCCGTCGAAGGCCTGGCCCTTCTGCGCCACGAACGCGCCGGGCGAGAGGTAATAGCGACGCGAGAAGGACAGCCGCTTGCGCCGGTCGGGTGTCACCTCCATCGACGACATGATGATGTCGAACTTCTTGTCCAGGAGACCGGGGATCAGCTCGTCCCACTTGTAGACGGCGAACTCGCACTCCGCCTTCATGCGCTGGCAGGCATCCTGGGCAAGTTCCATCTCGAAGCCGTTGGGCAGGCCCTTGCGGTCGAGCGAGTTGAACGGCGGAAACGCCGCCTCGGTGGCGATGGTGATCTTGAAGGCGGGTGGCGCGAACGGCGACTTGGCCGGTGGACGCGCCGGCGGGCGCTGCTGCGCCAGCGCGAGCGAAGCCGCCGTCACCAGCAGGAGCGCAAGCGCCAGTCGTTTCATGCAATCAGGCGTTCCAGCAGCGCGTTGAGCCGTTGCCTGCCGGCCGGCGTGGCGCCGAGATGTGTCGCGTCGAATTCGAGGAAGCCCGCCGCAACCAGCGGCGCGAGTTTCGCCTCGCCCAGCGCGTCGACCGGATCGGCGCCGGCGACCTCGGCGAATTGCTGGCGGTCGATGCCGTCGGCAAGCCGCAACCCCATCATCAGCGCCTCCTCCACCCGATCGTGTCCCGACACCCGCGAGGTCTCCGCCGTGCCGTGGCCGTCGCGCTCGACCGCCTCCAGCCAGGCCTCGGGCCCGCTGGCCCGCCGCGTCGCGCGCTTGGCATTACCCTCGGCAAACCGGCCATGGGCGCCCGGCCCCACACCGACGTAATCCTGATACCGCCAATAGATCAAATTATGGCGGCAGGCCGCTCCCAGACGGGCGTGATTGGAGATTTCGTAGGCGGGCAGGCCGGCTGCGCCGAGGCGTTTTTGCGTCAGTTCGAACATCGCGGCCGAGTTGTCCTCGTCGGGCAGGGTGAAGGCGCCCTTGGCGTGGTCGGTGAAGAAGCGCGTGCCGCGTTCGATGGTCAGTTGATAGAGTGAGAGATGCTCGCCCGCGAGCTTGAGCGCCCGCTCCAATTCCTCGGACCACGCTTCGGGGGTCTGGCCGGGGCGGGCATAGATCAGGTCGAAGGAGTAGCGCGCGAAATGGCGGCGTGCTGTCTCGAGGGCAGCGAGGGCTTCGTCGGTCGAGTGCTCGCGGCCGAGAAATTTGAGCGATGCTGCATCGAGCGCCTGAACACCGAGCGACACGCGATTGACGCCCGCCTCGGCCAAGGCTGCGAATCTTCCCGACTCGACCGAGGTCGGGTTGGCTTCGAGCGTGATCTCGATGTTGGCGGCACTGTCCCAAAGTTCCTTGGTGCGCGCGATGATCGCGCCGACGGTCTCGGGTTCCATCAGCGACGGCGTACCGCCGCCGAAGAACATGGTTTCCACGCGCCGCCCCGGCGCCTCGCGCGCGGCGTGCTCGAGTTCAGTCAAAAGCGCCTTGCGCCAGTGCGCCTGCTCGACGCCGTCGCGCACATGGCTGTTGAAGTCGCAGTAGGGACACTTCGATTTGCAGAACGGCCAGTGGATGTAGACACCCAGGGGCTGGTTCATTGGAAGCAGGCCTCGACCAGCATGCGGAAGGCGCGGCCGCGATGGCTTATCGCGTTCTTCTCTGCGTCGGACATCTCGGCCGTTGTGCGCGTCTCGCCCCCCTTTGATCCGAGTGGCTGGAAGCAGGGATCGTAGCCGTGGCCGCCGGTGCCGCGCGGCGGCCAGACGATGCGGCCGTCGAGCGTGCCGTGGACCAGCTCGACATGCTCGTCGGGCCAGGCCAGCGCCAGCACGCAATGAAAGGTGGCGGCGCGCGCCTCGTCGGTGTCGGGCACGCCGCGCTTTAAAAGTTCGTTCTGGATCCGGGTCATGCCGACCATGGCGTCGCGGCTCGGGCCTTCCCAGTCGGCGGTGTAGAGACCGGGCGCGCCGCCCAGCGCATCGACGCTCAAGCCGGAATCGTCGGCCAGCGCCGGCAGGCCACTGGCGCGCACGGCGGCCAAGGCCTTGATGGTGGCGTTCTCCTCGAAGGTCGTGCCGGTCTCGTCCGGTGCGGGCAGGCCGAGTTCGGCCGCCGAGACGATTTTTACCCCGAAGGGGGAGAGAAGCGTGGCGATTTCACCGGCCTTGCCGCGGTTATGAGTGGCCACGACCAGCTTGGGCAGGACGAACGGACGGGGCATCAGGCCTTTCCAATGGCCTTGAGCTGAAGGCGAGTGAGTTCGCCGATGCCCTTCTTGGCCAAGGCCAGCAACTGCATGAACTGTGCCTCGCTGAAGGGCGAGTCCTCGGCGGTGCCCTGGACCTCGACGATGCCGCCCTTGTCGGTCAGCACGAAATTGGCGTCGGCCTGGGCCTTGGAATCCTCGGGATAGTCGAGATCGAGCACGGCCTCGCCTTCCCACAACCCGCAGGATACGGCCGCGACCTGGCCGGTCAGCGGATTGGCCGTCATCTTGCCGTCCTTGATCAGGCGTTCGTAGGCCATGTGCAGCGCCACCCAGGAGCCGGTGATGCTGGCGGTGCGGGTGCCGCCGTCGGCCTGCAGGACGTCACAGTCGATGTTGATCTGGCGCTCGCCCATGGCCGGCAGGTCGACCACGGCGCGCAGTGACCGGCCGATCAGGCGCTGGATCTCCTGGGTGCGGCCGGACTGCTTGCCGCGGGCGGCCTCACGGTCCGTGCGCGTATGGGTCGAGCGCGGCAGCATGCCGTATTCGGCGGTGACCCAGCCGCGGCCCGAGTTGCGCAGGAACGGCGGTACTTTCTCGTCGACCGAAGCCGTGCAGAGGACGTGGGTATCGCCGAATTTGATCAGGCAGGAGCCCTCGGCATGACGCGAAAAGCCCGGTTCGAGGCTGACGGTGCGAAGCTGGTCGGGGGCGCGGCCGGAAGGGCGCATAGAATTCTCCTGGAACTCGCTTCTGGAAGGGCGGGAGCCGGGTGTAGCGCCGGGAGAGGCTTTAATCCAGCTACGTTGACCGATGTTACTGTGCTACCTACATTTTTCGCATGCCAATCCAGCGCATCGGCTCCTTAGGCGGCGTTCTCTCGGACGGTGGCCCGCGGCAAGCGGCCACGGTCGCCGAACTGAACGACCGCGCGCGCGAAGTGTTGCGTCTGGTGGTCGAAAGCTATGTCGAGACCGGCGAACCCGTGGGTTCCCGGGCGCTCACCCGCAAGCTCACCGAAACCCTGTCGCCGGCCACCATCCGCAACATCATGGCCGACCTGCAGGATGCAGGCCTGCTCTACGCCCCGCACACGTCAGCCGGCCGCCTGCCGACCGACGCCGGGCTGAAACTCTTCGTCAACGGCCTGCTCGAGCTCGGCAATATCTCCGAGGAAGAGCGCGAGAGCATCGAGGCGCGCTGCGCCGCCGTCGGCCGCAGCGTCAACGAGGCGCTGGAGCAGGCGACGACCATGCTGTCGGGCCTGTCGCGCTGCGCCACCGTGGTGATGGCGCCTAAGACCGAGCAGCCGCTGAAGCACATCGAGTTCGTGAACCTGGGACCGGGCCGCGCCCTGGTCGTGACGGTGTCGCAGTCGGGCCAGGTCGAGAACCGCGTGATCGACACGCCGCTCGGCCTGCCGGCCTCGGCGCTGGTCGAGGCCACCAACTATCTCAACGCCCGGCTGATCGGCCGCACGATCGACGATTCGCGCCGCCTCATCCAGGAAGACCTGAAGCTGAAGCGCGCCGAGCTGAACGATCTCACGGCGCGCGTGATCGAGTCGGGCATGGCGAGCTGGGCCGGCGAACCGGGCGGCGCGCTGATCGTGCGCGGCCAGGCACGGCTGCTTGAGGACATCACGGCGCTCTCCGATCTCGAGCGCGTGCGCACGCTGTTCGACGCGCTGGAGCGCGGCGAGAATTTCGTGCGGCTGCTCGAGCTCACCAACGTGGCCTCCGGCGTGCAGATCTTCATCGGCTCGGACAATCCGCTGTTCGCCAACACCGGCTGCTCGATGGTGGTGGCGCCGTTCCGCGGATCGAGTGAAAAGATCGTCGGCGCCATCGGCGTCATCGGCCCGACGCGGCTGAATTACGCGCGCATCATCCCGCTGGTGGACTACACCGCGCGCATGATCGGACGCGTGGTCGGCTAGGGTGCCGTTCAGCCACAGCTTCGTGGTGCCGTCGCACAATCAGGCCAAGTTCCTTCCCGCCACCCTCGACGCCCTGCTCGCCCAGAACGAGCCGTCCGAGATCGTCATCTCGGAAGATTTCTCGACCGACGAGTCGCCCGCGATCGCGCGCGCCTACGCGGAAAAACATCCCGGCCGCTCAACCGCCTGAAGCGCCGCCTGCGCTCGATGTATCGCGCGCTGCGGTAGCAGTTAAGTCACCAATCCTTCTCGTCGAAATCCTCCGACTCGTCGTCGGGCGGCCTTGGGCCCGGCACGCTGCCGTCGAGCGCCGGCAGGGACAGCACGCGCAATCGCGTCGTCGGTTTCAGCAGCGTGACGAGCTCGATCAGCGCCGCGCGCTCGAAGGCGACGCAGCCGCGCGTCGGCGACCAGTCCTCGCGCGCGACATGGAGGAAAATCGCGCTGCCCCATTCGCCTTCCGCCGGCTCGTCGTTGTAGCCGACCACGACCAGCAGGTCGTAGAGCCCGTCCTTGCGCCAGAGTTTCTCGTGGCTCCATTCGTTGGGCACGTGGACCAGCTGGTTGTAGGTCGAGCAGCGCGGATCGTCGCACCAGCCGTCGTGCTCGGCGATCGGCCGGGCCGGCAGGCGGACCTTGGGCAGCACCACCCGGTCGTTGCGGAAGTAGATGCGGCGCAGCGGATACTCGCCGGCCGGGGTGGCGCTGTCGCCCTCGACCTTGTCTTCCCGCACGCCACCCGCGCCCACGGCGCAACGCCAGCGCCGCTCGCCCAGCTGCGCCCAGCCCAGCGCGCCATCGACCGAATCGGCCTGGACGATAAGAACGTCGTCGTCGGACATTGTCTCAGTCTCCTGCAAGCTTCATAAAGGCACGTTTTTTCGGGAGAAAGCGATGGCTTATGTCGTAACCGCGCCCGCGATCTTGGGCGTGCCTGTGCAGGGCACCAAGGATCTGTTTCCCGTCCGCCGCATCTTCTGCGTCGGCCGCAACTATGCCGCCCATGCCCGCGAGATGGGCCACGACCCCGACCGCGAGCCGCCGTTCTTCTTCACCAAGCCGGCCGACGCCATCGTGGTCTGCGCCGACCCCAAGAACCCGACCAAGGTGGCCTACCCGCCGGCGACCAAGAACCTGCACCACGAGATGGAGCTGGCGGTCTGCCTGAAGTCGGGCGGCGCCGACATCCCGGTCGACAAGGCGCTCGATCACGTCTTCGGTTATGCCGTCGGTCTCGACATGACCCGGCGCGACCTGCAGAACCAAGCCAAGGACATGGGCCGGCCGTGGGACATGGGCAAGGGCTTCGACCAGTCCGCGCCGATCGGCGAGATCGTGCCGGCGTCCAAGATCGGCCATCCCGCCAAGGGCACGATCCAGCTCGATGTGAAGGGCAAGACCCGCCAGAAGTCCGACCTCAACGCGCTGATCTGGAGCGTGCCGGAAACGATTTCCTACCTGTCCGGCCTGGTGACGCTGGCGGCCGGCGACCTGATCTACAGCGGCACGCCCGATGGCGTGGCGGCGGTGGTCAAGGGCGACAAGCTCGAAGGCTTCGTCGACGGCTGCGGCACCGTGAGCTGCATGCTCGCCTAGTCAGTACTGAACCTTGTCTGGCTTGTCGGCCCATGCCTGAAAGGCCTGGGCCGCTTCCGGCAGGTCGAGCTTCACGAACGGAATCGAGCGCCCGGCCATCGGCTTGGCGAACTCGCGATAGATATGATCGTCGTCTAAGCTGATCAGGGCCGCGTCCTCGCGCGTGTTGCCGTCATAGACGGCATCGAGCCGCGCCCAATAGATCGCGCCCAAACACATCGAACAAGGCTCGCAGCTGGTGTAGAGCGTGAGACCCTGCAGGTTGAAGCCGCCGATCGCCTTGGTGGCGTCGCGGATCGCCGTCATCTCGGCATGCGCCGTCGGGTCGTTGCTCGACGTCACCTCGTTGAAGCCTTCGGCGACGATCCTGTCGCCCCTGGCGACAATGGCGCCGAACGGTCCGCCGAAGCCCGCATCCATGCGCTCGCGCGACAGTTTTATGGCCGCACGCATCATGTCGAGGTGAAGCTTGTCCATGGGCTCAGCTTACACGCACTGCCTCATCCTGAG
Organism: Asaia bogorensis; assembly: GCA_945905835.1. Taxonomy (GTDB): domain Bacteria; phylum Pseudomonadota; class Alphaproteobacteria; order Reyranellales; family Reyranellaceae; genus Reyranella. The sequence goes on from CAMDQJ010000002.1 coordinate 76,133, forward strand.
GAGGTGCGCAGCGCCGTCTCGAAGGATGAGGTGGGTGGTCCTAAAGCTGCTGCGCCCTGAACGTATCGCAGCGGTTCATGTCGCCGCTCTCCAGTCCGGTGCGGAACCAGCGCACGCGTTGAGTGCTGCTGCCGTGGGTAAAGCTGTCGGGCACGACGCGGCCCTGGGCCTGGCGCTGCAGGCGGTCGTCGCCGATCGCCGTCGCCGCCGCCAGCGCCTGGTCGACGTCCTTGTCGCCGATCATGGTGCCGCCGCGCTGTTTGTTGGCGTGGTAGGCCCAGACACCGGCGAAACAATCGGCCTGCAGCTCGATACGCACCGACAGCGCGTTGCCGTCGCGCTTGCTCATCGACTCGCGCATCTGCTGCACCTTGGTCGAGATGCCCAGGAGGTTCTGGACGTGATGGCCGACCTCGTGGGCGATGACATAGGCCTGCGGGAACTGGCCGGGCGCACGGAAGCGCGTGGCGAGCTCGTCGAAGAAGGCGAGGTCGATGTAGACGCGCTGGTCGGGCGGGCAATAGAACGGACCCATGGCGGCCTGGCCGGCGCCGCAGCTCGTCTGGGTGGCGTCGTGGAACAGCACCAGGCGCGGCTGGCGATACTGCCGGCCGGCCTTCTGAAACTGCTCGCCCCAGACATCCTCGGTGCTCTTGAGCACGCGCGACACGAACTGGGTTTCGGCATCGCCGGCCGGCGCTTGCCGCGCGGCCCTGGGGGGAGACGGCGCGACGTCCGAATAGCCGGAAGAACCGCCGGTCAGGCCACCCAGCAGCGCCATCGGATCGACGCCGAAGATCAGCGCCATCACCACCACGGCTACCAGGCCGAAGCCGCCGCGGAACAGGCCGCCGCCGCCCATCGGAATGGGGATGCCCATTCCGCCGCCGCCCATTCCGCCGAAGCCCCCGCCTGCGCCGCGGCGATCCTCGATGTTGCTGCTCTCGTCGCCATCCATCTGCATGGTGTGATCTCCGTCCCGCCTTGCCATATAGTGAGCCGGAATGAGCCTCACCATTGCCACCTGGAACATAAATTCGGTTCGCCTGCGCATCGGCAACGTCGAACGCTTCCTGAAGTTGCGCAGGCCGGACGTGCTTTGCCTGCAGGAGACCAAGACTCCGGACGAATTCTTCCCGCACGCCGCCTTCGAGAAGCTGGGCTACATCCATCGGCTGATACACGGCATGAAGGGTTATAACGGCGTGGCCATCGTCTCGAAGATCCCGTTCACCGCCACTACCATCCATCACCGTTGCGGCAAGGAGGATTGCCGCCACATCGAGGCGGCGCTCGATACCGGCGGCGATCCGATCCTTCTGGACAATCTCTACATCCCGGCCGGCGGCGACATTCCCGATCCCAAGGCCAACGTGAAGTTCGCGCACAAGCTCGATTTCTACCGCGAGATGGCCAAGTGGTACGAAGGCCACCGCCCCAAGCCGCGCGCCCGCAAGGGCCTGCGCCGCGTCGCCGTCGGCGACCTCAACGTGGCGCCGCTCGAGCACGACGTGTGGAGCCACAAGCAGCTCCTCAAGATCGTCTCGCACACCCCGGTCGAGGTCGATTTGTTTGGCCGCATGCAGGCGGCACTCGACTGGATCGATGTGCCGCGGCGTTTCGTGCCCGAGGGCGAGAAGCTCTATTCGTGGTGGAGCTATCGTGCCGCCGACTGGCGGGCCGCCGACAAGGGCCGCCGGCTCGACCATATCCTGGCCTCGCCGGCGCTCTCCGGTGCGATCAGCGGCTACCGCATCGAAAAAGAAACGCGCGGCTGGGAACAGGCGTCCGACCACGTGCCCGTGCTCGCGACGTTCGACGTCTAGACGGAGGAAACATGAGCATTCTCGGCATCATCGTCATCGGGCTGCTGATCGGCTTGGTCGCCCGCTTCATCACGCCGGGCCCCAATCCGCGCGGCATCATCGTCACCATGGTGATCGGCATCGTCGGCGCCTTCATCGCGACCTACGGCGGCCAGGCGCTCGGCCTCTACCAGGTCGGCCAGCCCGCGGGCTTCATCGGCTCTGTGCTGGGTGCGGCCGTCCTGCTGGTGCTGTTGCGGCTGTTCGGCCGTTAAGCCACGCGATAGATGAAGTAGCGGTCCTTCGGCGCGCCCGGAGGATTGCGCAGGCGCCGCCAGCGGGCGACGCTCAGCGCCTGGTTGGCCAGCACGTAGCAGCCCTTGGCCGCAAGCGTGTCGAGCGCAGGACCAAGCCACACGCCCATCGCCACGTTGTCCCGGCGAACGCCGGTCCCCAGATCGGTATGGATCAGCGCGGCGGTGGCGCCGAGCCGCCGGAGCGCGCGCGGAATCGATTTGTGCGCGTCGCCCAGGAACAGGCGGTCGTCGGGCGGGATGCAATCGGGATGCGCCGCCACCTTGCGCTCGAAGACGTAGATGTCGCGGCGGGGAAAAAGCGTGCGCAGGTGATCGTAGGTGCGGCCGTTGCCAAGGCCGACTTCGAGGATCGGACCCGGCGACTTGGCGATGCGATCGGCGAGAAAGTTCAGGCAATCGCGCTGCGCCTGCATGCGCGCGATGAAACTGTCGAGACGACTCATGCCGCCTTCGGTGCCGTCGCCGCGCGCAGCTTCTGGTTGGTGTCCTCGACGCGGTGCGCCAGCTCGCGCATGACCTCGATCGCCATCTCGGGGAATTCGCCCACCAGGCGATAGAAGGTATCCTTGGTGATCTTGAGCGTCGTCAGGGTTTCCCGCGCCTTGATGGTGGCGGTGCGCGGCACGTCGCACAGGATGGCGATCTCGCCGAAAAAGCTGTTCTTCTTCATTTGCGCGACCGCGATCTGGCCGCCCGGTGTATCGATCAGCACGTCGGCCGTGCCGCCCAGGATGACGTACATGGTGTCGCCGGGATCGCCCTGATGGCAGACCTCCTGGCCCTCGGCGAAGTTCATGCGCTCACTGGTGAAGGCCAGCAGCTTGAGACGGGCGGGCTCCATCTTGGAGAAGATCGGCACGCCCTTCAGAAGCTCGACTTCCTCGTTGAGGTTCATCGCGTCCTCCTTAGACCGAAGCCATCAGTTCGGCGTAAAGCCCGCCCTTGGCGGCGAGATCGGCCGGCTTGCCCTGCGCCACGACCCTGCCGCTCTGCATCACCACGATCTCGTCGAACGGCGCGGCCTGGCTCGGCCGGTTGGCGATCCACACGACACCACGGCCGTCCGCCGCGTTGAGAATATTGTCGCGAATGCGGTCCTGGGTGCGGCCGTCGAACACCGCCACCGCCTCGTTGACCACCAGCAGCTGCGGCCGCTTGATCAGAGCGCGCGCGATGCCGAGCTTCTGGCGCTGCACCGCCGGCAGGCGCTTGCCGCCGACGCCGACATTGTACTCGAGCCCAACCTCGATCGCCGCATCGCGCAGGCCAAGCTCGTTCAACACTTCGGCGATCAGCGCGCCGACGCGGCTGTCGGCCTGCGCCTGGCCGTAGACCAGGCGGCCGAACAGGATGTTGTCCTGCAGCGAGCCGGCGCTGTTGTAGCGCTCGAAATCGTAGAACTGGATGTCGTCGCGCAGCGCGTCCGGCAGGTCCGCGGCGAAGGCGCGCCGCGCCGCCAGCAGGCGGTCTTCCATGGCGTTGTCGATCAGGCCAAGGCGGTGGCGCGCCTCGATGTAGCGGAACGGCAGCGTCATGAGGCGCGGCAGGTCGGTCGGCGGCACCGCCTCGATGCCCTTGCCGCCCAGGCGCTGCAGCAGCAGCCGGACGTTGGGCAGCTCGTCGGCCAAGATGAAGCTGTACTGCTCGAACAGCGGATTGTCGGGCGACAGGCCGGAGAACAGCTCGACCATGGTCTCGGCGATGCTAAGACCCATGCGGGCGAGATCGTGATCGAGGCCGGTCTTGGCCAGCACGGTCTGCATGTAGGGATCGGCCGCGAGATTGTCCGAATCGAAATTCTTGGCGACCGGCGTGCCGAACAGCAGGTTCTCGGCGACCGACAGGTTCTTGTTGTAGCGCTCCTTGTCGAACGGCTCGACCAGCCCGGCGTAGGCCGCGTCCTGCAGCCGCGCATGCAGCGTGTGGCGCGCCTTGAGGATCTTCTCGGCGAGGTCGGGCCGGGCGGCGGCGTCGATCGTGCCGCGCAGGCCGAAATGATAGATGTCCTCTTCGAACTCGACGATCTTCAACGTCGCCACGATGTGCGGCATCAGGTCGGCCGGGCCGGTGGCGCCGGCCAGCTCGTAGTCGACCCAGTCGGCATTGGGATCGCGCGGCAGATTTCCCGAGCGCGTCGACTCGCGCCAGAACTGCTCGCGGATACGCAGCGTGACCTCGTCGTAGGTCGCCGGCCGCGTCGGCCGGTGCTTCAGGCCGAACAGCAGGTTCTCGCGCACGCTCAGCGGAAACAGGTAGGTGTCCTGGCCGATATAGCCGGTACGCGCGCCAAGCAGCGATTCCGACAATTGGAAGAAATCCTTGCCATCGACCTTGATGGTGCCGCCCGACGGCAGCGCCAGCCGCGCCAGCACCTGGCCCAGCATGTCCTTGCCCGAACCACCGCCGCCGATCACCGCCATCTTGCGCTCGGTCGACACGATGAGCGTGATGCCGTCGAGCGTCTTGACCTGGCCATCCTCCGAGAAAGTTACCGCCGACAGCGCGAACTCGCGGCCGAGCGGCGGCGGCGGCCCGTCGGGCAGCGCCTGCAGTTCGGGCGGCATCATGCCCTCGGGCTGGACCTGGTCGATCACCTGCTCGTACTTGATCTGCACGTCCTGGCGCTGCTGGTCCCAGTCGATCAGCTCCTTGATCGGCGACGGCAGGTCCTTGTAGGCGAGCAGCACGCCGACCACGGCGCCGACATCCATGCGGCCGGTGATGGCGAGGTAGCCGCCCAGCAGGTAGATGGCGAACGGCGCCGCCTGGGAGAGAAAATTGTTCCAGAACTTGACGACGAACTTCTTCTGATAGAGGTCGAAGCGGATCTTGAAGATCCGGCCCAGCCGCTCGGAGATGTCAGCGCGCTCGTAGTTGGCCGCACCATGGATGTGGATCTCGTTCGCGCCGTCGGCGGTCTCGGCGATACGTCCGGCGAGCTGGCGGGCCGACAGCTGGCGCAGCTTGCCGAGCACCAGCAACGGCTTGCGCAGCCGCGGGATGATCGCCAGCTGCACCGCCAGCAGGGCGATTACGACAAGGCCAAGCAGCCAGTTCTGCAGCATGATGAAGATGATCGCCGTCAGCGCCTGGCCGCCTAAAAACATCGGCGCCACGAAGGCATCGCCGATGAAGCCGCCGAGCGGCTCGACCTCGTCCCTGATCATGGTGGCGAGCTCGGCCTGCTTGACCTTGCGGAAGTGGGCCGGCGGAAAACGCAGGATGCGGTCGTAGAGCTCGTAGCGCAGGCGGCGCAACATGCGCTCGCCCATGCGACCCTTCTGGGTGTTGATAGACTTGCGGAACTGGCCATTGACCACGACGGCGGCCAGGAACACGAAGCTCATGATCACCAGGTAGGTCAGCTGGTCGACGTCGAAGCCGTCGTAGAAGTGCAGAGCGCTGCCGAAATCGAGGAAGCCCGGCAGGGGGATCTCGAAGGTCATGAACTTGATGGTCGGCGCGGTCTTGAAGGCGTTGCCGGTAATGCCGTTATCGACGATCGACTTCGGCACGGTAAGCGACATGAAGTAGAAGACCTGCGACAGCACCACCAGGAACAGGATGACGATCTGCTCCGGCTTGCTGTGCCGCCAAATGTAGGAAAACAGGTTTCTTTGCATCCGCCGACGCTAGTTCGCCTCCCGTTCCCCGTATATTTGAACGATTGCGGCGTCACAGTCGATATTTAGTGTCGTCCGGGCGGGGGTTCGCCCGGGGCAGGGATTGTGCCATATTGGCACCCACGGCCGGTTGGGGCGTTGGTCGCTCTGCATTCGGGGGAGATTGCGTCGCATGATCGGCACCACCCGGCCAAAGCGTGTGCTGCTTTACAGCCACGATTCCTACGGGCTTGGCCACGTCAGCCGTTGCCGCACGATCGCCAACGCGATCGTCGAGGCCGACAGCTCGATGTCGGTCCTCATCCTGTCGGGCTCACCCGTCATCGGCTCCTACGAATTCCGTTCGGGCATCGACTTCGTGCGCATTCCCGGCGTGGTCAAGCAGATCGACACCGGCGAGTATGATTCGGCCAATCTGCGCGTCGGCGTCGAGCACACCATGGAGATGCGCACCCGCATCATCCGCGACACCGCTGATATCTACCGGCCCGACCTCTTCATCGTCGACAAGGAGCCGCTCGGCCTGCGCGGCGAGGTGCTGCCGGCGCTCGAGCTCCTGAAAGCGCGTGGCGTGCCGCTGGTCATGGGCCTGCGCGACGTCATGGACGATCCCGCCCGGCTCGCCGTCGAATGGGAGCACAAGAACGTCGTGCCGGCGCTGCGCGACCTCTATGACGAGATCTGGGTCTACGGCCTGCCGCATCTGTGCAATCCAATGGCCGGCATCGAGCTGCCGCGCTCGGTCACGCACAAGACCGTCTACACCGGCTACCTGCGCCGCGACCTGCCGCTGCATGCCGACATTCCGCACGAGCTCGAGGACAATCCCGGCCCGTTCATCCTGGTGACGACCGGCGGCGGCGGCGACGGCGTCGAGCTGATCGACTGGGTGCTGCGCGCCTACGAGGCCGATCCCAACATTCCCTACGGCGCGGTGATCGTGTTCGGCCCGTTCATGTCGGCCGTCGCGCGCGAGAGCTTCAAGGGGCGCGCCGCCAGGTTCAGCAATCTGCGCACGCTCACCTTCACCAACAATCTCGGCGCGCTGATGGACCGCGCCGCCGCCGTGGTGTCGATGGGCGGCTACAACACGTTCTGCGAGATCCTGTCGTTCGACAAGAAGGCGGTGATCGTGCCGCGCACCCGGCCGCGCCTCGAGCAGCTCATCCGCGCCGAGGCGGCGCGTCATGCCAGCCTGATCGAGATGCTCGACCCCGACCTCAGCCGCGATCCGCTGGTCATGGCGACGGCGCTGCGCCAGCTGCCGCAGCAGGGCCTGCCGAGCGACGCCATCGTGCCCGGCCTGCTCGACGGCCTGCCCAACGTCTGCCGTCTGGTGGCGCGCAGCATCGCCCATCCCCATCGCCGTCCCGCCGTGCTCGATGCGCCGCCAGCGCCGGTCGACGCGCCGGCCAACGCCATTGCGGTGCGGATCAGAATCTAAGACATCGGTGTTCCATGGCTGACGGAAATGACGCGCGCGTCGCGGTCGTGGTGAAGTGCTGGCCGCGGCTGTCGGAGACCTTCATCGCCCAGGAGATGGCGGGGCTGGAGGCGCGCGGGCTCAGGCTTGCGATCTATTCGCTGCGCCTGCCGACAGATCCGGCGATCCATCCCGTGCATGCCAGGGTCAAGGCGGCGATCGCCTACCTGCCGGAGTACCTCAAGAACGACCCGATGCGCGTGCTGCGCGCCTGGTGGCGGGCGCGCAAGCTGCCGGGCTACCGCACGGCGCGGCAGCGCTTCCTCCATGACCTCGTGCGCGACCGCACGCCCAACCGCATCAGGCGCTTCGGCCAGGCGATGGTGCTGGCGGCGGAAATGCCGGCTGGCATTGAACGCCTCTACGCTCATTTCCTCCACACGCCGTCATCGGCGACGCGCTACGCCGCCCTCATGCGCGGCATTCCGTGGAGCGCCTCGGCGCATGCCAAGGACATCTGGACCAGCCAGGAATGGGAGCTCAAGGCCAAGCTTCTGGACATCGACTGGCTGATCACCTGCACGCGCTTTGGGCTGGCCCGCCTGAAACAGTTGGTGCCCGACCAGAGCCGCCTGCGGCTGGTCTATCACGGCCTCGACCTCGCCAACCTGCCGACGCCGCCCGACGGCCATTCGCGCCGCGACGGCAGCAAGCCTGACGATCCCGTGATCATCCTGTCGGTCGGCCGGCGCGTAGCCAAGAAGGGCTACGACGATCTTCTGAACGCGCTCGCCCGCCTGCCCAAGGACCTGAACTGGCGCTTCGAGCATATCGGCGCCGGCGTTTTAGGCGATTCCTTCGAGGCGATGGCGCAAAACCTCGGCATCGCCGAGCGTTGCGTTTGGCACGGCGCGCGGCCGCAGGCCGAAGTGTTCGCCGCCTACAAGCGCGCCGACATCTTCGTGCTGGCGAGCAAGATCGCGGCCGACGGCGACCAGGAAGGCATGCCCAACGTCCTGCAAGAGGCAGGCTACCAGCGCATGGCCATCGTCTCGACGCGTTCCGCCGCCATCGGCGAGTTCGTCGAGCACAGCGACAACGGCCTGATGGCCGACCCGGCGTCGCCCGACCAGCTCGCCTCGGCGCTGGAGAAGCTCGCGCGCGATCCCGGCCTGCGCGCCCGATTTGGCGACCGCGCCAACGAGATCGTGCGCACGCGCTTTTCCTACGAAGCCGGCATGGACTGGATCGCGTCAGCGCTCGGCCAGCCGGTCAACGCGAACCTCGCGCCGCAAATCGCCATTCCAGAGACGCGCGCAGCCGAGTGACTCGCATGCGCGTGTTGTTGCACACGCCGCTCAAGCCGCCCGACCATGCCGTGCCGTCGGGCGATCGCGAAATGGGCCGCGGCCTTCGTCGCTTGCTGAAACGTCTCGGCCATCGTGTCGTCGCGCCAAAAGAGAGCCTGGTCGTATCGGGCGTGCCCGATCCTGTAACGCATCTCGTGCTCGAGCGCCGCGCGCGGACGCAGGCGGCGCGGCTGATCGCCAAATGGCGCGCGCTGCCGGCGCGCCATCCCGAGCGCTACGATCTCTGGTTCACCTACCATTGTTACTACCGCAAGCCCGACTGGCTGGGCCCGATCGTCAGTCGGGCATTGAACATTCCCTATGTCATCGCCGAGGCCTCGCATTCGCCGCGCCGCGCCGTCGGTCCGTGGCGGCTCGGCCATCGCGCCGTCGAGCGTGCGCTCGCGGCCGCCGACCTGGTGCTGACGGTCAATCCCAACGACGTGCGAGGCGTGCGTTCGCGGATCACTTTAGCTTCACGTCAAGTCGAGCTGGCCCCCTTCATCGACGCGCGCTCCTATCTTCCTTCTCCTCCCCCGTCAGCGGAGGAGGAAAAAGCCTATGAGGCTGACACCTCCCCCGCTGACGGGGGAGGGATAGGTCATGACGGTGCGCCCGTTCTTCTAAGCGTCGGCATGATGCGCGTCCGCGACAAGCTCGACTCCTATCGTGTGCTGGCCGATGCGCTGGTTCGGCTAAAGGACCGACCGTGGCGGGCGGTGCTGGTGGGCGACGGACCGGCGCGGGCCGAGGTCGAGGCGCTGTTTGCGCCGCTGAAGGGACGCGTGACTTTGGTCGGCCAGCAGCCGCGCGAGGCCCTGCCGGCGTTCTATGCCAAGGCGGACCTTTACCTTTGGCCCGCAATCAACGAAGCCTTTGGCATGGCCTTTCTCGAAGCCCAGGCGAGCGGTCTTCCGGTGGTGGCCGGGCGCACCGGTGGCGTGCCCAGCATCGTGGCCGACGGTGCGACCGGCCTGTTGACGCCGCCGGGCGATGCCGGCGCCTTCGCCGCTGCGGTCGGCCGCCTGCTCGACGATGCGACGCTGCGCGCGCGGTTCTCGGCGGCGGCGCTCGACCGCGTCGCTTCGCGGCACGACGACAGCGTGGCGGCACGGTCCCTCGCTGCGGCGCTGAGGCGCTTGCGATGAGCGTTTCCTTCGCCCTGATGCGCCATGCGCCCACGCTCTGGAACGAAAATGGCCGCCTTCAGGGTTCGGCCGACATTGGCCTCAGCCGCCGGGGCAAGGCGCTGGCGGCCCGCTGGCGGCTGCCGGCGCCTTATGACGCCTGGTTGCGCCGTGCCAGCCCGCTGCTGCGCGCGCGTCAGACAGCGGCGCTCGTGCAGCCGGCGGGACCCTTCACGATCGAGCGGCGCCTGCGCGAAGTCCGCTTCGGCGTCTGGGAAGGCCGGCTGATCGACGAACTGGAACGCCGGCGCCGCCGCGTGCGAGTCGTGCCGGGCGGTGAGCCGCCGCCCGAGTTGAAGCGGCGCCTTTGCGACTGGGCCGCCGAGCTGGTGCGCGCCGGCCATCCCGCCGTCGCGGTGACGCACAAGGGCGTGATCCGCGCCATGCGCCAGCTGGCCGGCACCCGCGGCGACTGGCGGGACGACTGCCTGCACGTCTTCACCGCCGAGCGCGACGGCACGGTGCGTCTCGTGCAGGCCAACGTGCCGCTGTTGGTGGCGGCGCCATGAAGCGCGTCTTCTTCTACGTCCAGCACCTTCTGGGCATTGGCCATCTGCGCCGCGCCGCGACGCTTGCCCGCGCCCTGGCGTCCAACGGTTTCGACGTGCTGCTGGTGTCGGGTGGCGCGCCGAGCGCAAACCTCGATCTGGGCGCGGCCCGCTTCCATCAGCTTCCGCCGGTCCGTGCCATCGACGACAAGCTGAAGGTGCTGGGCCATCTCGACGGCACGCCCGTCGACGAGGCTTTTCGCGACCGTCGCTCGCAGGAACTGCTGGCCCTGCTGCAGAGCGAAGCGCCGGACATCGTGATGACCGAGCAGTTTCCCTTCGGCCGCACGCAGCTACGCTCGGAGTTGCTGCCGCTGGTCCAGGCCGCCGCGGCGTTGCAGCCCAGGCCGCGGATCGTCTCGTCGGTGCGCGATGTCGTGCGCGAATCGGCAAGTGCCGAACGCATCGACGAAATGGTCGGTTGGTTCGATCGGTATTTCGATTCGGTGTTGATCCACGCCGATCCCAATCTCGTAAGCTTCGACAAGAGCTTCGCGGCATGGGACCGCATCAAGGATCGTGCGCACTATACCGGCTACGTCGTCGATACCGACCTGTCGCGCCAGCCGCAGGGCGACGCAGGCAAGGGCGAAGTGATCGTCTCCGCCGGCGGCGGCGCGGTCGGTGAACCGTTGTTGCGGGCTGCCATCGCGGCCCGGCCGCTGACATCGCTCAAGGATCTGACGTGGCGACTGCTCGTCGGCAGCAATATGCGGACAACGCTGGACGCCGGAGAGGGCGTCATTGTCGAACCGGCGCGCGCCGATTTCCCGACCCTTTTGAAGAACGCCACGCTCTCGATCTCCCAGGGCGGCTACAACACCGTCATCGAAACGCTCGCCTTCGCCGACCGCGCCGTCATCGTGCCCTTCGCCACGGATCGCGAGACCGAGCAGACGCGGCGCGCCGAAATCCTGGCCAGGCGTGGCATGATCCAGATGGTGCCGGAAAACCAACTCGACGGATCGCGACTGGCCGCCGCCGTCGAACGCGCGCTGGCGGGGCGTTCGATCCGCAGTTTTCCACGCTGCGACGCCAATGGCGGAGCGGCGACGGCCGGGCTGCTGAGGCAGGCGTCATGACATCCTGGGCCGCCTTCGACGAGGAGATCGCGCGCTGGCGCGATCTAGGCCACAGCGCCGAGCTGTGGTGGCGCGACGATGACGCAATCGACGCGACGCCCGAACTCGACCGCTTGCTGAAAATCCAGAAGGACAGCGGCGCGCCACTAGCGCTCGCCGTCGTGCCAGCGAGCGCGACCGAGGCGCTCGCCACACGCCTCGCGCATGAAGCGGGTGTCGACGTGCTTCAGCACGGCTACGCCCATACCAATCACGCCAGCGCCACCGAGAAGAAGATGGAGCTCGGGCCCCATCGGCCCGCCATGCTGGTGCTGGGCGAGCTCGGCACCGGCTGGCTGGCGCTCGAACGCCTGTTTGCTTCGCGCGCGCTTGCCGTCATGGTGCCGCCATGGAATCGAATCGCACCCTTGCTCGTTCCAATCTTGCCGGAAATCGGCTATCGCGGCCTGTCGGCGTTCGGCGCGCGGCAGCGGCCCGAACCTGTGCGTGGCCTGCGCCAGGTAAACACGCACGTGGATTTGATCGATTGGAAGCGCGGTCGCGGTTTTGTCGGCGAAAGCGCCGCGTTGAGCCAGCTTGTACAGGCGCTAACACGCGCGCGCACTGATTCCCGCGAACCCGTGGGGGTTCTCAGCCATCATCTTGTCATGGACGAACAGGGTTGGGATTTCCTAAAGTCGCTATGGGGGAGAGCCACAACGACGCCAGGCATAAAAATATTGCCGGCGCACGAGCTATTCGCGTCACGGGAGGCGCGCGCTTGACGTCAGCCGACTTGCGCTATCCTCAGGCCAGCTTGATGGCGGATTACGGCCGGGCCCTCGCAGGCGCCCTGTTGTGCGGCGCGCCCCTGCTTGTTGTCGAGGTCAACCACTGGCTGGGCGCCGTGCTCGCCGGCGGCCTGATCCTGTTCCTGCTGTTCGCGCTGCGCACCGCGCTTCGCCAGCACACGCGCTATGTGCTGAGCGACGAGACGCTGTGCGCCGACGGACCAGCCGGCACCCTGGTCGAGTGGTCGCGGCTCGACCGCATGAAGCTCAGCTACTTCTCGACCAAGCGCGACCGCACCGACGGCTGGATGCAGCTCAGCGTCGGCTCGGCGGGCGCCCGCCTGGTCAAGGTCGATTCAACGCTCGACGGCTTCCACGACATCGCCGAGCGGGCCGCGCGCGCCGCCGTGGCGGCCAAGCTCGAGCTCAGCCTGGCAACGCGCGCCAATCTGCGTTCGATGGGTATTACGGTGGCAGGCCAGGAACCGGTGGCATGAGCGATCTGCTGAGCGTCGAGAACCTGACGATCGAGTTCGGCGTCCACGAAGGCGTGCTGCGCGCCGTCGACAACGTCTCCTTCGCCATCCCGCAGGGCGGCACGCTGGCGCTGGTCGGCGAATCGGGCTCGGGCAAGTCGGTGTGCAGCCAGGCGATCATGGGCCTGCTGCCGCGCAACGCCACCATCCCGTCCGGCAGGATCCTGTTCGACGATCCGCGCACCATCGGCAATCCGATCGACATCGCCAAGCTCGACCGTTCTGGTCCGGTGATGCGCTCGATCCGCGGCGGGCGCATTTCCATCATCTTCCAGGAGCCGATGACCTCGCTGTCGGCGCTCCACACCGTGGGCGACCAGATCGGCGAGGCGGTGCAGCTGCACGGCGACATCGGCGCCCTCCCCGGCAGCGGTGGCGGTGGCGGCAGCCGTCTCAGCAACATCCATACGCTGGGCGATCAGATCCAGGAGGCGGCAGCGCTGTCCGGCCGCAAGCTCAGCCGCGCCGAATCGGATGCCCTGACGCTCGACATGCTGCGCATGGTCGGCTTCCCCGATCCCAAGCGGGCGCTGCGGACCTATCCCTTCGAGCTCTCGGGCGGCCTGCGCCAGCGCGCCATGATCGCGATGTCGCTGGTCTGCCGGCCGGTGCTGCTGATCGCCGACGAGCCGACCACGGCGCTCGACGTCACCATCCAGGCCCAGATCCTGCAGCTCATCAAGGATCTGCAGAAAGAGCTGGGCATGGCGCTGCTGATGATCACCCACGATCTCGGCGTCGTCGCCAACATGGCCGACGACATGGTGGTGATGTATCGCGGCAAGGTCGTCGAGGCCGGCGACCTGCACGAGGTCTATCGCGATCCGCAGCATCCCTACCTGAAGGCGCTGCTGCATGCCGTGCCGCGCTTTGACATGGCGCCGGGCGAGCGGCTGGTGCCGATCCGCGAGATCACCGCGGCGACCGGCCACCTGCTGAAGGAAAAGACGCCGGTCACGCCGACGCCCAACTTCGATCCGGCCGCGCCGGTGCTCGAGGTGAAACACCTCTTCAAGACCTACAGCGTGCGCAAGGCCGAGACCTTCCTCGAATCGATGCTGGGCGGCGGCCACGCCCGCGAGATCAAGGCGGTGAACGACGTGAGCTTCGACGTCCGCCGCGGCGAGTGCCTGGGCCTAGTGGGCGAATCGGGCTGCGGCAAGACCACGCTCAGCAAGATCCTGATGCGCGCCATCTCGGCCGATCCGGCGCTCAAGGCGGCGGGCGGCGGCATCGTGTTCGACGACTGGGGCAGGAAGATCGACGTGCTGGCGCTCAAGGGCAACGACCTCGACCGCTTCCGCACCAAGCTGCAGTTCATCTTCCAGGACCCGTTCGGATCGCTCAATCCGCGCATGACGGTCTACGACATTCTGGTCGAGCCGCTGGTCATCCATGGCATCGGCGACGAGGCCTATCGCCGCGAGATGGTGAGCGAACTCTTGGAAATGGTCGGTTTGGACCGCCGCTTCCTCAACCGCTATCCGCATTCCTTCTCGGGCGGCCAACGCCAGCGCATCGGCATCGCGCGCTCGCTGGCGCTGCGTCCCGACATGGTGATCTGCGACGAGCCGGTCTCGGCGCTCGACGTGTCGATCCAGGCGCAGATCCTCAATCTCCTGAAGGACTTGCAGAGCCAACTTGGCCTCACCTATCTGTTCATCAGCCACAATCTCGCGGTGGTCGATTACATCGCCGACCGTATCGCCGTGATGTGCGCCGGCCGGCTGGTCGAACTCGCGCCCTCGGGCGAGCTATTCCGCAATCCTATCCATCCCTACACGCAGGCGCTGCTTTCGGCGGTGCCCGATCCCGATCCCGACCATCGCCTTGACCTGCGCGCGTTGATGGAGGGCAAGGCGTCGATTCCCGCCATGTGGCCGGAGCCCTATACCGATACCGGCGCCAAGCCGCTCGAGTGGCTGGAAGTGACGCCCGGCCATTTCGTGCGCGCAGCACCTGGGGGTCTCTGAGCCATGTTGGTCTACATTGCCCGCCGCGTGCTACTGATGATCCCGACCCTGATCATCATCAGCATCCTGGTCTACATCATCATCGACCTGCCGCCCGGCGACTGCGTGACCTCGCAGATCGACGAGCTACTGTCGCGCGGCGATGCCGATGCGCTGAAGCGCGCCGAGGAGCTGCGCTCCCTCTATGGCCTCGATCAGCCGCTGTGGCATCGCTATCTGCAGTGGGCCACCGGCGTCTTCCACTGGGATTTCGGCCTGTCGTGCCAGGACACCGTGCCGGTGGGCGACCTGATCGGCGAGCGCATGATGCTGACCCTGATCATGGAATCGACAACCATCGCCTTCATCTGGATCGTGTCGTTCGTCATCGGCGTCTATGCCGCGACGCACCAGTATCAGCTCGGCGACTACGTCGCCTCGTTCATCGGCTTCATCGGCCTCGCCGTTCCCAACTTCCTGCTCGCCATCGTGCTGCTCTATCTCGGCAAGGTCTATTTCGGCCTGTCGATCGGCGGCTTGATGGATCCGGAGTTCATCGACAAGCCGTTCAGCTGGGGCAAGTTCGTCTCGGTGTCGCAGCATCTCATCATCCCAGTGATCGTCATCGGCATGTCGGGCACCGCCGGCATGATCCGCCGCCTGCGCGCCAACCTGCTCGACGAGCTGCAGAAGCAGTATGTCGTCACCGGCCGCGCCAAGGGCCTGCCGCCGATGAAGCTGCTGATCAAGTACCCGCTGCGCCACGCGCTCAATCCCTTCGTCGCCGATATCGGCGGTCTGCTGCCCGACGTCATCTCGGGCTCGGTCATCGTTTCGGTCGTGCTGTCGCTGCCGACCACCGGGCCGATGCTGCTGAGCGCGCTCAAGACGCAGGACGTCAATCTCGCGGCGACCTTCCTGATGTTCGTGGCGACGCTCACCGTGATCGGCATGCTGATCTCCGACCTGGCGCTGGCCGCCCTCGATCCGCGCATCCGCCTCGAAGGCAAGGTCGACAAGTGAGGACGGGATCATGACCGATACGCCCGCCAACACGCCGCGTCCTCGCACCGAGCACTTCGTCAGCCGCGAGCCATGGGATCCGTACGTTTCCGAGCGGCTGACCGCCGACCAGGAAAAATACTACATGGCCGGCCAATGGAAGCTGATGTGGTGGCGTTTCCGCCGCCACCGCCCGGCCGTGGTCTGCGCCTTCTTCCTGCTGCTGATGTACTTCTCGACGCTGATCAGCGAATGGATCGCGCCCTACGACCTGCACTCGCGCCACGCCAAATACATCTTCGCGCCGCCGCAGGGCATCCATCTCATCCACGAGGGCAGCTTCCTCGGGCCCTTCGTCTACGGCCTCAAGATGGAGCGCGACCTCGACACGCTGCAGCGCGTCTATACCGACGACACCAGCAAGCCGCAGCAGCTTCGCTTCTTCTGCAGCGGCGAGCCCTACGAGTTCTGGGGCATGGTCGAGGGCACCTTCCATCTCGTCTGTCCGCCGAAGGACGGCACCTTCTTCCTGCTCGGCACCGATCGTCTCGGCCGCGACATGTTCAGCCGTATCGTCTATGCCGCGCGCATCTCGCTCACCATTGGCATCATCGGCATTGCACTCTCCTTCACCCTGGCGCTGATCCTGGGCGGCCTCGCCGGCTATTACGGCGGCTGGGTCGACAATGTCGTGCAGCGCATCACCGAGATCCTGAAGAGCTTCCCGCATCTGCCGCTGTGGCTGGCGCTGTCGGCGGCGCTGCCGGTGACGTGGTCGCCGCTGCTGATCTATTTCGGCATCACGCTGATCCTGGCGCTGCTCGACTGGCCGGGTCTCGGCCGCGCCGTGCGCTCCAAGCTGCTGTCGTTGCGCGAGGAAGACTATGCGCTGGCCGCCCAGCTCATGGGCGCCAAGCCCAAGCGTATCATCGGCCGCCACCTGCTGCCGGGCTTCATGAGCCATCTCATCGCCTCGGCGACGCTCTCGATCCCGTCGATGATTCTCGCCGAGACGGCGCTGTCGTTCCTCGGCCTCGGCCTGCGTCCGCCGATCACCTCGTGGGGCGTGCTGCTGAACGAGGCGACCGATATCAATGTCGTTGCCGTGAACTGGTGGCTGATGCTGCCGGTCGTGCCGGTGATCCTGGTGATCCTCGCCTATCAGTTCCTGGGTGACGGAATGCGGGATGCGGCCGATCCATATGCATAGACGCTCTCGCGCCTAAGCATTAGGTGGCCACGGTTCAGAATAGACAAGAGCTCTTCTGTCTAACCATTTGATTCATATCAATTCTGCTTCGCGCGGGCTCCCGCGCGTGTGAACGCGCTGCCGCCCGCCATGTGATTTCCCGCGCCGCGAGAAATCACATAAATGCCCTATTTGGGTCTAGCGACGGCCACGCGTCGGCTCCATGTCCTGCCTTGTATCTCCCCCGAACGTGGTTCCCCCCAAAGGCCACGTTCTAGCCTCTTCGGAGGCGTTCAGGCCGTCCTCTCATTCTCCCCCGAGAGGGGGGGGCGGCCTTTTTCTTTTGTGCTACGACCACGCGGCATGGGGGCCCCCGACCTTTCGATCAAAGATCTGTCCGTCCGCCGCGGCGGCCGACGCGTGCTCGACGGCGCCTCCTTCGAACTGGCTGCCGGCGAGTTGCTGGCCCTCACCGGCCGCAACGGCAGCGGCAAGACCACCCTGTTGCGCGCGCTCGCCCTGCTGGTGCCGAGCGATGCCGGCGAAATCCGCTGGCACGGTGAAAGCATCGCCGCCGACCGCGACGCCTGGCTCGGCCGCCTCGCCTGGCTCGGCCACAGCGACGGCCTCAAGGGCGATCTCTCCCTCGGCGAAAACCTCGCCGCCGCCGAAGCCCTGCGCTCCGGCACGTCCCCGTCACCTGCACGGATCACCGAAGCCCTCGACGCATTTGACCTCTTAGCTCTCGCCGACCGTCCGGCCCGTGCCCTCTCCGCTGGCCAGCGCCGCCGCGCCGCCTTGGCGCGCGTAAAGTTGTGTAAAGCCGACGTCTGGCTTCTCGACGAACCGCTCAACGCCCTCGACGCACCGGCACAAGGCGCGTTGCGTGCCGCCCTCGCGGCTCATCTCGCCAAAGGCGGCCTCGTCGTCGCCGCGACTCATGCGGCGCTCGACGTCGCGGGTAGTCGATCGCTGGAACTCGCTTGAACCGCTTCGTCTCCCTGATGACACGCGACCTGCGGCTGATCTGGCGGCGGCCGGGCGACGTCGCCGTCGCGCTTGCCTTCTTCACCGTGGCGACCGCGCTCTTTCCCCTCGGCGTCGGCCCCGAAACCAACCTGCTCGCGCGCATCGCGGCGGGCGCGCTGTGGTGCGCAGCACTGTTTGCCGCGATGCTGTCGCTCGAACGGCTGTTCGCCGCCGACTACGACGACGGCAGCCTCGATCTTCTGCTGCTGGCGCCGTGGCCGCTCGAACTCGCCGCACTCGCCAAATGCGCCGCGCACTGGATCGTCACCGGCCTGCCGCTTGCCCTTCTGGCGCCCGTGCTCGGCCTTGCCTTCGGCCTGCCTGCCACCGGTCTTTGGGCGCTTACCCTCACCCTGCTGGTCGGCACGCCGACCCTGTCGCTGATCGGCGGCCTCGCCGCGGCGCTGACCCTGGGCGCGCGCCGCGGCGGCGCGCTGCTGGCGCTGCTCGCCCTGCCGTTGTGCGTGCCGACTCTCATATTCGGCACGTCGGCGGTCGAAGCCGCCCTCACCGGAGAGGGCTTTGCCGGCCTTCTCGGTCTATTGGCCGCATTGGCACTGGTGGCGCTGGCGACGACACCCTGGGCGATCGCCGTCGCCTTGCGGCAAGCAGGCGAATAGACAATGCCTGGCGAATAGAGAGGATAGCGCCGTGGCCAGCCTGCACTTCCTCGCCAACCCCGCCCGCTTCCGCCGCTTCACCGCGTCGGTCCTGCTGCCGCTGTCGATCATGACGGCGGTGTTGCTGGGCATCGGCGTCTACTTGGCACTGATCGCCTCGCCGCCCGACTACCAGCAGGGCGAGACCGTGCGCATCATGTTCGTGCATGTGCCGTCGGCCTGGCTGTCGATGGCAGGCTACGCGCTGTTGGCCGCACTGGGTGCAGCGCTGCTGGTGTGGCGCCATCCACTGGCTGCGCTGATGGCGCGCGCCTCGGCGCCGGTCGGTGCGGTCTTCGCCGCGATCTGCCTCATCACCGGCTCGCTGTGGGGCCGGCCGATGTGGGGCGCCTATTGGGTATGGGACGCGCGGCTGACCTCGATGCTGCTGCTGTTCTTCCTCTATCTCGGCCACATCGCCTTGAGCCGCGCCTATGACGAGCCGGAGCGCGGCGATCGCGCCGCCGCCATCCTGGCGCTGATCGGCGTCATCAACCTGCCGATCATCAAATTCTCCGTCGACTGGTGGAACACGCTGCACCAGCCCGCCTCGGTGGCGCGTCTCGGCGGCCCCAGCATCCACCCCTCGATCCTGATCCCGCTGCTCTGGATGGCCGCTACGCTGCTGCTGCTGTTCGTGCTGTTGGTGCTGCTGCGCACCGACACCGAGATCGACCGCCGCCGGCTCGAGAATGCGGAGCCGCAATCGTGAGCAACCACGCGGTCTACGTCATGTCGGCCTATCTGGTGGCGCTGGTCATCCTGGGCGGCTTGCTGATCTCCTCGCTCGCCGCCCGGAGCCGCGTGCGCCGTGAACTTTCCGCACGTGGATTGGACAGAAAACGATGACTCCCAAGCGCAAGCGCCTGTGGCTGGTCCTGGGTTCGGTCGCCGTGCTGGGCGGTGCCGCCACGCTGGTGTTGACGGCGCTCAGCGACAACATCGTCTTCTTCTATTCGCCGACGCAGATCGCCGAGAAGCAAATCCCGCCGGAGCGCCGCTTCCGCATGGGCGGGCTGGTCGAAGCCGGCAGCGTCACAAAATCTCCGGATGGCCAGGTCACGCGCTTCAAGGTGACCGACACCAACAAGACGGTCGACGTCGTCTATCGCGGCCTGCTGCCCGATCTGTTTCGCGAGGGGCAGGGCGTGGTGGCGGAGGGGTCGCTCGGTTCTGACGGTGTATTTGCTGCGCGCGAGATACTGGCGAAGCATGATGAAAACTACATGCCTCCGGAAGTCGCGAAGGCGTTGAAGGACAGCGGGCAGTGGAAAGACGGGAAGAAGTGAGCATCATGCTCGAGTGGACCGCGAGCCTCCGGCTCGCTCATGAGGCGGGCCAGAGGCCCGCGGTCCGGAAGACATGATACCGGAGCTGGGCCACTTCGCTCTTGTCCTCGCGCTGGCTGTCGCGCTGGTGCAAGGGACCTTGCCGCTGCTCGGCGCGTCGCGCGGCGACATCAGGCTCATGGATTTGGGAAGAACCGCCGCGCTCACGCAGGCGCTGCTCGTCATCGTCGCCTTCGGTGCGCTGACGCAGGCCTACGTCACCTCAGACTTCTCCGTCGCCAACGTCGTCGCCAACTCGCACTCCGCCAAGCCGCTGCTCTACAAGGTCTCCGGCGTGTGGGGGAACCACGAGGGATCGATGCTCCTGTGGGCGCTGATCCTCGCCCTCTTCGGTGCCGCCGTCGCGATCTTCGGTGCCGGTCTCCCCGATACACTCCGTGCGCGGGTGCTCGCCATCCAGGCGCTGATTGGCCTGGGCTTCCTGGCCTTCCTGCTCTTCACCTCGAACCCGTTCGAGCGCGTCTCGCCGCCGCCGCTCGACGGCAACGGCCTCAACCCGCTGCTGCAGGACCCGGGCCTCGCCTTCCATCCGCCGCTGCTCTACCTCGGCTATGTCGGCTTCTCGGTCACCTACGCCTTCGCCATCGCTGCCCTGCTCGAAGGAAGAGTCGACGCCGCCTGGGCGCGCTGGGTGCGGCCGTGGACGCTCGCCGCCTGGTGCTTCCTGACGCTCGGCATCGCGCTCGGCAGTTGGTGGGCCTACTACATCCTCGGCTGGGGCGGCTTCTGGTTCTGGGATCCGGTCGAGAACGCCTCGCTGATGCCGTGGCTCGCGGGCACCGCGCTGCTGCACTCCGCCATCGTCGTCGAGAAGCGCGATTCGCTGAAGAGCTGGACGGTCCTTTTAGCCATCCTCGCCTTCTCGCTGTCGCTGCTCGGCACCTTCCTCGTGCGCTCCGGCGTGCTCACCTCGGTGCACGCTTTTGCCCAGGACCCGGCGCGCGGCATGTACATCCTGGGCTTCCTCCTGTTCGTCACCGGCGGCGGCCTCGCGCTCTTCGCCTGGCGCGCGCCGAAGCTGCAGGGCGGCGGCCTCTATCAGCCCGTCAGCCGCGAGGGCGCGCTGATCCTGAACAACCTGCTGCTCTGCACACTCGCCGCCACGGTGCTGCTGGGCACGCTCTACCCGCTGTTCCTCGACCTGCTCACCGGCAGCAAGGTCTCGGTCGGCCCGCCGTTCTTCAATGCCACCTTCGTGCCGATCTGCGCGCCGCTGTTTGCAGCACTTTGCGTCGGCCCGTTCCTCAGTTGGAAACGCGCCGAGATCTGGCCGGCGCTGCTGAAACTGCGCCTGGCCTTCATCGTGTCGATCATGGCGGCCATCGTCGCCGCCACGGTGATCGACAGCCGCGCCACGCTCGCCGCGATCGCTTTCGGTTTCGGCGTCTGGCTGATCGCCGGCAGCCTGACGGGATTCGTTGAGCGCGTGCGCAATGGCCGCCTACGCACCCTGCCGCGTGCTTTCCTCGGCATGACCATCGCGCACGCCGGCATGGGCGTCATCGTGCTGGGTGCCGTCGGCACCGGCGCCTGGAACAGCGAGCTGATGCAGACCATGAAGCCCGGCGATCGCGCCGCCTTCCACGGCTTCGACATAAAACTGGAGCGGATGGAGTCCCTGCAGGGCCCCAACTACATCGCTGAGCGCGCGACTTTGGCCGTCAGCGTCGGCGGCAAGCCCTACACTGTGCTGGCGCCCGAGCGCCGTCTGTTCACGGTGCAGCGCCGCCAGGTGGCGGAGACGGCGATCCACACCAATCTGCTGCGCGATCTCTACGCGACCCTGGGCGAGGGCGAAGCGGCCAACGGTTGGGTGATCCGTCTCTATTACAATCCGCTCGCCCCCTGGATCTGGCTCGGCGCCGCGCTCTGTGCGCTCGGCGGCTTCGTCTCGCTCTCCGACCGCCGCCTCCGGATCGGCGCCCCTCAGGGTGGCAAGAGGGCACGGCGCCCCGTCGCGGCGCAACCCGCCGAATGAACCGTCGGCTCCTCTTCCTCTTGCCGCTGGCGACGCTGGCGCTGATGGCGGGGTTCTTCGCCTGGTCGCTGCTGGCTGGCCGCGATCCCGCGTCGATCGGCTCGGTGCTGGTCGGCCGCCCGGCGCCGCGCCTGGAAGTGAAGGCGCTGCGCGACGGCGAGCCGCCGCTCACCGATGCACTGCTCCGAACCGGCAAACCAACAATCGTGAATTTCTTCGCGAGCTGGTGCACGCCCTGCCTCGCCGAGCATCCGCTGTTCACGCGGCTCGCCACACGCGACGGCGCCGTCATCATCGGCGTCGCCTGGAAGAACAAGCCCCCGGAGGCGACCACCTGGCTAAAACGGCTGGGCGATCCCTACAAGTTCGCTGGCGCCGATCTCGAAGGCCGCACCGGCCTCGACTGGGGCCTGTCCGGCGTGCCTGAGACCTATCTCGTTGACGGCCAAGGCATCGTCCGCCGCCACTTCCGCGGGCCGATCACCGAGCGCGACGTGAACGAGACGATCCTGCCGTTCCTGAAGGGTGCGAAATGATGCGCGCCGCCGCCCTTCTTTTCTTGCTCGCGCTGTTCGCTTTCCCGGCGCTTGCCGTCGAACCGTCGGAACTGCTCCCCGATCCCGCGCTCGAATCGCGCGCCCGCGACATCGGCCGGTCGCTGCGCTGCGTCGTCTGCCAGAACCAGTCGATCGACGATTCCGCGGCCGAAGTCGCGCGCGACATGCGCCGGGCCGTGCGCGAGCGGCTCAGCGCCGGCGACAAGGACGAGCAGGTCTTCGCCTACATGGTCGCGCGCTACGGCGACTACGTGCTGCTGAAGCCGCCGTTCAAGGCGGGTACCTGGGTGCTGTGGCTGGGCGGGCCGATCGTCCTCATCGTGGCCGGTGGCTTGCTTCTGATCGCGGCACGCCGGCGCAAGCCGATCCCGCCGCCCGAGCCGCTCGATGAAGAGGAGCGGCATCGCCTGGATCACATCCTTCGAGACGCGGCGCTACGCGCCGCTCCTCAGGATGAGGACTTTCGCGAAAAACCTCACCCTGAGGAGCGTCCGCAGGACGCGTCTCGAAGGGTGGGCTAGCGATCATGCTGGAATTCCTCCTCGCCCTTCTCACCACGGCGACGGTCGGCGCGTTGCTGGTGCCGCTGCTGCGCACGACCGAGAAGCGCACCGAGCGGCTGGACAGCGCGCTCGCGATCTACCGCGACCAGCTGGCCGAGATCGAGCGCACGCGCGCCGATGGCACGGTCTCCGAGGCCGACGCTGCCGCCGCGCGCATCGAAGTCGAGCGCCGGATCCTCAGCGCCGCCAACGCCAGCGATGCCGCGGCGCCCCGGGATTCCGCGACGCTCCATCGCTTCCTGCCGCCCGCACTCGCGTTGCTGATCCCGCTGCTGGCGCTGGGCGTCTATCTCAATGTCGGCCGCCCCGGCCTGCCGGCTGCGCCCTTCGCCACTAGGCCCGCCCTCGACCACCCGAATCCCAACGAACCCATCACCGCCGAACGCATGTTGGCCGAGGCCCGCGCGCGGCTCGCCGAAAACCCCGAGGACCCCGAGGCGCTCGCCGAGCTGGGCGAGGCGCTGGTGCTGGAGGCCGACGGCACCGTCACCCCCGCCGCCGTCGAGGCGCTCACCCGCGCGCTCGCGCTGCGGCCCGACAACCCACGCGCCGCCTACTATCTCGGCCTGCACGAGGCCCAGAGCGGCGACTCGAAAGCCGCCGTCGCGCGCTGGCAGGCGCTTGAGGCCAAAAGCCCGCCCGATGCGCCTTGGTTGTCGATGCTGCGCGCCGAGATCGCGCGCGTATCACGCGCGGCGGGGATGCCTGTTCCTACCCGCGACCAGGTCGAGGCGATGCAGAGTCTCGACCCCGCGCAGCGCCAGGAGGCGATCCGCGGCATGGTCGAGGGTCTCGACGCCAGGCTGAAAGAGAGCCCGGGAGACCGCGCCGGCTGGCTGCGCCTCGCCAACGCGAGACGCGTGCTGGGCGAAAACGACAAGGCGGCCGATGCCTATGCCAGGGCCGATGCGCTCGGCCCCCTCGACACGCGGACGCTCACCGACTGGGCCGAGGCCCATGTCCGCCAGCTCAAGCCCGGCGAAGCACCACCGCCTGCCGCCGTCGCCGTGCTGGAGCGGCTGGAGAAGGCCGAACCCCGGAACGCGCTCGCGCTCTTCTATCTCGGCGCCGCCGCGTTCGCGTCAGGCGACAAGCCGGGAGCGCTCCGCCGCTGGAACACGCTCCTCGCCCTGCTGCCCGCCGACGCCCCGATCCGCGGTCTGCTGGAGGAGCGGATCAAGGCGGCGCAGTAAGCAGGCCTATTTCGGCAGCCCGGCCAGCATCAGGTGATCGGCGAACAACGTGCGCTTCGCGGCGTCGCGGAAGGCATAGGCCTGGGCGAAGCGCGAGGCGCTGAACTTGGGATCGACGCCGAGCAGGTCGCGGCTGACCTGCCGCGCCTCGTCGATCTGCCCGTTGGCCGCCAAGCTGGCCGCCAGAAATCGCAGGTTCGGCGCGAAGCGCGGATTGAGTGCCGCCGACCGTCGCGCCCAGGCGATGGCGTCGGGATAATCGCCCGCCGCATAGCCCGCCAGCGCCACGATCGAGTAGCTGTAGAACACGTGCGCGTCGTGCGGCGACAGGCGGAGCCCGATGTCGGCGCGCCGCCGCGCCTCGCGCGTCTCGCCGATGTAGCTGAAGGTCGGGCTGCTGCGCATCCAGGCGATGGCCGAGCTGGGGTTGGCCGCCAGCGCCCGGTCGAACAGCTCGATCGCCTGGTCGAAGTCGCGGAACGAGAAGGCGCGCACATGGCCGCACAGCGACAGCGCGCGCGGGTCGAACCGGTCGAGCGTCAGCGCCAGCCGCGACAGCCGCTCGGCCTCGCGGAAGTCGGCCTCGGGATCGGGCGAGAGCCCCTGGTTGATCCGCACGCTGTACCAGTCCGCGGCCAGCGCGTGCGCCGTGGCATAGCTCGGGTCGAGCTGCATGGCGCGCTGGAACAACGGCATCGCCTGCACGAACTGGTCGTCGTCGAAGCGGTACAGCAGGTCGAGCCCGCGCAGCACGTACTCGTAGGCATCCATGCGCTCCGGCCGCTTGCGCAGCACGCGCCGGAGTTCGGCCTCCTGGACCTGCGGCGTAATCGTCGCCACCACCTTGGCCGACAGCTCGTCCTGAAGGTCGAACAGGTCGGCCGCCTCGCCGGCGAAGCGGTCGCTCCAGATCGTCGTGCCGCTCTCGCAATCCGCCAGCTCGGCCGACAGCCGCACCTTGGTGCCCGCCCGGCGCACGCTGCCCGACAGCATGTAGCGCACGCCGAGGTCGCGGCGGATTTGCCGTGGATCCAGCACCGTGCCGCGATAGCGCAGCACCGACGTGCGCGAGATCACGATCAGCTCGGGCAGGCACGACAGCGCCGAGATGATGTCCTCGACCAGCCCGTCGCTGAAATACGAGTTCACCGTCTCGCCCGACTGGTCGGTGAAGGGCAGCACCGCGATCGACGGCCGGCGGCGCTGGAAGCTGTCGATCGCCACCACCGAACTCGGCCGCACGCCGGCGCCGACGCCGTAGGCATGCACGGGGCGGCTGATGTTCTTGAGCTTGAGGATGCCCATGTCGTCGATCGGCGCCTCGATGCGGCCGCTGATCAGGTCCATGACCGCGGCCGAGACCAGCACGCCGCCGACCGGCGCATGGTCCTGCAGCCGCGACACGATGTTGATGCCGTCGCCCAGCAGGTCCGAACCATCGACGATCACGTCGCCCATGTGGATGGCGCAGCGCAGTTCGAGGCGGATGTCGCGGGTCGGCGGCATCGCCGCCACCGCGGCCTGGACGCCGAGCGCCGTGCGCGTCGCCTCGACCGGGCTGCTGAATTCGACCAGCAGCCCGTCGCCCAGGGACTTGAAGATGCGGCCGCCGCCGCGCGCGATCATCGGATCGATCTCGCGCCGGAGCACACGCCAGGCGGCGAGCGCATTGTCCTCGTCGGCTTCGACGACGGTGCTGAATCCCACGACGTCGAAGGCCGCCACCACCACCAGCCGGCGGTTGCCGTAATCCTTGTCGGCGATCGCCGCGGCAACGTGTCTGCGAGCCATGCGCCACCCTATCACAGCGGGCTTCCGCCGGAAGCGCCCGGCAGAAAGCTGCAACCTGTCTGTCATTTTCGGTCGAATCCCGGCCAAATCGCGGTTCGTGCGGTCGGCGCCCCGGTTGCGGTCTTCCCTGCAAGGGCTACTCTATCGTCTCGCCGCAAGCGCGCCCCGTGGGGCGGGGCGCCCTGCGTGCCGGCGAACCGGGGGGACGCATGCCAGTCAAGACCGACAACCTCAATCTCAACCTCAACCTCAATCTCGGCGCTTCGGCGGGTGGTGGAGGCGGCGGCGGCAGTCCGCGCTTCAACACCGAGGATTTCTGCAAGCTGACGCCGCCGTCGTTCCCGGCGGCGCTGCCGCTGCCCACCCAGCTCTATTCGGCCGACTACGACCCCGAGCTGCGCGCCTGGACTTTCGTCCACGAATTTATCGTCAAGTGTGCCTGGGGCGGCGGCAACAATACGCCGATCTCGGTGATCCGCGACCTCATCAACGCCCAGAACAATTTTCCCGTGCCCAATCTCGGCAACACCATGGCCGTCACCAAGCCGCTCGATCCGGCGGCGCTGGCCAATCAGGTTCTGACGGTGCTCAATGCCGCACTC
>CAMDQJ010000003.1 GCA_945905835.1 Asaia bogorensis
GCCACCTCTCGATTGCTGATCAACTCGCGAATGTATTTCGTCGCCTCGATGCCAGTAGGCCAGCCATCGGCGCAGACTTGCTTTGTTTCCGGGGCGTCGATGCCCCACAGCCGATAGGTCATGCCAGCGAGCTTGAGCGTGTCGCCGTCGGTGACGGTCTGGGCCAAGGCAGCGGCCGGAAAGGCGAACGTGAGAGCGAGCGCCGTCCTAATAAGGCAAGCGCGAAAGGTCATCATTGCACTGAGGTACTCCCCGCAAATCGGACAGTGACGTAAGCTACGGCGAGGGTGTCTGCTGATCTTCAAGGAGAGGAGATTGGCGATGACGAAGCGCAAGCAGCACAGGCCCGAGTTCAAGGCACGGGTCGCGCTGGAGGCCCTGAAGGGCGAGCAGACGGTTACGGAGCTGGCGAGCCGTTTTGGCGTCCACCCGACGATGGTCCATCAATGGAAGAAGGCGTTGCTCGAAGGAGCGACGGACATCTTCCAGCGTGGCCGCAGCCATGCGGAGCCGGAGGCGGATGCCGCTCAGGTCAAGGAGCTGCACGCCAAGATCGGCGAGCCAGCCGCTGTAAACAGCGGCGAGACGGTGGAACGGGATTTTTTGGAACGAGGGCTGCGTCTGCTCCCCGGCAGGAGCGCAAAGCGATGATCCAGCCTGATCACCCCACGCTGTCGATCGTCCAGCAGTGCCGGCTGGCGTCGATCGGCCGTTCGACGTTCTATCATGTGCCGCGAGGCGAGAGCGCGAAGAACCTTGAGCTGATGACCGAGATCGATCGTCAGTTCCTGGAGACACCGTTCTACGGTGCGCAGCAGATGACGTGGCATCTGCAGGCTGCAGGACATCCGGTAAACATCAAGCGGGTTCGCCGCCTGATGCGGCTGATGGGGTTTATGCCGATCTACCGGCAACCGCGGACCAGCATTCCCGCCAAGGGGCACAAGCTTTACCCGTATCTGCTGCGGGGCATCCGCATCGACCGGCCCAACCAGGTGTGGTGCGCCGACATCACCTACATCCCACTGGCGAAGGGCTTCCTGTATCTGGTGGCGATCATGGACTGGTGGAGCCGCAAGGTTCTGGCATGGCGTCTGTCGAACACCATGGACGTGCAGTTCTGCGTCGATGCGCTGGATGAGGCGTTGGCCCGCCATGGCCGACCGGAGATCTTCAACACCGACCAGGGCAGCCAGTTCACGTCGTGGGCATGGACGCAGCGATTGAAAGAGGCCGGAGTGCGCATCTCGATGGATGGCCGCGGCCGGTTCCTCGACAACATCTTCATCGAGCGGCTGTGGCGCTCGTTGAAGTACGAGTGCGTTTATCTGCACGCCTTCTCGGGCGGTCGCGAGGCTCGTCAGGGGATCGGCGACTGGGTGATCTTCTACAATCACCGGCGCCCTCATGCCGCGCATGGCGGCGAGACGCCCGTCAGGATATATCGAAACCGGCTGTCGGCTTGCGGCCCGGGCTTACGCCCGGACCTTCACCCGACAGCCCTGGCAGCGTAACGAGCGTAAGGTGAAACCCGGTCGGCAGGCCCAGACTGTAGCTTAATCTACTGCCAATCCTGTCCAACTGGCGGGGAGTACCTCAGTTCGCCTACGGCTTCGCCCTGCCCCCGCTCTGCGAAGCCATCCACCGGGTGAACCTTTAAACCCGCCCCTGGGCTTGCCCCGGGGGCGGGTTGCTCTTTTGGGGCCTATTCAGCCTAGCTTTAGCCAGCAACCAGCCAGGTAACCGCGAACATTTCGGCCGGATCGGTCCAGGTCTGGGCCAGGCGAAAGCCTGCCTCCGATGCGGCGGCGGCGAACTGGGCGGGGTCGTATTTGTAGGAATATTCGGTGTGAACCCGCTCGCCGGCCGAGAAAGCGAAGCTGCGCCCCGCCACCGTCACCAACTGGTCGCGCAGCGAGCGGAAGTAGATCTCGATGCGGCCGAGGTCGGGATTGTAGGACGCGTCGTGTTCGAAGGCGGCAAAATTGAAGTTGCCGTCGAGTTCGCGGTTCATACGTCGCAGCAGGTTGAGCGTGAAGGCCGCCGTGACGCCGGCGCCGTCGTTGTAGGCGGCATGCAGCATCCCAGCGTCCTTCCTGAGATCGATGCCGATCACCATGGCGCCATCGTCGCCGACCATCCGGCGGGCCCGGCGCAGGAAGGCCGCTGCTTCCCACGGCTCGAGATTGCCGATGGTCGAGCCGGGGAAGAAGCCGATGCGGCGGCGGGCCGATGCAACGACCGGCGGCAGCGTCTCGATGGTCATGAAGTCGGCGCATACGGGCGCGAAATGCAAGCCGGGATAATCGCCGTTCAGTCGCGCGACCGACTGGTCCAGGTGCCGGCGCGAGATGTCGATCGGTGCGTAGATCGTGAGCTCGGGCATGGCGTCGAGCAGCAGGCGCGACTTGATGCTCGAGCCGCTGCCGAATTCGATGAGCGCACAGCGCGGTCCGGCAAGGCGGGCGATGTCGCCGGCGCAGGCCGTCAGGATCGCGGTCTCGGTGCGCGTAAGGTAGTACTCCGGCAACTCGCAGATCGCGTCGAACAGCGCCGAGCCGCGGCTGTCGTAGAGGAAGCGAGCCGGGATGGCGCGCGGTATGCGCGACAGGCCTGCCAGCACGGCACGGCCGAATTCCTCGCGGTCGCCCGCGTCGACTGGCTCGAGTTCGATTACCGAATCGTTCATGGCCGGTCCTCTGCCAGACGGATGCCGCCGAACATCCAACGCGCGTCGGGCGGGAAGAAGTTGCGGTAGTTGGTGCGGAGATGGCCGGGTGGCGTGGCGACGCAGCCGCCGCGCAGCACCATCTGATTGGCCATGAACTTGCCGTTGTACTCGCCGATCGCACCGCCGGGCTCGCGATAGCCCGGATAGGCAACATAGGGACTGGCCGTCCATTCCCAAACGGCACCGGTCATCTGTACGGAAGCTGACGCGACTTCCCACTCGCCTTCACGCGGCAGCCGCTTGCCCGCCCACTTGGCAAAGGCCGCGGCCTCATAGTGGCTGACATGGCAGACCGGATCGGCCGGCCGCAACGCGCGTAGACCGTTGAGGGAGAAGACGTGCCACTGGCCATCCTTCTTCTCCCAATAAAGCGGCGCCTGCCAGTCGCGTTGATTGGCGCAATCCCAGCCCGCCGAGAGCCAGAAGTCCGGCCGGCGGTAGCCGCCATTCTCGATGAAGGCGAGATACTCGCCGCAGGTCACGGGGCGCGAGGCGATCGTGAACGGATCGAGCCAGATGCGGTGGCGCGGACCTTCGTTGTCGAAGGCGAAACCGTCGCCATCATGGCCGATCTCGACCAGCCCGCCCTCGAAGTCTATCCAGTACAGCGGCACCGCAACGTGCGCCGCCTCGGCCGCCGGCGGCCGATACGCCGGACGCAACGGATTGACCGAGAGCACGTGCTTGATGTCCATCAGGATCAGTTCCTGATGCTGCCGTTCGTGATGAAGTCCCAACTCGATCAGCGACCGGCAATTGACGGCTCCGCCTTCGATCAGCGCCGTCATCGCCGCAGTGACATGCAGGCGATAGGCCATGATCTCGGCAACACCGGGGCGCGACAGCAATCCGCGCAGCGGCCGCGGATGACGCGGGCCGACGGCTTCATAGTAGGAATTGAAGAGGTATTCGTAGGCAGCATCGAAGACGCGGTAGCCCGTGGCGTGCGGGCGCAACACGAAGGTCTCAAAGAACCAGGCCGTATGGGCGAGATGCCACTTTGTCGGACTGGCATCCGGCATCGACTGGACGGTCTGATCCTCGGCCGAAAGCGGCGCGGCGAGTTCTTCCGTAAAGGCTCGGACCGACAAAAACCGTTGTGCGTCCGCCACATCGTGCACGACCGCACGCGACATCAGATTCGACACCGATACCCTCCGCACCGGCCTTAACGCCGCCGACGATAGCCGGTTGCAACCGTCCCGTCGTCAAACACTTGTGTTAGCCTCGTACCCTGTTGGCGAAGGAACGTACGTGCCGATTTGCGAAATAGATCCATGGCGAATGCAGTACTTTCAGGGCGTGCCCTGCCCGGGCAATGTCCTCATTCCGACTGAGGACAGCGACGCTTGGCTGTGGAACGTTCGCCATCGCTGGGTCTATGACAAGCTCGCGGTCGCCCTGAGCCAGGGTCTCGACGGCGCCCCGCACGGCGTCACCCCGGCCGACTTCCCGGTCTTCTCCAAGCCGATCTACAACCTCAAGGGCATGGGCGTGGGCAGCCGCGCCATAGCTTCGGCTGAGGAACTCGCGGCTGCTCAGACTGCCGGTCACATGTGGTCGACGATGCTCACCGGCGAACATATCAGCAGCGACCTCGCGGTAGTCGATGGCGTGCCGCGCTGGTGGCGCCACGCCACGGGGCATGCCAGCGGCGACGGCACCTTCGACTATTGGGAGATACACGCCAACGCCAACCCCGCCGTCGAGGAATGGTGCGGCCAATGGTGCCGCAAGCACCTCGCCGGCTACACCGGCATGATCAATCTGGAAACCATCGGCGGGCGCATCATCGAGGTGCATCTGCGCTTCGCCGACCAGTGGCCCGACCTCTATGGCGGCGCCCCCTGGGTGCGCTCCCTCGTCGGGCTCTACGAGCATGGTACCTGGCAATTCGACGATGCTGCCCGACGGACCGGCTACAGCGTCGTGCTGTTCATGCCGCATGGTCCGCGCTACCGGCCGCCATCGGAGGACCTGTTGCAAGCCCTTCGCGCCATGGCAGGCGTCTCGAGCGTCCAGATCACCTTCCATGCCGAAATCGCACCGGACCGTCACGCCATGCCACCCGGCGGGTTTCGCGTCGCCATCGTCAATTGCTGGGACCGCGCAACCGGCAATGCAGCTCGCGAACGGCTGCGCGTTCATTTCGCCGCCCGTCCGTAACCCCAAACGCAAGCAAGCCTCCCCACCATTACGGTGGGAAGGCTCAACTCGATTTAGTTCGAAAGATCAGCCCGGGGTGCGGTAGGCCGTCTCGCGCTGCACGCAGCGCTCGTAGCGCTCCGAGCCGCGCGACAGGCCGTAGGAGGAGCAGGCCTCCTGCGAGTCGGCGACGACGCGCGCCTGCGTGTAATCCGAGCGGGACAGACGGCCGGCGCGGCCAGCAACCATGGCAGGACAATCGTGGCGATCGCGCATCGGAGCTTCATGTCATTCCCCCTGTCGTCTTTCCCGGCGCCATCATGCAGGATGGCGGCACAACAGGAAATGGGAGCGGAACGAGATGAGCCTTTTCGATCTTTCCGGACGCGTGGCGATCGTGACCGGCGGCAATGGCGGTATCGGCCTCGGCATGGCCAAGGGCATGGCGGCGGCCGGCGCCACCGTGGTTGTGGCGGGCCGTGACGCGGCCAAGAACGCTGCCGCGGTGAAAGAGCTGCAGGCGCTCGGTGCCAAGGCGAGCGCCATTCCGGTCGACGTGCTGAAGGAGGAGTCCTGCCGCGCCCTGATCGCCGGCACGGTGAAGCAATATGGCCGCCTCGACATCCTGGTGAACAATGCCGGCATCAACATCCGCAAGCAGCCGCAGGAATACAGCGCCGCCGAATGGCATCAGGTGCTCGACAGCAACCTGACCAGCGCCTTCCTGTGCAGCCACGCCGCCTACCCCGAGATGATGAAGGGCAAGCAGGGCAAGATGATCAACATCGGCTCGATGATGTCGATCTTCGGCGCCTCGTTCACCACCGCCTATGCCGCAAGCAAGGGCGGCATCGTGCAGATGACCAAGGCGATGGCCACGGCGTGGGCCAAGGACAACATCCAGGTCAACGCCATCCTGCCGGGCTGGATCGACACCGCGCTGACCCAGCGCGCCCGCAAGGACGTCCCTGCCCTGCACGATTCGGTGTTGAAGCGCACGCCGGCGGGCCGCTGGGGCACGCCGGACGATTTCGCCGGCATTGCGGTGTTCCTCGCCGCTTCGGCGTCGGATTATGTGACCGGCTCAGCCATCACGGTCGATGGCGGCTACTCGGTGCAGGGCTGATCAGCCGGCCAGCGCGAAGATAGTCCAAAGACCCCCGGCGGCAATGGCGGGCCCGTACGGCAGACCGCCGCGTAACCTTGCGGCGACCGTGCCGCCGCTGGCCGGTACGGCGGGACCGAGCGGCAGGCCGGCCATGATCGCGCAGCCCAAAGCGCCGCCGACGAAGGCCGTAACCAGCAGGAGATCGGGCAGCAGAGCCGGCCCGGCGAACAGGCTTGTCGCGGCGAGCAGCTTGACGTCGCCGCCGCCGAAAGCGCCGGCCGCGAAGGCGAGCGCGCCCAGCCCGAACATGACGATCGCGCAGCCAAGAGCCAGACCGAGGCCGGCCAGCGACAGGCTATCCGACAGCAGACC
This sequence comes from Asaia bogorensis, assembly GCA_945905835.1. Lineage (GTDB taxonomy): Bacteria > Pseudomonadota > Alphaproteobacteria > Reyranellales > Reyranellaceae > Reyranella. The sequence continues at coordinate 6,357 of CAMDQJ010000003.1, forward strand.
GGCCACGGCCCAAACGGCGAAGATCGCGACGATGGCGGCCGACAGCTTGTTGGCGATGCGCATGGTGCGCAGATCCTGCCAAGCCGCGACGATCAGCAGCGACCCGAAAGCGATCAGGCAAATGGTCTGTAGAGAAGCGAGCAGCACCATCCAACACCCATCTGGTCGCGACGCCGCTGAGGCATCGCATGAAGACATTCAGGCCGCAGCGAGCGAACGACTAGAGAACCATGTACTCCAAATAGAACAGGTGGGCGTCCATCGCTGGATCGCTCGCCCTGAAAACCTGCAAAGAGCGTTGCGGATCAGGTCATCGCGTTGGCGACGTTGCTCAACACGTTGGTGACCTTGCCGCCGACCGTACGCATCGAGGCAATGGCCGCAACGGCGATCAGCGAAGCAATGAGCGTGTACTCGATCGCCGTGGCACCCTGCTCGTTCTTCATGAGGCGACGGAAGATGGACAGCATTTCTTGTACTCCAAAGTCTTTAACTGGACGGCCAGGCTCGGTTCACTCTGGGAAATGAACGCGGGCTGCGTTCGGTCCTATTTTTTGTGGCCATAAAATATTGAGGATCGCTCTCCGAAAGCCGCCCCAACCACAGCGAGCGACTTCACTTAATCAATGTACTTAAACTCATTTCTGAGGTCAATTAACAATTAAGATAAATTATGAATATCGCACTATAATAAGATGAAATACAACGCGATTCTAGAAATCGTACCCAAGCCTTAGAGCGTCGAGAACCAGAAGATTCTAAATATTGAAAAGTTCAAAATTGAGATTAGACCTTGGCCGCGTCACGCAGACGCATGAGCACTGTCCAGAGGCAAAGGCCGGCAAAAATCCCGGCCAGCCAGGCAAAGGCGTCGGGGAACAGGCAGAAGAGAACGAGGGCCAGGATGGTCTCGCTGCCTTCGATGATTCCCGCGGCATAGAAAAACGATTTTGAGCCCCGCGTGCCACCATCGCGCTCGCCGCGTTGGGCCGCCATCACCGCCCGGCCGAGAAAGGACGTCGAGGTGGCAACGAACGTCGCCAGCAACAGCGCCGCCCATATCGCGTTCTGCGGCCGCGCCAACGCCATGCCCAGTGGCACGGCGGCGTAGAAGAGCATGTCGCAAACGATATCGAGGTAGCCGCCGAACGGTGTCGCCGTGGAATGCCGCGCTATGGCGCCGTCGAGGCCGTCGAATAGGCGGTTGAGCAGGATGGCCGCGAGGGCCAGCAGATAATGCTCGTGCGCCAGCAGAGGCACCGCCAGCAAACCGACCGCCAGCCCGACCAGCGTGGTTGCATTTGCCCGCACGCCCCGTCCTGCCAGCCAGCCGCCCGCACGGTCGAGCGGTGGATCGACGATACGGCGCAGCAGCGGATCGAACATCAGGGAAGCAGCGTCAGGTAACCGGTGTCACGGGGGCGGTGCTGCCCCGGGCTCCACGGCGCGCAACGGCACGACCGAGTCCGCCTGCTGGTCGGCCTGCGCCTGACGGCGATAGGCCATGACGCTGAACGGAATCAGCGAGACGTAAGCCAGCCCCAGCAACGACATGGCGATCCACGGCGAGGTGGCGAGCAGCCCCATCACCAAGGCGACGCCCAGCAGACCCGGCAGCACAAGATGGCGCGGCACCCGCCCCTTCTTGAAGGAAAAGGTCGGCAGGCGGCTCACCATCAGGCCGCCCACGATCAGCAGCACGGCACCGACCACGAGGTAGTGGCGGGGCCACGCTGATTCGGCCTCGAAGCTGACCAGGAGCGGGATAAGCGCCACCAGGGCGCCCGCGGGCGCCGGCACGCCGGTGAAATACGAGCCGGTCCAGGCCGGCGGCGGCGTGTCGGAGACCAGCGCGGTGTTGAAGCGGGCGAGACGCAGCGCCGAGCAGATCGGAAACATCAGCGTGACGACCCAGCCCAGCGCGCCGCCCTCGCTCAGCGAGGCGAGATAGAGCACCAGCGCTGGTGCGACGCCGAAGCACAGGAAATCCGAGAGCGAATCGAGCTCGGCGCCGAAGCGGCTGGCGACGCCCAGCCGGCGCGCGACGCGGCCGTCGAGCGAGTCGAAGATCGCCGCCACGATGATGGCGATCACCGCCAGCTTGTACTCGTGCTGCAGCCCGAAGCGGATCGCCGTCAGGCCCGAGCACAGCGCCGCCAACGTCAGCACGTTGGGGATCAGCCGGTTGATGGAAAAGCCGCTCAGACGGCCGCGGCGGGTGCGGAGGTCGTTGTCCATGGAAGGTTCCCTAGAACTCCACCGCGGCCCGGGCCTCGGTGGTTGCCGCAGGCCGCAGGTCGGCCATCACAGTTTCGCCGCCGATCATACGCTGTCCCGGCGCAACAAGCAGCCGCGCGCCGGCCGGCAGGTAGAGGTCGGTGCGGCTGCCGAAGCGGATATGGCCGAAGCGTTCGCCGACCGCCACGTCCTGGCCCGGCTTGACGTAGCAGATGATGCGGCGGGCGACCCAGCCCGCGATCTGCACGAAGCCGATGCGGCTGCCGTCGGCGCGATTGAGCGCGATCGCCATGCGTTCATTGTCCTCGCTCGCCTTGTCGTCCGAGGCGTTGAGGAACTTGCCCGGGCGATAGGCCACGACATCGATCGTGCCGGCGCAGGGCACGCGATTGATGTGGACGTCGAAGACGCTGAGGAAGATCGACACCCGGACCAGCGGGTCGCTGCCAAGGCCGAGCTCGGCCGGCGGCACGGCGAGCACGATCATCTGCACCAGCCCGTCGGCCGGTGCCACCAGCAACCCGTCTTCCTGCGGCACGCCGCGCGGCGGATCACGGAAGAAATAGACCGACCACAGCGTCAGGATGAGCAGCGGCCAGAAAATCCACGCCGCGCCGGTCAAGGCGCCGAGAAAGGTCGCGACGGCGAAGGTGCCGATGAAGCGCCAGCCGTCGTCGAGGATGGGCACGAAGAAGTTGGTCAGCATGGACCCGCCTTTGTTGGCCGCCGTCCGTTCAGTTGGACTTCGGCAAGCTGAAAATCTGGCCGGGATATATCAGATTCGGATCGCGAATCTGTTCCTTATTCGCGTCGAAAATGACGGTGTAGCGCCAGCCGTCGCCGTAGTGGGCGCGCGCGATGTTCCAGAGATTGTTGCCCTGCACGATGTGCAGCTTGCGGCCGTCGGGGTTGGCCGCCATGAGCGCGCGTTCAAACGACATCTCAAGGCGCTGCGCCGGCTTGCCGTCCGCCGCGAGGCGCTCGACGCGCAGCACATGCTTGCCGACGGAAACCGGTTGCTCCGGCGCCAGCCGCCAGCGGCCATCGGCGCCGGCCCGGCCTTCGGCGACGGCCTTGTCGTCGAGATAGATGCGCACGGTGCTGCCGGCCGTGGCCTGGCCGGAGACCGTCACCTGGCCGCGATCGTCGTAGTCGAGCGTCGAGACCGAAAGATCGCCCGAGCGCGGCACGCCGCCCGGCGACGGCGGCTGCACCAGTGTCGAGGGGCCGCGCGGCGGGTCGATCATGACCAGCGCCCCTTCCTTGCCGGCGGCGGAGGCCGGCGGCACGACGACGATGACGACCTGCTCGGAGGTCACGGGGGCGCGTCCTTCGAGGTGCTGCACGACGCGCAGTTCGTGCTGGCCCGGCGCCAGCGGCGGATCCTGGACCATCAGCACCCATTCGCCGCGGGCATCGGAATCGCCGCGGACGGATTCCTTGCCGCCGTCGAGCAGCACGATCTTGGCCTTCGGCGCCGAACGGCCGGCGATTACGGCGCGGCCATCCGGACCGACGCGGACCACATCGAAGGTCGGAACCATGACGGTATCTGTGGCGGCGGGTGGCTTGGCGGGCTCGGCCGGCGCGACGGCAGCCGTCTCGGGCACGGGCTTGGCGGCCTCGGCGATGGCGGCCTGTTCGCTCTGCTTGCCATACCAGGCATAGCCTAGTGCAGCCGCTATTACGGCTACACCGACCGCTACCAATCCGATGATGATTTTGGACATCTGTCCCTTTGGTCTCAGCCTTTAGAACGCAGCCGCTCCCCCGCGGGTTGCGCCATCAACTTCCCAGTGCCAAATGTTACCATGCGCCCGCAGTCCGCAAACCGTGCGGATTGCCCCATTTTCAAGAAGTTTCCGTGTCCCTGCCCTCCTCCCTTTGCGTGTTCTGCGGCGCCCGGTTCGGCGCCAATCCCGCCAACCGCGGCGCCGCCGCCGCCCTCGGCAAGCTGTTGGCCGACAACGGCGTCACGCTGGTCTATGGCGGCGGTGGCGTCGGTCTGATGGGGCTGGTGGCCAATGCCGCCCTCGGCGCCGGCGGCAAGGTGGTGGGCGTAATCCCGCAATTCCTGCTCGACCGCGAAGCCGGCCACCCCGCCCTCAGCGAAACCGTGATTGTGCAGAACATGCACGAGCGCAAGCTTGAGATGTTCGAGCGCTCCGAAGGTTTCGTGGTCCTGCCGGGCGGATTGGGCACCCTGGAGGAGTTCTTCGAGGTGCTGTCGTGGCGGACGCTCGGCCTGCACGACAAGCCCATCGTCATCATCGACCAGGACGGCTACTGGCAGCCTCTCCACGCCCTGCTGACAAGCGTCGTGGAAGGCGATTTCGCCGACCGGCGCTACCTCGACCATGTGGCCTTCGTGACCCGGATCGAGGACGTCCTGCCGGCCATCGAGGCGATGCCGCGCACTCTTGTCGCGGACAAGAAGCTCGACCGCCTTTGATTGCGGGAGAGACGCGCCGGCAGGCCGTCCTCCGCGTCCTTCTACAAGCCTGGATGAAGACCCGGCGCCTCCTGGCCCGTTCGTGCCACATATTCCGTGTAGCCGCCGCCGTACTGATGAACGCCCTCGGGCGTCAGTTCCAGCACTCGATTTGAGAGCTTGGCCAGGAAGTGGCGATCATGCGAAACGAACAGCATGGTGCCCTCGAATTCCGCGAGCGCCGCGACCAGCATCTCCTTCGTCGCCATGTCGAGATGGTTCGTCGGCTCGTCGAGAACCAGGAAGTTCGGCGGATCGAACAGCATCTTGGCCATGACCAGACGCGCCTTCTCGCCGCCGGATAGAACACGGCAGGGCTTCTCGATATCGTCGCCGGAAAAGCCGAAGCAGCCGGCCAGCGACTTCAGCGCGCCCGTGCCGGCCTGCGGGAACGATCCGTCCAGCGATTCGAACACCGTCTCGTCGCCATCGAGCAAGTCCATGGAGTGCTGGGCGAAGTAGCCCATCCTGACACTGGCGCCGAGGGTCACGCTGCCCTGGTCAGGCTCGGTCGCGCCCGCCACCAGCTTCAGCAGCGTGGACTTGCCGGCGCCGTTGACGCCCAGCACGCACCAGCGTTCCTGGCGGCGCATCCGCAGATCGAGTCCCTCATAGATCGGCTGCGTGCCGTAGCCCTTGTGGACGTCCTTGAAGCTTACGACGTCGTCGCCCGAGCGCGGCGGGCTGCGGAACTCGAACCGGACGGACTGGCGTCGCCGCGGCGGTTCCACCTTCTCGATCTTGTCGAGCTTCTTCACGCGGCTCTGGACCTGGGCGGCGTGAGACGCGCGCGCCTTGAAGCGCTCGACGAACTTCATCTCCTTGGCCAGCATCGCCTGCTGGCGGTCGAATTGCGCCTGGCGTTGCTTCTCGCCCAGCGCCCGCTGCTCCTCGTAGAAATCGAAGTTGCCCGAATAGGTGATGAGCGAGCCGCCGTCGACCTCGACGATCTTGCCGATGATGCGGTTCATGAACTCGCGGTCGTGCGAAGTCATCAGCAGCGCGCCCTCGTACTTCTTGAGGAAGTCTTCCAGCCAGATCAGGCTTTCGAGATCGAGATGGTTGCTGGGCTCGTCGAGCAGCATGGCATCGGGCCGCATCAGCAGGATGCGGGCGAGCGCCACGCGCAACTTCCAGCCGCCGGACAACAGGCCGACGTCGCCGTCCATGCGCTCCTGGCTGAAGCTCAGACCGCTGAGCACCTCGCGCGCCCGGGCATCGAGCGCATAGCCGTCGAGCTCCTCGAAGCGCCCCTGCACCTCGCCATAGCGCTCGACCAGGGCGTCCATCCTGTCGGCCTGCTCCGGGTCGGCCATAGCCGCCCCGAGCTGGGCGATTTCGGTCGCGAGCGCACTCACCGGCCCGACGCCATCCATCACGGTGGCGACCGCGCTGCAGCCCGACATCTCGCCGACATCCTGGCTGAAGTAGCCGATCGTCACGCCTGCTTCGACCGTCACCTGGCCGTCGTCGGGCTGCTCCTGGCCGGCGATCATGCGGAAAAGCGTCGTCTTGCCGGCGCCGTTGGGCCCGACAAGCCCCGCCTTCTCGCCCTTCTGGATGCCCATCGACGCGTCGATGAACAGGATCTGATGGCCGTGCTGCTTGCTGATGTTATCGAGCCGAATCATGGGGGCTGTGCTGGCGGGAAAGACGCGGCAACGCAAGCCGCAGCCAGACCACGGGATTGCGGCCGATTGTCCTCTGCCTTCATTTATTTAACCATATGGTTTAGTATATAAAACTTACCGCGCAGAGGGAGACATCGATGGCCAAAGTGAAAGTTGCCGGGTTCAGTGTCTCGCTCGATGGCTTCGCCGCAGGAACCGCTCAGAGCCTGGAACATCCGCTTGGTGTGCGAGGCGAGGAGCTCTTTCAGTGGTTTTTCCCAACTCAGACTTTTCATCAGATGCTGGGAAAAGAGGACGGTGAAACCGGCCTCGATGACAGGTTCGGCCGACGCGCCATGGAAGATTTCGGCGCCTTCATCCTCGGTCGCAACATGTTCGGACCTGTGCGTGGCGAATGGCCGGACGATCAATGGAAAGGCTGGTGGGGTGACACTCCGCCTTATCATGCGCCCACTTTCGTCCTGACACATTACCCGCGACCGCCGATCGAGATGCTGGGTGGAACGACATTTTATTTTGTCTCTGGCGGCATCGAGGAGGCGCTGCAAAAGGCACGCGACGCGTCGGGCGCAAAGGACATCAAGATTGGCGGCGGTGTCGAGACGGTGAAGCAATACGTTCAGGCCGGCCACGTGGATGAAATTCACCTCGCCGTTGCTCCCGTTGCGCTTGGCCAAGGGGAAGCGCTCTTTAGCGGCCTGGATCTCCGCGCTTTGGGATATCGGACCGTCGAGCATGTTCCCACGGACCGAGCCACGCACATTGTCCTCGCGAAGTAGCGTTGGCGATTACGTGATGTCATAGGTCTCACGCTTGAGGCAGCGCCGACTTGGTTTCGCCTACTCCCACTCGATCGTGCCCGGCGGCTTGCTGGTGATGTCGTACGTCACGCGGTTGATGCCTCGGGCATTCGTTGATGATGCCGGTGCCGACGCGGCCGAGGAAGGCGTGCTCGAAGAGAAAGTGCACTACGGCTTGAACAACGCTTCAAGTCCCGACCGCCTGCGCCGCTTTGGACCGGTCCACAGGACGCCGGGAAAGCCCTTCAACGGCTTCAGCGCCTCTCCGCGCCGGCCCACTCCGGCGAGTCCTCGAGGGCGATGTGGTAGAGCGGCTCGCGGCCGGTGCCGCTGTCGAACAGCGCGCGCGGCAGGTTGACCATTTGCGGCGAGCGCTTGCGCTCGTAGGAAACGGGCGTGCCGCAGTTGGCGCAGAAGCCGCGAACGTCACCCGCCTCGTCCTTGAACCGCGTGATCGCCGTGGCGCCCTTGGCGATGCGGTGGCGCCCGTGGCGATGCGGAAGCGGCTGCGCCAGCTGCCGACATAGGTCGCGTAGGCAGCGCCGTGCGCGTGGCGGCTCTTGCTGGAGTGATCGTGCCAGGCCCAGCGGGCGGGGACGCCGATCTCGACCTGGACCTTGCCGCATTGGCAGCGGCCCTTCGCGATTCCCTTGGTGGTCGGCATGAGAAATTCCTAGCAAATATACGCGCAGATTGCTCCGCCCTGCCCGCGATGGCAGGTCGCTGCCATGCTGTGCTGGAGATTGCCTTTCCCCCACCGCGGTGCAACAAGACAGGCCATAATCAGCAATAGATCAACCCGGCCGAACCCAAAGCGGCGCACGGAGGTGCAGGTATGTCGGATCTCGAAATCGTCTGGACGAAGGTTGATGAAGCCCCCGGGCTTGCCACGTATTCCCTGCTGCCAATCGTCGAGGCCTTCGTGGCGACTGCCGGCGTGAAGATGAAGCTGAAGGACATTTCGCTGACCGGCCGCATCATCGCCAACTTCCCCGACAAGCTGAAGCCCGGCCAGAAGATCAACGACGAGCTCGCCGAGCTCGGTAAGCTGGCGATGAAGCCCGAGGCCAACATCATCAAGCTGCCCAACATCTCCGCCTCGATCCCGCAGCTCAAGGCCGCGATCAAGGAGTTGCAGGGCAAGGGCTACGACGTACCGGACTATCCCGACAGCGACGCCACGCCAGCGGACAAGGAAATCCGCGCCCGCTACGGCAAGGTGCTGGGCAGCGCCGTCAATCCGGTGCTGCGCGAGGGCAATTCCGACCGCCGCGCCGCCGGCGCCGTGAAGCAGTTCGCGCGCAAGCATCCGCACAAGATGGGCGCCTGGAGCAAGGACTCGAAGACGCGCGTAGCCAATATGTCGGGCGGCGATTTCTACGGCTCGGAGGTCGCGATGACCGTTGCGGCACCGACCAATGCCCGTATCGAGCTGGTCGCCGGCGACGGCGCGACGACGGTGCTGAAGCCCAAGATTCCGCTTAAATCAGGCGAGATCATCGACTGCTCGGTGATGAGCGCCAAGACATTGGATGCCTTCTTCGCAGCCCAGATCGCGGCCGCCAAGAAGGACGGCATCCTGTTCTCGCTGCACGTCAAGACGACCATGATGAAGATCTCCGATCCCATCCTGTTCGGCCATTGCGTTTCGGTGTTCTTCGCCGACGTGTTCGCCAAGCATGGCGCCACGCTGGCGAAGCTCGGCGTCGATCCCGACAACGGCGTGGCCGACATGCTGACCCGCATCGAGACGCTGCCGGAGGCCGAGAAGGCCGCGATCAAGGCCGATATCCAGGCCGAGTACGCGAAGCGGCCGGGCCTCGCCATGGTCAATTCCGATCGGGGCGTCACCAACCTGCACGTGCCGAGCGACGTGATCATCGATGCCTCGGTGCCGGCGATGATCCGCGAGTCGGGCAAGATGTGGGGCCCCGACGGCAAGTTGCACGACGTGCTCGCCGCGATCCCCGATCGTTGCTACTCGACGCTGTTCCAGGCCACCATCGACGACTGCAAAGCGCATGGCGCCTTCGACCCCAAGACGATGGGCTCGGTGCCGAACGTCGGGTTGATGGCGCAGCAGGCCGAGGAGTACGGCTCGCACGACAAGACCTTCGAGGCAGCCACCGCGGGAACGATCCGCGTGGTCGCCGAGGACGGCACAGTGCTCATGTCCCAGAAGGTCGAGACCGGCGACGTCTTCCGCATGTGCCAGGTCAAGGACGAGCCGATCCAGGACTGGGTCAAGCTCGGCGTGCGCCGCGCGCGCCTGACCGGCACCCCGGCGGTGTTCTGGCTCGACGCCAAGCGCGCGCACGACGCGCAGTTGATCGCCAAGGTCGAGAAATACCTCAAGAACGAGGACACATCGGGTCTGGATATCCGCATCCTGGCGCCGTTCGAGGCGATCAAGTTCTCGCTCGAGCGCATCCGCCAGGGGCTCGACACGATCTCCGTCACGGGCAACGTGCTGCGCGACTACCTGACCGATCTCTTCCCGATCATGGAGCTCGGCACCTCGGCCAAGATGCTCTCGATCGTTCCGCTGCTGGCGGGCGGCGGGTTGTTCGAGACCGGGGCCGGCGGCTCGGCGCCCAAGCATGTCGAGCAGTTCGAGCACGAAGGCTATCTGCGCTGGGATTCGCTGGGCGAATTCCTCGCACTTGGCGCCTCGCTGGAACATCTGGCGCAGACCACCGGCAACGCGGACGTGAAGATTCTGGCCGAGACGCTCGATGAGGCCAACGGCAAGATCCTCGAGGACAACCGTTCGCCGGCACGCAAGGTCGGCGAGTTGGACAATCGTGGCAGCCATTTCTACCTGGCGAAGTATTGGGCAGAGGCGCTGGCGCGGCGCGACAACAGCACGGCCCTCTCGGCCCGCTTCAAGCCGCTGGCGGAGAAGCTGGCGGCCAACGAGGCCAAGATCGACGCCGAGCTGATCGCCGCGCAGGGCAAGCCGGTGGATACCGGCGGTTACTATCTGCCCGATCAGGCCAAGACATCGGCAGCGATGCGGCCGAGTGCGACGTTGAACGCGGCGCTCGCCGCTTTCTGACGCGGCGTCGGGTGGAACCGTCCAGGGCAACCGAGGCGGCTCGAAGGAAGAAGCGATGCCGAAAATCAAGGTGAAGAATCCGGTCGTCGAGATGGACGGCGACGAGATGACCCGGATCATCTGGAAGTTCATCAAGGACAGGCTGATCCTTCCCTACCTCGACATCGACCTCAAGTATTACGATCTCGGCGTCGAATACCGCGACCAGACCAACGACCAGGTGACGATCGATTCGACCAAGGCGACACAGCAGTACGGCGTCGCGGCGATCGACGGTGGTGGCTAGCCGAGCGCGCTGCAGTTCCCGCTTACTCCGGCTTGATGCCCGCCGCGTTCAGCACTGGCACCCAGATCGGCTCCTGCACCTTCAACCAGTCGGCGAGTTGCTGCGGCGTGCCGCCCATGGCGACGAAGCCGCGCTTGCGCAGTTCCTCCTTCGCCTCCGGCGTCGACACGGCGGCGTTCAGCGCTTCGTTCAACTTGGCGATCGTGGCCGCCGGCGCGCCCGCCGTCGCCAGCAGCGTGTAGACGATGGTGCCGTCGACCCCGCCCATGCCCTGCTCCTTGAAGGTCGGGATCTCCGGCGCGACCGAAGAACGCTCCGGCGAGGCCATGGCATAGGCCTTCAGCTTGCCCGACTGGAGGTGCGCGGCGACCGAGGTGATGCTCGACATGCCGAGCTTGATGTGGCCGCCCAGCAGGTCCGTCACCAGCGGACCGGTGCCGCGAAACGGCACGTGAGTCAGCTTGAAGCCGTTCAGCATGGCGAACTGCTCGGTCGACAGATGCATCGGTGTCGTCAGGCCGGCCGTGCCATATTGCACCTGGCCGGGCGCCGCCTTGGCGGCCGCGACGATCGCCTTGAGGTCGGCCCATGGCGCATCAGCACTGCCGACAAACACCGATTCCTGCTTGGCGATGAAGCCGACCGGCACAAACGCCGTCTTGGGATCGAAGCCGAGCTTGGCCACGATATAGGGATAGAGGACGAGGTTGTTGCTGCTGACGACCATCCAGTGGCCGTCGCCCGGTTGCTTGGCCACGAACTCGTGGGCGATGCTGCCGCCCCCGCCGCCCTTGTTGTCGACGATGACGGTCTGCCCCAGCACCTTCTGCATCGGCTCCTGAACGGCGCGCGCCAGCGCGTCGGTGCCGCCACCCGGCGGGAACGGCACCACCATGTGCACCGGTTGCGTCGGAAAAGTCTGCGCACCAGCGCGAGACGCGCCCGCCAACGTGGCGAGCGCGCCCGCAATGAAGGTGCGTCTTGTGCTCAACGGTCCGTCGAAGCGCGTGAGCATATTCCCCCTCTTCAGCCCCGTTATCTGCAGGGGCCCTGAGGAGAAGCCTAGCCGGTTTTTTCCGGCTAGACGATAGCCGGCTAGACCATTCCCAGCGCGTGCGTATAGGTATCGAGCAGCGCCTCCTGCTCGGCGCGGTCGGCGGCGTCCATCTTCCGCAGGCCGACGACCTTGCGCATGGTCTTGACGTCGTAGCCGACGCCCTTGGCCTCGCTGTAGATGTCGCGGATGTCGCTGCCGATGGCGTGGCGCTCTTCCTCGAGCTTCTCGATGCGCTCGACGAAGCTCTTCAGGCGGTCAGCCGAAATCGGCCCAGCCTTGGTCTTTTTCGAAACAGCGCTACCGTCCGGCATGGCCAACACTCCACTCAAGTCCAACTGGGATCCGACTGGCCGGACCATAGGAGCGCGGGGCCTGCCGGCTCAATGGCCGGGAGGCGATGAATGACGGGGATAACGGGGACTGCTCAGCCGTGCTTGTGCGGCGCCTTGGCGTCCTTCTGGAACTTGGCCTTCCACTCCTCGTACGGCATGCCGTAGACGACCTCGCGGGCCTTGGGATCGGGGATCTCGATGCCCTGCTTGCCCGCCTCCTCGCGATACCAGCGCGACAGGCAGTTGCGGCAGAAACCCGCGAGATTCATCAGATCGAGGTTCTGCACATCGGTGCGCTCGCGCAGATGCTCGACAAGGCGGCGGAAGGCGGCGGCTTCGAGTTCAGTCTTGGTCTTGTCGTCCATGGGAAGGCTCCTCGGCTATTCCGGATATAGGCTCAGCCCAATGCCGCCGCAACGGCGGCCCGGATGGGCGCCGCGAGCCGCCGGCCCCAGTCACGCGCCGTTTGCGGCGTCGCCATCAGGTCCTGGCGCACTTCCACCGAGCAATGCGGGATGGCGCGCGGCCGAGCGTGGGCGGTCAGGGTGTATTCGTAGGAGGCGCGTGCCGAATAGGGTTCGTTGTCGCCCACCACGAGCGTGCTGTCGCGGCGCAGCTCGGCGAGCAGCGGCTCGGGCAGGCGTGGATCGTCGTTCCACAGCACGCCGACATGCCAGGGGCGTTTGAAGCCCTTCATCTCCGGCGTGAAGCTGTGCATGACCAGCATGCAGATTTTCCGGCCGCCCGCCGTCATGCGGTCGATCTGCTCGTCGACCGCGCGGTGATAGGGCCAGAAGCAGGCCTCGGCGCGCGCATCGATCTGTTCCTGGGTAAGGCCGCGGTTGGCAGGAATGGATGTCTCGTCGCTGATCTCCGGCGTCGAGCCCTCGCCGCCCGGCCAGCGGTTGCAGTCGATTACCAACCGCGAGAAGCCCGAGGCAAGCACCGGCGCACCGAGGATCGACGCGAGCTCGATCGCCGCGTCGAGCGCGCCGATGTCCCAGCCGATATGGCGGTCGAGTTCGTCGGCCGAAATGCCGAGATCGCCCAGGGACTTTGGCACGGCCTTGCTCGCGTGGTCGCACAAAAGAAGAAGCGGCGCCTTGCCGGCGCTGTTGTGGACGGAGAAAGGCGGCGGATCGCCAGGACCGAGCAGTTGCATCGCGCCCCTATAGTGCCAAGATCGAGCGAATGAAAGACGCCGACGCCCGCGCGCTGCTGCGCGACCTCTTCGACGCGGCCCTCGCCGCTGCGCGTCCGGCGACTTGTCTGGCACCGCATATTGCAGCGCTGAAACCGCCCAAGGGCCGCACCATCGTCATCGGTGCCGGCAAGGCCAGTGCCGCCATGGCCAAGGCCCTGGAAGACCAGTGGCCGCATCCACTCGAAGGGCTTGTCGTGACGCGCTACGGCTATAGCGAGACCTGCAAGCGCATCGAGATTGTCGAAGCCGCACACCCCGTACCCGATGAAAAGGGCCGCGCCGCTGCAGGCCGCATGCTCGAAATGGTGAAAGGCCTGACGGCCGACGATCTCGTCCTGTGCCTGATCTCCGGCGGTGGCTCCGCCCTGCTCGCCTATCCGGCACCCGGCCTGACGCTTGCCGACAAGCAGGAAGTCAACCGCGTCCTGCTGCGCTCCGGCGCCAACATCGGCGAGATGAACACGGTGCGGAAGCACCTCTCCGCCATCAAGGGCGGACGACTCGCCATCGCCGCCCAGCCCGCCCGCGTGCTATCGTGGCTGATCTCCGACGTGCCCAATGACGATCCGGGCGTCATAGCCTCCGGTCCGACCGTGCCCGATCGCACGACGTTCGCCGACGCTTTGGCCGTATTGGCGAAATACAGGATCGAGCCGTCGGCTGCCGTGCGTTCCCATCTCGAAGCCGGCGCCGCCGGCAAGATCGAGGAGACTCCCAAGCCGGCCGATCCTCGTCTCGCGCGCGTCAAGACCATCATGGTGGCGACGCCCAAGCGCTCGCTCGATGCCGCCGCCGCACTCGCCCGCTCGCGCGGCTGCGTCGTCGTCATGCTGGGCGACAATCTCGAAGGCGAGGCCCGTGAGATGGGCGCCAGCCACGCCCGCCGCGCCCTCGATCTCGCCTCTCGCACCACCAAGCCCACCGTCATCCTCTCCGGCGGCGAGACCACGGTGACGGTGCGCGGCAAGGGCCGCGGCGGCCGCAACGTCGAATATCTGCTCGCCGAGGCGATCGAGGCGCACGGTGCACCACAGGTCTGGGGGCTTGCCGCCGATACCGACGGCGTCGACGGCGCCGAGGAAATCGCCGGCGCGATCTTCACGCCCGACACGCTTGCCCGCGCCCAAGCCAAGGGCCGCGTCCCCAAGGCGATGCTCGACGACAACGACGGTCACGGCTTCTTCCAGTCGATCGGCGACAGCCTTGTCACCGGCCCGACCCGCACCAACGTCAACGACTTCAGGGCAACCCTGATCGCGCCATGACGAGCTATCCCGGTTCCTGCCACTGCGGCGCGATAAAAATCCGCTTCGAGTCGGAGACGAAACCTGAGGAGATGCGCGTCGGCCGCTGCGGCTGCTCGTTCTGCCGCCGTCACGGCGCGCGGACGATGGGCGACCCGGCGGCTCGGTCGAATTCCGCGCCGCTCCCGGTGCCGTCTCGCGCTATCGCTTCGGCCACGGCATCACCGACTATCTCCTCTGTGCCAGGTGCGGAGCCTATGTCGGCGCAGTGATGGAGGACGAGGGCCGCTCGATCGGCATCGTGAACGTCAATTCACTCGATATCCGCGATTCGTTCGATCCGGCCCCGCCCTTGCACAACTATGACGGCGAAAACGCCGAACGGCGGCGGGCGCGGCGCCGAAAGTTCTGGATGAAGGCGGCCGTCATCGCCTAACGTCCGGCCATGACAGTTCTCGGCGTAATTGCAGACGACTTCACCGGCGCCACCGACATCGCGGGCATGCTGGTCAAGGGCGGCATGCGCACCATCCAGACCATCGGCGTGCCGCCGCGCGGGTCGATTCCCGACGATGTCGATGCCGTCGTCGTGGCGCTGAAGAGCCGCTCGATTCCCGCGAAGGAAGCCGTCTCCCAATCGCTCGAGGCGTTGAAGGCGCTGCAGGCCGCGGGCTGCGTGCGCTTCTTCTTCAAATATTGCTCGACGTTCGATTCGACGGATCAGGGCAACATTGGCCCGGTGGGCGACGCGCTGCTCGATGCGCTGAAGGCCGAGCAGGCGATCTACTGCCCCGCCTTCCCCGAGAACGGCCGTACGATTTTCCGCGGCCACCTGTTCGTCGGCGATCTGCTGCTGTCGGATACCCACATGCGGCACCATCCGCTCAATCCCATGACCGATTCAAGCCTGGTGCGCGTGCTGGCGCGCCAGACCAGGCACAAGGTCGGTCTCGCGACCTACAGGCAGGTCCAGGCAGGGCCTGCCATCTTGCGCGACGCACTCGATGCGCTGGCCAAGGACGGCGTGCGTCACATCATGGTCGATGCCGTGGCCGACACCGATCTCGGCATCATCGGCGAGGCGGTCGGCGACGATCTTCTGGTCACTGGCGGCTCGGGCGTGGCGCTCGGCCTGCCCGCCGCCTATCGCCGGCGCGGCTTGCTCGCTCACAAGGCCAACGCCGACACGCTGCCGAAAGTTGGCGGCGCTTCGGCAGTACTGGCCGGCTCGTGCTCCGCGGCGACGCTGGGCCAGATCGCCGCCTTCAAGGGTGCGCATCTCGCCCTCGACACCGATGCGATCTGCCGCGGCGAGAATGTCGGCGCAGCCGCGCTCGCCTGGGCCAAGGGCAAGCTCGGCAACGGTCCGATCCTCTTGTCGGCCAGCGACATGCCGGAAGCGGTGAGGGCGCTGCAGACCAAATACGGCATCGAGAAATCAAGCCAGGCGATCGAGAAGACCATGGCCGACCTGGCGCGCGGGCTGGTCGGCGCCGGCGTCCATCGCCTCGTCGTCGCCGGCGGCGAGACCTCGGGCGCGGTCGTCGGCGCACTTGGCGTGACGGCGCTGCGCATCGGGCCGGAGATCGATCCCGGCGTGCCGTGGACGGCGTCGGTCGGCGACAGGCCGCTGCTGCTGGCGCTCAAGTCGGGCAATTTCGGCGCACCGGATTTCTTCACCAAGGCGTTCGCCCGGCTATGAGCACCAAGGAAGACAAGGCGCGCGACGAGATCTGTCGCCTTGGCGCGAAGCTGGCGGCGCGCGGCCTCTGCCCCGGCACCTCGGGCAATATCAGCGTGCGCACCGACGACGGCTGGCTGATGACGCCGACCAACTCGTCGCTGGGCGAGCTCGATCCCGGCACGCTGTCGAAGCTCGATTCGTCGGGCAAGCATGTCGGCGGCGATCCGCCGACCAAGGAAGTGCTGCTGCACCGCTCGGTCTACGACGTGCGGCCGAAGGACGGCGCCATCGTCCATCTCCATTCGACGCACGCGGTGGCCATCTCCTGCCTCGATCCGTCGTGCCACCACAACGCCGAGACGACGCTGCCGCCGATCACACCCTATTTCGTGATGCGCGTCGGCAAGCTGCCGCTGGTGCCCTACTTCAAGCCCGGCGATCCCAAGCTCGCCGATGCCATCCGCGAGTATGCCAAAGGCCACCGCGCCGTGCTGCTGGCCAATCACGGGCCGGTCGTCGCCGGCACCTCGCTGTCGGCCGCCTCGGCCTCCATCGAGGAACTCGAGGAGACGGCCAAGCTTCACCTGCTGCTGCAGGGCCTCAGGACGCGCACCCTGTCGGACTTCCAGGTCCACGAGATCGAACAAGCCTTCCCTTCCTGATCGGACTGAAAATATGACCAAGCTCGCCGCCAACCTGTCGTGGATCTACCAGGAAGTGCCGTTCATGCAGCGCTTCGCCGCCGCGGCGAAGCACGGATTCAAGGCCGTCGAGATCCTGCTTCCCTACGAGGCGTCGGCGCCCGACATCGCCGCCGAGCTCAAGAAGCACAAGCTCGTGCAGGCGCTGTTCAACATGCCGCCGGGCGACTGGGGCAAGGGCGAGCGCGGCATCGCCGCCCTGCCCGGCCGTGAGGCCGAGTTCTCCGCGTCACTCGACAAGGCGCTCGACTACGCCAGGCACCTGGAATGCCGCACGGTGCACGTCATGTCGGGCCTGATCCCGCCGGGCGGCGACGAGGCCGCGATGCACCGCACCTACATCGCCAATCTCAAGAAGGCCTGCGACCGCACTGCCAAGAGCGGGATCACGCTGGTGATGGAGCCGATCAACCGCCGCGACATTCCCGGCTACTTCACCAACACCACCGACCAGGTGAAGAAGATCATCGACGAGGTCGGCGCACCTCATCTCAAGCTGCAGCTCGACCTCTATCACATGCAGGTGACCGAGGGAGACCTCGCCAAGCGCACCGAGAAGCTGTTTCCGATCACCGCCCACGTGCAGATCGCCGGCAATCCCGACCGCAACGAGCCCGACGCCGGCGAGGCCAATCATATGTACATGCTCGACCTGCTCGATCGCCTGGGATTTCAGGGTTACGTCGGCTTGGAGTACAAGCCCAGGACGACGACCGCGGCCGGGCTCGGCTGGGCGCGCAAATACGGCATCGAGACCTGAATTCCATGGCAGACAAGAACACGCCGACCATCGCTTTCGTCGGGCTCGGCTCGATGGGGCTCGGCATGGCGAAGAACCTGCTGAAGAACGGCCATCGCGTCGTCGGCGTCGATCCGAGCGCCGTTGCGCGCGACGCCTTCACGGCGGCCGGCGGCACGATCGCCGCAACGCCTGCGGCTGCGGCGGCAACCGCAGACGTCGTGATCGTGGCGGTAGTCAACGCCCAGCAGGTCGAGACCGTCTTGTTCGGCGACGGCGGCGCTGTATCGGGTCTGCGCAAGGGCGGCCTCGTCATGCAGTGCGCCACCTGTCCTGCCGCCTTCATCCGCAAGCTCGACGAACGCCTCACCGCGAGCGGCCATGCGCTTCTGGACGCGCCGATGTCGGGCGGCCGCGCCCGTGCTGAGTCGGGTGAACTCACCTTCATGGCGTCGGGCGCACCGGCTGCGTTCGCCACGGCCGAACCGATCCTCGCCGCCACCTCGGCCAAGGTCTTTCGCCTGGGCGATGCCGCGGGCATCGGTTCCCTCGTCAAGACCGTGAACCAGCTTTTGGCCGGCGTGCACATCGCCACGGCCGCCGAGGCGATGGCGCTCGCCGCCAAGGCCGGCGCCGACACCCGCGCGGTCTACGAAGTCATCTCGGCCAGCGCCGGCAACTCCTGGATGTTCGGCAACCGCGTGCCGCATATGCTCGACGACGACTACACGCCGCTCTCGGCGGTGGAAATCTTCGTCAAGGATCTCGGCCTCGTGCTCGACACCGGCCACGAGCTGCGCCTGCCGCTGCCGATCGCCGCCGCCGCGCACCAGCTCTTCATTGCCGCCGCCGGCGCAGGACACGGCCGGCTCGACGATGCAGCTGTCGTGAAGGTTTACGAGCAGGCGGGTGACTTCAAAGTGTCGTCGCCGAAGCGATAGACTGCACCGATGCGTCGCCAGCGTTTCACCAAGATCGTCGCCACCCTCGGGCCCGCCACCTCGACCCCGGAGCGCCTGCGCGCTTTGTTCGAGGCTGGCACCGACGTCTTCCGCCTCAACTTCAGCCACGGCACGCCCGACGACCACCGCCAGCGCGTCGAGCAGCTGCGCGCGATGGAGGAGCATTACAAGCACCCCATCGCCATCCTGATGGACCTGCAGGGCCCCAAGCTGCGGCTGGGCGTCGTCGGCAAGCAGCCGATGGCGCTGAAGAAGGGCCAGAAGCTGCGCTTCGACATGAGTCCCGAGCCGGCGACGGCCAAGCGTGTGCCGCTGCCTCATCCCGAGATATTCAAGGCGGCCCAGCCCGGCGGGCTGCTGCTGATCGACGACGGCAAGGTGCGCCTGAAGATCCTCGCCCACGACAAGGACACGATCGATACAGAGGTCGAGGTCGAGGGCGCCATCAGCGACCGCAAGGGCGTGAACCTGCCCAACCTCATCGTGCCGCTGTCGCCGATGACGACCAAGGACCGCAAGGACCTCGATTTCGGCCTGTCGCTGGGCGTCGACTGGGTGGCGCTGTCGTTCGTGCAGCGCGCCGACGACATGGCCGAGCTCAAGAAGCTGGTGGCCGGCCGCGCTGCCGTCATGGCCAAGCTCGAGAAGCCCGCCGCCATCGACCATCTCGACGAGATCATCGAGCAGAGCGACGGCATCATGGTGGCGCGCGGCGATCTCGGCGTGGAGATGCCGCCGGAAGCCGTGCCGCCCCTGCAGAAGCGCATCCTCGCGGCCTGTCGCGTGCTCGGACGGCCGGCCATCGTGGCGACCCAGATGCTGGAATCCATGGTCCATTCGCCGACACCGACCCGCGCCGAGGCGTCGGATGTCGCGACGGCGGTCTATGACGGCACGGACGCGGTGATGCTTTCGGCCGAATCGGCGTCCGGCAACTATCCGATCGAGGCGGTCACCATGATGGACCGCATCCTGCGCAGCGTTGAGGCCGATCCGCTCTACCGCCGCCTGATGGACGCCAGCCGCCGCGAGCCCGAAGCCACCACCGCCGACGCCATCAGCGCCGCCGCACGGCAATGCGCCCACACGTTATCGGCTGCAGCCATCGTCACCTACACCAACACCGGCTCGACCACGCTGCGGGCCGCCCGCGAGCGGCCCGACACGCCGATCCTCTGCCTGACACCGAACCTCAACACCGCCAGGCGCATGACCCTTGCATGGGGCGTGCATCCGGTTCACACCGAGGACGCGCACAATTTCGCCGACATGGTCCAGCGCGCGGTGCGCGTGGCCCGCCACGAAGAGCTGGCGAAACAGGGCGAACGGCTGGTCATCACGGCCGGCGTGCCCTTCGGCACCCCCGGCGCGACCAACATTCTGCGGATTGCCTACGTCTGAGGGAAAGTTCGGGGATGGACCGAAAGGTTCCCCCGTAATATTTCACATGAACATGCAGCCTCAAGCCCGGGCGATCGCCCGCCGCCGTTCGAAATCGGCCCTCAACTGGGTGGATTTCCTGGTCATCGCGGCCACTGTCCTGACCTTTGCGGTCGTCGTTATCGCCAATAACCCCCACTCCAAGAAATCGAGCCACACCTGGCTCCTCAAGGACGCCTCCCTCCAGACCGGTCACGTCCACGAAGACATCGATGTGGTACGGGTCCGCCTCAGGGTCGCGACAGGCGCCTAACTGCGGACCGCGGGGTTAACTCTTCGGGCGGCGGTCGATCACGCGACGCGCCTTGCCCATCGAGCGTTCGACCCCGCCGGGTGCGGCGATCTCGATCTCGGCCGACAGGCCGCACATCCCCTTCAGCCGCCGCGCCAGCTCAGCCGTTGAATGGCCGAGTGCCTGCGCATCCAGAACAACCCGCGCCTCGACGCGCACCAGCAGGTCGTCGAGCGCGCCGGTCCGACTCAGCTCGATCACGTAGTGGCCGCTGAGCGCCGGGTCGCGCAGAATCTGCTCCTCGACCTGGCTCGGAAAAAGATTCACGCCACGCACGATCAACATGTCGTCGCTGCGGCCGGTGATCTTGGCCATCCGCCTCATGACCGACGATGACCCGGGCAAAAGCCGCGTGAGGTCCCGCGTGCGATAGCGAATGACCGGCATTGCCTCCTTGGTGAGTGAGGTGAACACAAGTTCCCCTGGCTCGCCGTCGGCCACCGCAACGCCGGTCTCGGGATCGACGATCTCGGGATAGAAATGGTCCTCCCAGACCGTCGGCCCGTTCTTGTCCTCGACGAATTCGCAGGCGACGCCCGGCCCCATCACTTCGCTCAGCCCATAGATGTCGACGGCGTCGATGCCCAGGCGCTTCTCGATCTCGGCCCGCATGCCCTCGGTCCACGGCTCGGCGCCGAAGATGCCGACTCGCATCGCCGTCCGGCGCGGATCGATGCCCTGGCGATCGAACTCGTCGGCGATGGCCAGCATGTAGGACGGCGTCATCAGCACGACGCGAGCGCCGAACTCGACGATAAGCTGGACCTGGCGCTCGCCGAACCCACCCGACATCGGCACCACGGTGCAGCCCAGCCGCTCAGCGCCGTAATGCGCGCCAAGGCCGCCGGTGAAGAGACCATAGCCGAAGGCATTGTGGATGATATCGCCCGGCCGCGCGCCGCCGGCATAGAGCGAACGCGCCATCAGATCGCCCCAGGTCGCGATGTCCCTGGCTGAATAGCCGACCACCGTCGGCCGCCCGGTCGTGCCGCTGGAAGCATGCACACGCACGCATTTCTCGCGCGGAATGGCGAACATGCCGAAGGGATAGGCGTCGCGCAGGTCACTCTTGGCGGTGAAGGGAAAACGCCGCAGGTCCTCGAGTTGATGCAGATCGTCGGGATGCAGCCCCGCTGCCTGGCATTTGGCGCGATACGGCGCCTGGTTGGCATAGGCATGCGCCAGAGCCTGCTTCAGCCGCGTGAGCTGCAGACTGCGCAAATGATCGAGCGAGAAGGCGAATTCAGGAAACAGGCGCGTACTCATACCCAACTCTTATTTGGTCGGCGCTCCGAAGACAAAACGCCGATACGCATAGCCAAGCCCCATCAAAGCGGCCCCAGCCCGAGGAACGACAGCACGCGTAGCAGGCCGTGCAGCCCCGCCATGTCCGATCAGGAACACCTTGGCCACCACGATGCACACCAGCACCATGCCGGCGTGCCGCAGCGGCGGGGCGTTGCGCAGGAAGCCCAGCGCCAGCAGCCCGACACCGAACAGCAGCCAGACGATCGAGTAGGCATAGAGCTCGATGCCCTCGGCGCCAAAGCCATCGCGCTCGAAGTTCGGATCGAACCAGTGGCGGACCTCGAACGAGACATAGGCGAAGGCCAGCACGAGCGCGATGGCCGCCACCGCCTGCCCCACCCGCCTGTCGCTTTCGACATCGGTCCAGCGCCGCGCCATCGCCGCCATCACCGCCGGGAGCGCATAAGCAAGGAAGAGCCCGTTGGCGATCGGCAAGGACCCGACATCGGCCGTGTCGAACACCGGATTGAGCACCAGCACCTGAACCAACAACGCCACTGCCACCGCCAGCCCGCCGGAAATCCGCCAGGCCCACAGCGCCACGACGTGATGGCGCGTGCGGGCGACCCATAGCGCGGCCAGCGCGAAGGCGCCCCAGACCAGCACATAGAAGCTGCGCTCCATGAACGCCGTCTCGGGCCTATCCATCGCATCGCGCTGGAAGACGCTGCGCACTTCGAGCGTCACCAGCACGAAGGCGAGCAAGGCGATGGTGGCTTCGACCGCGAGCACCAGCCGGTCATCGCGCACGATCCGTAGGTAGCGCGCGCCCACGACCAGCGCGGCGATGGAAATGCCGTAGCCCCACAGGATCCAGTTGACGATCGGCGCCACCGTCAGCGGATATGTCAGCACCTCGGGATTCAGTACGAAGCGCACCACCACGATCGCCAGCAATCCCCAGCAAAGACGCCGCATCACCAGCAGCTCGAGCTTCCAGGCAATGACGGCAACGGCGGCAAGTTCGACCGCATAGGCGACCGTGATCCATTCACGGTTGAATTCCAGCGCAATGGCGACGGCAATGAAGAACGAGACACCCGCCGCCAGATAGCCCAGCGCCTCGGTGGCGCCGGTCATGCGGTCGCGCCAATGCGACAAGTGCTCGGCGGCGACCAGGAACGGCACGGCAAGCCCGACGCTGATCAGACCACACGGCGTGCCGGCCGCTGCCCAAGGGCGGCAAGCCGTCAGTCCCGGCTGGCGGTCCGCGGTGGACCGCAGCCCAGCGGATCGGACGACGACACATCGCCGCCGAGCGCCTTGAGGCGCGCGATTTCTTCGGCAATGCCGACGATGTGCGGATTGTACTTGCGCGCCAGCTCGAAGGCCGCGACGGCGCGGCCGTTCTCGCCCATCTCGGCGCGGATCATGCCGAGGCCGGAATAGGCGCCGAAGTGGCGTGGCTCGAGCTTGATGGTCGCGCAGATATCGGCCAGCGAGGCCGGGAAGTCACCGAGCAGCCAGTGCACCGTGGCGCGCTTGTTCCAGGCCTCGGACAGCTCCGGCGCCTTGTCGATCAGGCGAGTGAAGGTCTCGGCCGCGCTCCTGAGCTCCTGCTGCTGCATCTCGGCGATGCCGCGCATCATCATCTGGCGCTGCTGCAGGTCGGGCACCATCGTCCACTGCTCCCAGATCGCCCCCTCCAGCGACTGGATGGCGAAGGGATCGGTCGCGGTTCGCAGTTTTTCAAAGAGGGTGTCGAGCACGGCGCCGCTCCCGGTGTTTTGCGCGAGCACGTTGGTTGCCAGCATCAGGCCGAACAGCAGGGCGAGGCAAGAGCGAACGAGCTTCATATCGTCCCTATTCCAGGGCAGCCGGCTTCGGCCCGCCGGTGGCCCAGTCCAGCAACTCGACGGTATGTGCAATCGGGATGCCAGTGCCTGACGCGATGTTGCCGATGCAGCCGAAATTGCCGGCGGCGATCACGTCGGGCCGCAGGCTCTCGATCTTGGTCACCTTGGCGTCGCGCAGGCGGCGCGACAGCTCGGGCTGCAGCACCTGGTAGGTGCCGGCCCAGCCGCAGCAGAGATGGCCGTCGGGCACGTCCTTCACTATGAAGCCGGCATCGCGCAGCAGCTTCTTGGGCTGGGCGTCGACCTTCTGGCCGTGCTGCATCGAGCAAGCCGAGTGATAGGCGACGGTGAGCGGGCGAGCAGTGACGTCGCGCAAACCGACATCGAGCATCACTTCGCTCACATCCCTCGCAAGCTTCGACACGCGCGCGGCCTTGTCGCGCCACGCCGGATCGTTGGCGAACATAGCGCCGTAATCCTTCACCGTGGTGCCGCAGCCCGATGCATTGATGACGACGGCGTCGAGCCCCTCGCCGTCGGCCTCGCGCAGCCACGCCGCGATATTGGCCTTGGCGAACTCCAGCGCCTGCTCGTTGCGCCCGACATGCAGCACCGAAGAGCCGCAGCAGCCGGAGCCCGCGACGTTCACCACCTCAACGCCGTGGCGCGTCAGCAGCCGCACCGTGGCCTCGTTGACCTCCGGCGCCAGCACCTGCTGGCCGCAGCCCGGCATCAGCGCCACCCGTTTGCGGCGCAGGCCGGCGGCGGCGAAGGTCTGCGGCCGGTCGACCGGCGACGGCGGCGACACGCTGTCTGGCACCGCCTCTAGCATGGCGCGCAAGCGGCGCAGGAAGGTGGCGCCGCCCGGATCGCTACTGGTCGCCGGCAGGATCGCGGCGAACGGCTTGGCGAGACGGCCCAGCACCATGGTCCAGCGAAAGAGCCGCGGCCGTGGCATCAGCAGCGCCAGCACGGCGCGCATCAGGCGGTCGGGCAGCGGGCGCGTGTAGGTCTGCTCGATGTGATGCCGGCCGTGGTCGATCAGGTGCATGTAGTTCACGCCCGACGGGCAGGTCGTCATGCACGACAGGCAGGACAGGCAGCGATCGAGGTGGCGCACCTCCTGTGCCGTGGCCGCCCGCTCGCCCTCGAGCATCGCCTTGACCAGATAGATCCGGCCGCGCGGCGAATCGCGCTCGTCGCCCAAAAGCACGAAGGTCGGGCAGGTCGCCGTGCAGAAGCCGCAATGCACGCACTTGCGCAGGATGCTCTCGCTGCGCGCGTTGTCAGGATCGGCAAGCTGGGCGAGGGTGAAGTTGGTTTGCACGGACGATCCCTAACCCATCCGCCCCGGATTGAAGAGGCCTTTGGGGTCGAAGCTTTCCTTCACGCGTTGCGCCAGCGCCGCCAGCGCCGGCGATTGCGGCTGGAACACCGGCACGGCGGCGCGAATTTCCTCAGGCGCGCGGATCAGGGTCGCGTGGCCGCCGGTCTTGCCGAGCGCGCCGCGCACCAGCGCATGGTCGGCGTCGGCGCTGGGCGGCAGTTCGAGCCACAATAATCCACCGGACCAGTCATAGATGATTCGCGCCGCGGGTAGCGCGATTCGAATGCGAGATGCGATGGCCGGCCCCTCGCTGGGCGGGCACGAAATTTTCCAGACAAATGTTTCACGTGAAACAATGACGCCACGGACGTCGCGGATGTCCCGCCAGAGGGCGCGGCTTTCGAGCGTGCCGAGCTCTTCCATCTTTGCGCCGCTGTCGGCCAGCAGCTCGCGCAGACCCTTCAGGCGCGCTTCGACGGACGGGGCAACGCCTTCGATGCGCAGCGCCGTCCTGCCCGGCAGGTGGGCGGCACCGGAGACCTCATGCGGGCTGCCCATGGCGGTGCACATGGCACGCACGGCGGCTTCGTCGGAGAGACCGAGCAGCAGGAGCGTGCGCGTCTGGTCGGGTGCCGGCAGCACCTTCACCGAGACCTCGTCGAGCACGGCGAGCGTGCCCCAGGAGCCGGCTAAAAGCTTGGAGAGGTCGTAGCCGGTGACGTTCTTCATCACCCGGCCGCCCGACTTGAAGGCCTCACCGCGGCCGTTGACGCCGCTGAAGCCCAAGAGGTGATCGCGCGCCGCGCCGGCGGCGAGACGGCGCGGACCGGCAAGATTTCCGGAAAGCGCCCCGACCAGCGTCCCCTCGCCTGCTTCGCGGCCCAGCAGCGGGCCGAGATCGGGCGGCTCGAAGGCCAGCATCTGGTTGCGCTGGGCCAGCAGCGCCTCGATCTCGCGCATCGGCGTGCCGGCGCGCAGCGTGACCACGAGTTCCTCGGGGGCATAATCGACGACGCCCGACAGGCCGGAGACATCGAGCACCTGATCGACGTGCATCGGCTTGCCGAGCGCCAGCTTGCTGCCGCTACCGCGCACGTCGAGCGTCTTGCTGTCGTTCAGCGCCCACTCAATCGCCCGGCATAACTCCTTGGTATCACGCGGCTTTATCGTTCCCGCCATTGCCTAGAACCGAGGAATGTCCGGGAACGGCAGCTTGTTGTGATGGACCACAACGCGGCCCAATTCGGCGCAGCGGCGGAGCTGGGGGAAGACCTTGCCGGGATTGAGCAGATGGTCGGGATCGAAGGCGCATTTCACGCGCATCTGCTGGTCGAGATCGATCTCGGTGAACTGCACCCCCATCAGGTCGCGCTTTTCGATGCCGACGCCATGCTCGCCGGTCAGCGCACCGCCGACCCGCACGCACAGGCGCAGAATGTCGGCGCCGAATTCCTCGGCGCGGCGCAGCTCGTCGGGATCGTTGGCGTCGAACAGGATCAGCGGATGGAGGTTGCCGTCGCCGGCATGGAAGACGTTGACGACGCGCAGGTGGTGCGTCTTGGACATCAGGCGCATCTCGCCCAAAACCTCGACCAGGCGGCCGCGCGGCACCGAGCCGTCGAGGCACATATAGTCGGGCGTGATCTGGCCGACGGCGGGGAATGCCGCCTTGCGGCCGGCCCAGAACAGCAAGCGCTCCTGCTCGTCCTGGCTGACACGGCAGGTCGTGGCGCCGCGGCCGCGGGCGATTTCCTCGACGCGCTCGATCAGATGATCAACCTCGACCGCGGGGCCGTCGAGCTCGACGATCAGCAGGCCCTCGGCGTCCATCGGGTAGCCGGCGCCGACATAGGCCTCGGCGCATTTCACCGCGTCCTTGTCCATCATCTCCATGGCGCCAGGGATGATGCCCGAGGCGATGACGGCGGCGACGCAATCCGCGGCGCCCGCTTCGGTCGGGAAGCCCAGCAGCACGGCGCGCGCCGTCGAGGGCTTGCGCAGCAGCTTCACCGTCACCTCGGTGACGACACCCAAAAGACCTTCCGAGCCGGTCATCAATCCGAGCAGGTCGTAGCCTTCCGAGTCGAGATGCTTGCCGCCAAGACGCACGGTCTCGCCGTTCATCAGCACCATCTCGATGCCTAAAAGGTTATTGGTGGTGAGGCCGTACTTCAGGCAGTGGATGCCGCCGGAATTCTCCGCGACGTTGCCGCCGATCGAGCAGGCGATCTGCGAACTGGGGTCGGGCGCGTAATAGAAGCCCTCGTGCTCGACCGCCTTGGTGATGCCGAGGTTGGTGACGCCGGGCTGCACGCGCGCGCAGCGGTTGGCGTAGTCGACCTCGATGATACGGTTGAACTTGGCCATGCCTAAGAGGATGGCGTCGCCGACCGGCATCGAGCCGCCCGACAGCGAGGTGCCGGCGCCGCGCGGCACGACCTTGACCTTGTGATCCTGGCAATAGCGCAGAATGGCAGCGACCTCGGCAACGGTCGTAGGCAGTACGACGACCAGCGGCATCTGGCGATAGGCCGACAGCGCGTCGCATTCGTAGGGCCGCATGCCGTCGAGATCGTCGATCACGCCCTCGCCGGAGACGATGCCGCGCAGGGCGGCCACGATTTCGTTCCGGCGGCGGAGGATGTCGGGGTCAAGCGGCGGCATCTGCATGCCTCGCTCATACGCCAAACAAAAAGGCGGCGGAAGCCGTGGCCCCGCCGCCTTTGTGCGTCCCTGGACGCTGCCTTAGCCCTGGCGGGCCTTGTAGCGCGGGTTGGTCTTGTTGATGACGTAGACGCGGCCCTTGCGGCGCACGATGCGGCAGTCCTTATGGCGCAGCTTCACCGATTTGAGCGAATGACGGATCTTCATGGTCCTTACTCAACAAAAAGCCCCGACCGGGCCGGGGTGAATTCCGAAAGCGGCCGGAAAATAGGCACCTGACAGGCCCCCGTCAACCCGCAATCCGGGCTAGATTGGTCGTCATGGCCCGTATATCCCGCCGCCGCCTGTTCGGCGCCACAATTGTCGCTGGCGCGACCCTCCCAGCGTGGCGTGCTG
The DNA here is from genome assembly GCA_945905835.1 of Asaia bogorensis. Lineage (GTDB taxonomy): Bacteria > Pseudomonadota > Alphaproteobacteria > Reyranellales > Reyranellaceae > Reyranella. The sequence continues at coordinate 34,007 of CAMDQJ010000003.1, forward strand.
CAGCCCAGACGGCACCCTTCCCCTCCCGGCCCCAGCGGGCCCTCGGAGAGCTTCTGCGCCAGAATGCGGGCGATCACGTCGTTGCCGCCGCCGGCGGCGAAGCCCACCAGAATGCGGATCGGCCTATGCTGGTCGACAACCGAACCGGGGCGAGCGGCCTCATCGCCGCCGACATGCTGGCCAAATCGCCGCCCGACGGCACGACGCTGATGATCGCCTCGCAGACGACCTACGCCGTGGCGCCGGTGCTCTACGCCAAGTCGGTGACGTTCGACGCAACGCGCGATGTCGCAGGCGTGGCGATGCTCGGCATCTCGCCGCTGGTGCTGGTGGTGCATCCGTCGTTTCCGGCCAAGTCGGTGCGCGACTTGATCGACATGGCCAAGGCCAAACCCAGCGAGATCAATTTTGGTTCGGGCGGCGTCGGCACGACACCACACATGGCGGCCGAGCTCTTCTTGTTCAACGCCGGCATCCGCATGACCCACGTCTCCTACCGCGGCGAGGCGCCGGCGATCACCGACCTCCTGGCCGGCCAGTTGCCGGTGCTGTTCTCCAACCTCTCGGTGATCACCGGCCATGTGAAGTCCGGGACGGTCCTCGCCGTCACCTCGCCGCAGCGCGCCCCCGCCCTGCCCGACCTGCCGACCCTGGCCGAGTCGGGCCTGTCGGGGTTCAACGTCGAGACATGGTTTGGCTTGACCGCGGCGGCGGCGACACCACGTGATATTCTGCAGCGTCTCAACGCAGAGATCACAAAGGCGCTCGCCAACCCCGATCTGCAGCGGCGCTTCGCCGAACTCGGCCTGTCGGCGACCCCGAGCACACCCGAACAACTCGATGCCACAATCAGATCGGAAATCGTCCGTTGGGCCGACGTCATCCGTCACGCCGGCATAAAGGCCGCGGAGTAGTGTCATGAGCGAGGACTCCTACGACATCGACATCGTCATCCAGGGCTTCCCGGGAAAATCGGTGTGCCATGGCGGGCTGGGCTGGAGCAGCGTCGTGCTGCTGCGCGGCCACGGCCGCGTGGCGCTGGTCGACACCGGCACGTTCGGCATGCGCCACCTGCTGATCGAGCGGCTGGCCAAGCGCGGACTCAAGCCCAAGGACGTGACCGACGTGCTGCTGACGCACTCGCACCACGACCATTCGGTCAACTGGACGCTGTTCCACCACGCCCGCATCGTGATCGGCGCGACAGAGCTTTCATGGTCGCTGAAGCAGCCATGGGGCGAGACGCCGGTGCCGGAACTCTACATGCGCGAGCTCAGCCGCTGGCCCAGCGTCGCGAAGGTCGAGGACGGCGAGGAAGTGCTGCCGTCGGTATTCGCCCACGCGGCGCCGGGCCACACGCCGGGCTGCCTCGTCTTCGTGGCGCACGATAAGCGGCGCGACATCATCTTCACCGGCGACGCCGCCAAGAACCGCGCCGAGCTCCTGTCGCGCAAGGCCGACATGACCGACAGCGCCGACCAGACCGCTCAGTCGATGGCCATGATCTGGGAATTCTGGCGCCGCCGCCGCGGCAACATCCTGGTGCCCGGCCACGACCTCCCGATGACCCAGGACAAGGGCCGCACCTCTTACATCGGCAAGCGCGAGGCCGCGATCTCGACCTGGTACGGCGACGATCTCGAGCAGACGACCCTGATCGAACTCACCCACAAACGCGCGGCGGCAATCCTGGCGGCGGGATAAGACTACTCGACCGCCTCCGGCGGCCTCCGCCGGACCAATCCGATGCCGCACAGCAGCGACGGCAGCAGGAGCAACGCGAAGCCGCCGATCACCAGGGTCGAGACCAGCGCGTTGTCGAAGAAGATGCCGAGCGAGCCGCGCGACATCAGCATGGACTGGCGGAAGGCGTCCTCGGCCTTGTCGCCGATGACGATGGCCAGCACCAGCGGCGCCAGCGGATAGCCGAGCTTCTTGAACAGGTAGCCCAGCACGCCGAAGCCCATCATCAGCACGACGTCGAGGTAGGAGTTCGACACCGAATAGGCGCCGACGACGCAGACGATGAAGATCAGCGGCGCCAGGATGAAGAACGGCAGGCGCATCAGGGCGGCGAAGATCGGCACGGTCAGCAGGACGAGGACCACGGCCACTATGTTGCCGAGATACATCGAGGCGCTTGTTGTTTAGTCGCGGAAGCTCGGGTCCATGCGGTCGAGCTTGCGCAGCAGTGCCGGCCAGTCGAGCACGCCGAACGGCCGGCGGACATGCGGCTGGAAGTTCTGATAGGTGTCGTCGACCACCTTCTGCGGCAGGTGGATCATCTGGGTGTTGCACGACATCGCCGCGATCTGCGTCTTGCACGAAAGCTCGAGCCGATGCATCGCGTTGAAGGCCTCGGGGATGGTGGCGCCGGTGGTGAGCAGGCCGTGGTTGCGCAGGATAAGCGCGTTGTTGTCGCCCAGGCTCTTGCCCAGCGCCTCGCGCTCGGCGGTGTCGAGCACGACGCCGGTGTAGTCGTGATAGCTGATCTTGGCGAAGCGCATCGAGGTCTGGGTATTGGGCAGCAGGCCGCATTCCAGGGTCGATAACGCCATGCCGGCATAGGTGTGGGTGTGGATGATGCAGTTGACCTCGGGCTTGGCCATGTGGATCGCCGAATGGATGATGAAGCCCGCGCGGTTGACACCGTAGTCGAGGTCGCCGGCGAACTCCGGCTTCATCAGGACTTTGCCGTCATGGTCGATCTTGACCAGGCTCGAGGCGGTGATTTCCTCGTAGAGCAGGCCGTAGGCGTTGATCAGGAAGGCATGCAGCTCGCCCGGCACGCGCATCGAAATGTGGTTGGCGATCAGGTCGGACATGCCGAAGTGGGCGATCAGCCGGTAGCAGGCGGCGAGATCGACACGGGCAGCCCACTCCTCGGGCGTCACCTCGTCCTTGAGCTGGGCGACATGTTGCGGCTTCAGGGCATGGACGGACATCGGCGGACCTCCGGTGAATTTGCAGCAGGAGCTTAATCCGCCCCTCTCCCACCGTCCACGAAGGCCTAGCGCAGCAGCCATGCGCCGCTCTGGCGGGCGCGAAGCATCTGCGCAGCGTCGGGACGACGGGGGGCGTTTAAAGGATTCCCACTTTAGTATCCACGCATGACCATCGAGCTCTACCTCGCCTTCATCGGCGCCGTCGCGATCCTGATGCTGATTCCCGGTCCCAACGTCGCGCTGATCGTGGCCAACAGCCTGGCGCACGGCGCGCGCTTCGGGCTGCTGACGGTGGCCGGCACCAGCTCGGCCGTGGTCGTGCACCTCGTACTCACGGTCGCCGGCATGACGGCCTTCCTCGACCTGCTGGCCGACTGGTTCGAGACCTTGCGCTGGATCGGCGCCGCCTATCTCGTGTGGCTGGGCGTCCAGGCGTGGCGGGCGCCGGCGACCGATCTTTCCAACCCGGCGGCCCAGGCGCGCTCGGCACGCACGATCTATCTGCGCGGCTTCCTGGTCGGGCTGACCAATCCCAAGACGCTGCTGTTCTACGGCGCGTTCTTTCCGCAGTTCATCGATCCAGCGGGCGACACGCGCAGCCAGCTCATCCTTCTCGCCGTCACGTTCCTCGCTGTCGCGGTCGTGCTCGACAGCACATGGCCGTTCCTTGCGTCGCGGCTGCGCGGTGCGCTTTCGATGCGGGCCAAATTGCGCAACCGGCTGACCGACGGCCTGCTGGTCGGCGCCGGCGTGGGCCTTGCGCTCGCGCGACGGCCGTAGCCCGCCTACTCCTCGGGCTCGGTCGAGAACATCAGCGGATAGCCTTTGCTGCGGCCCATCTCGGTGCCTTCCGTCGCCTTGGTCTTGGCGATGTCCTTGGTGAAGGTCGCCACGACGCAAACGCCGCGCTGGTGCGCCGTCATCATGATCCGGTAGGCCTGATCCTCGTTGGTGCGGAACACCGCCTTCAGGACCTGGACCACGAACTCGCGCGGCGTGTAGTCGTCGTTGACGAGGATGACCTTGTAGAGCTTGGGTTGCTCGACCTTCGGTACGACGACGGTCTGCGGCTTGACGTCGATATCGCTCATGGCACCACCCGCGAAGCTTGAGATCGAGGATGCTTTCGCTAGTCTGCCCCGCCCATGCCGCTCGCTCAACCCGCTCCCGATGTCTGGTCGCTGCTGGCCGGACTTGCCGAAGCCACGCCCGACGCGCCGGCTTTCATTCACGGTGAAGAACGCCTGAGCTTCGCGCGCCTGCTCGATCAGGCCGGCCGCGCGGCGCAGGGGCTGGCCGATCTCGGCGTCGGTCCGGGCGACCGCGTGGCGCTGTGGCTGCCCAACGTGCCGGCCTACCCCGTGCTCTATTTCGCCTGCGCGCGGCTGGGCGCCATCGCTGTCGCGGTCAACACGCGTTACCGCGCTGTCGAGGTCGCCGACATCGTCGACCGCTCCGGCGCCAAGGTGCTGGCCTGCGCGCCCACCTTCCGGCGCATCGATTTCCTGTCCATCCTGGCCGATATCGATCCGGCGGCGCTCGACAGCCTCGGCGCCGTCGTCACCGTCGGCGACGAACCCGCCACGGCACCGCCGGCCATCGAACGGTTGCGCCGCGTACCCTATGATCGGCTGCTGTCGCGGCCGCCACTTGCCGCCAACCATGCCCGCGCCGATGCACCATGCAACATCTTCACGACCTCGGGCACCACCAGCGCGCCCAAGTTCGTGCTGCACCGCCAGCGCAGCATCGCCAGCCATGCCCAACAGGTGGCGCGCGTCTTCGGCTTCGACGCGCCCGAGACGGTGTCGCTCGCCATCCTGCCGCTGTGCGGCGTCTACGGCTTCGACCAGACCATGGCGACCTTCGCCGCCGGACGGCCTTCGGTACTGGTCGAGTCCTACGAGATCGACGAGATCGCGCGCCTGATCGCACTACATCGCCCAACGACCCTGTTTGGCAGCGACGATCTGATGGCGCGCGTGCTCGACGAGATCCCGGGCGAACGGCCGTTGCCGTCGGTGAAATGGGCGGGCTACGCCGCCTTCAATGCAGCACTTGCCGACCTGCCCGAACGCGCCGAGGCGCGCGGCCTGATCCTGTGCGGCCTTTACGGCATGAGCGAGGTCCAGGCGCTCTATGCGCAACAGCCGATCGACCTGCCGACGGCGGAGCGCAAGCTAGGTGGCGGCGTGCCGACTTCGCCCCTCGCCCACGTCCGCATACGCGACCCGGAAACCGGCGCACTGCTCGGACCGGGACAGCCGGGTGCGCTGGAATGCGCCGGGCCGTCGCTGATGGCCGGCTACTACGGCAACGACAGGGCCGCCGCCGAGGCGATGACGTCCGATGGTTACGTGCGCACCGGCGACCTCGCCGAACTCGACACGCGTGGCGGATTCACGTTCCTCAGCCGCATGGGCGATGTGCTGCGGCTGTCGGGCTTCATGGTCAATCCGCTGGAGATCGAGACACACGTCCAGGAAGTGCCGGGCATCGACGGCTGCCAGGTGATCGCCGTGCCGAGCGCCGTGGGCGTGCGCGCCGTGGCCTTCGTGATCCTTAAGTCCGGTGCAGTGCTCGACGAGGCGGCGGTGATCGCGCACAGCCGACGCGGACTGGCCAACTACAAGGTGCCGATGCGGGTGTTCGCGGTGGCCGAGTTTCCCGTCACGCCCTCGCCCAACGGTCCCAAGGTCCAGCGCGGCAAGCTCAGGCAAATGGCCGAGGCGCTGATTCAGCGCCAGAGCTGACGGCTCGCGATCGCCGCCCCCTGGGCCAGCGTCTCGAGCTTGGCCCAGGCGATATCGGCATGGACGCGCCCACCAAGGCCGCAATCGGTCGAGGCGATGACGCGCTCGCGGCCGACCAGCTTGGTGAAGCGGCCGATGCGCTCGGCCACCAGTTCGGGATGCTCGACCACGTTGGTGGCGTGGCTCACCACGCCCGGCAGGATGAGCTTGTCGTCGGGCAGCTTGGTGTCTTGCCAGACCGCCCATTCATGCTCGTGGCGCACGTTGCCGGCCTCGAAGGAATAGGCGCCAGCGTCGATCTTGAGCATCACCTCGACGATGTCGCGCATGGCGACGTCCGTTGTGTGCGGGCCGTGCCAGCTTCCCCAACAGAGGTGGAAACGGATGCGGTCCTTGGGCAGGCCGCGCAGCGCATGGTTCAGCGCCTCGACCTTGGGCATGCTGAACTTGCGGTATTCCTCGGCCGTCGGCTCGGGATTGATCTGGTCGAAATTCTCGGCAATCGCCGGATCGTCGATCTGCAGGATGAGGCCGGCGTCGACGATCGCCTTGTATTCCTCGCGCATGGCATCGGCGCAGGCGAAAACGAACTCGTCGTCGCTCTTGTAGTGATGATTGCCGATGCGCGCGCAGCTCGCCGGGCCGATCGAGGTCATGAAGCCTTCGCTCACCTTGTTCGCCGCGAGCGCTGCCTTGAAGTTCGCTATGTCGGCGGCGATGGCAGCCTTGCCGGTATAGCTGAGTGGCTCGACGCAGAACGGCCAGTTCATCAGGCGCGGCCCGGTCGTGATCCCCGAATCGGGATCGGAATAGGCCGCCGCGAAACGCGCGCGGTCACGGCGATCGGCGAAGGTCGAGAGCACCGGGTTGCCCGGCGTCGAGCGCTGGACCGGCATCTTGTCGCGATCGATGTCCTCGATCTTCAATCCGCCCAGCCGGGTGAAGGAATAGCTCCACCAGGCGCGGTAGTTGATCTTCGAGCCCATCGACTTGCCGTATTCGCCGTCGCCCGGCACGGCGATGCCGGCCGCCACCTGGCGCTTCACGACGTCACTCACCGAAGCGGTCAGCGATTTCTGAAAGGCCGCCTCGTCGACCGTGCCGGCCTCGCGCTGGTGGTTGGCGTCGATGAGAGCGTCAGGCCGCGGCAGGCTGCCGGCATGGCTGGTCAGGATGCGATCGCTGCTCTTTCTCATGGCTCGCGCCCGCTCAGCGTCCGTGGAATTTGCCCGGCTTGCGCTTCTCGGCGAAGGCGCGCGCCGCCTCACCGAAATCCTCGCTGAGATAGAGTTTCTCCGGCGCCCCCATGAACATGACCTCGCGGCTTAGCCGATCCATGTAGTAGCGCCGCATGCGCACGGTCGAGCGCACGCTGAGCGGCGGGTTCTTGATGACCTCGCGCGCGAGCTCGAGCGCGGTGTCGATATACTTGCCCTTGGGCGCGACGCGATTGATCAGGTTGGCCTTGAAGGCCTCCTCGGCGGTGAAGAAGCGGCCGGTGAGTGCCGCCTCCATGGTGAAAGCGCCGCCGCCGCGATAATGCATCAGCGCCCAGTACTTGCCGGCGCCGAGGCCACGCGAGGTCTCGGTGATCTGGAACTGCGTGCCCTCCTCGGCCACGACCAGGTCGCACTCCAGCACGATGCCGACCGAAAGCCCCAGCACGTAGCCGTGCGCCGCGGCGATCACGGGTTTCCAGTTGACCGACTTAGTCAGGAGATCGGAGGAATGGGTGCCACGGCCCTGCGGACCGCCGAGCTTCAAAAACTCCTCGCGGCTGCGTAGCTGGCGCTGCTGGACGTCGGCGCCAGTGGAGAAGGCGCGGCCGTTGCCGCAGAGAATGGCGATGTGCGCCGTTTCGTCGGCGTCGAAGCGGTGCAGGGCCTCGCCCAACGCTCCCACCAGCTCGTCGGAGAAGGCGTTGAGCTTTTCTGGACGATTGAGCGTCAGCGTGACGATTTCTCCCTGCTGCTCATAGTTCACGAGCGCCATCGTTTCCCCCTTTGCAGTCGCTTCTCCTGCCGCCATGCTACTCGACAAAATCGGGAGGGAACCATGGCTATTGTCCAAGTAGCGGCAACTGCGTTCCTGTCGCTTGCCCTGCTCGCCCTGCCGGCGGCAGCGCAGAAGAAATACGATCCGGGCGCCAACGATACCGAGATCAAGCTCGGCCAGACCATGCCCTACAGCGGCCCCCTGTCGGGCTTCATCACGCTGGCCAAGGCCGAGATCGCCTACTTCGCGATGATCAACGACCAGGGCGGCGTGAACGGGCGCAAGCTCAACATGATCTCGCTCGACGACGGCTTCAGCCCGCCCAAGACGGTCGAACAAACGCGCCGTCTCGTCGAGCAGGACCAGGTGCTGGCGATTTCCGGCTCGCTCGGCACCGCCACCAACGCGGCGGTGCAGAAATACCTTAATGCCAGGAAGGTGCCGCAGCTCTTCCTGGCGACGGGCGCCAGCCGCTGGGCCGATCCCGAACACTTCCCCTACACGATGACTCTGACGCCGATCTACCAGGCCGAGGCGCGCATCTATGCGACCTACGTGCTGAGGGAAATCGCCAATCCCGCCGCCTCGATCGGCGTCATCATGCGGCCGGCCGGCGTCGAGGCGTCGAAGGGCATCATCTCGGCGGCCTTCGTGAAGGACCCGACCGACCCGCAATTGAAGGACGATCCGGAGTTCCAGACCTGGGTCGCCTGGATGAAGAAGTACTATCCGGCCGGCAGCCTGGAAGATCCGCAGAACGTCGTGGGCTACGTCCAGGCGCAAGCCATGGTCCAGGTCCTCAAGCAGTGCGGCGACGACCTCACGCGCGAGAACGTCATGAGGCAGGCGGCCAATCTCAAGGCCTTCCATCTCGCCATGCTGCTCAAGGGCATCAACATGAATACCAGCCCAACCGACTACGAGCCGATGGAGGAGATGGCGCTGCAGCGCTTCAACGGCGAGCGCTTCGAGCTGTTCGGCGGACTTTTAAGCGCCCGCTTCAACTGATCAAACGTCGAGGGAGTACCGACATGGCCAAGCGCAAGAGCATCAACTATCCCGGCTTCAAGCATGAGAACCCGATCCCCAACGCCAGCCGGATTGGCAACATCCTGATGTCGAGCATCATCAGCGGCCGCGATCCCGAGACCAAGGCCATGCCGGCCGAACTCGACGCCCAGGTCATCAACATCTTCAAGCAGATCAGGCTGTGCGTGGAGGCTGCCGGCGGCAGCGTCGAGGACATCCTCAAGGTCAATTTCTGGATGAAGGATCCCGCAACCGGGCGTAAGGCCCTGAACGGCGAGTGGTCGAAGATGTTTCCCGACGAGGGTTCACGCCCGGCGCGTCACACGCTCAGCCTCGGTGCCAACAACCCCAACCACGTGACCTGCGATTTCACGGCGGTGATCGGCTAGCGGCTACCGCCCCGGGATGCGCAGGTCGAAGACCGATGAGCCGACGAAGTTCTGCGGGTCCGACGCCGCCTTGATCGAACGCGTGCGCTCGAGGTTGTCGACGCAGGTGCGTGTCGCCGCGGTAAGGTCGCGCCAGGTCGCGACCTGGTCGAAGCTCTGCAGCAGGCACTGGTCGTAGTAGGTGTAGAGGTCGGTCGCGCCGCAGCCGAAGCTGGTGCGATCGCGCGCCGCCGCTGTCATGATGATGCGGTTGGGCTTGCGCAGCTCACCGGTCATGAAGGTGCCGCTGTGGCAGGCGGAGATGATCACCACCGTCGGCGCGTTGCCGCAGCCGGCGGCCAGCGCCGATTCCATCGTCGACGGTTCGAAGAACTTGCGATCGGAGCGCAGGAAGAAGCCCTTGGGCTCGCCGTGGCTGGTGATGAAAGCGAGACAGGCATCGCCGCCCAGGCCGCGGATGGCGCCGCGCACATTACCCGAGGTCGCGAGCTGGCCGGGTGCGGCGCGCGCCGGATTGGACGAGAAGACCCGGATCGACTGCACGCCGCGCGCCGCGAGTTTTTCGCGGAACGACTCGACGCCATTGTCGAAGGCCGGACTGTTGTTGTCGCCGGCGATCAGCACAGCGCGCCAGCGGTTGGCCGGGACGTTGTTGGCCGATGCCGGCCCGGCGGGCGCTGCGGCAGCCACAGCCGTAGCCGGCGTTGACGCGGGTGGCGGCAAGGCGCCCGAGGGTGCGCGCGATGCCGACGCGGGTGGCGGCAGCGCGCCGGAGGGCGGAGGAAGCGCGACAACCGGCGTGCGCTGTCCCGGCGCCTGGGCCGACGGTGGCGCCTTGTCGCTGCTCTTCGACGTACAGGCAGCCACGAGCAGAACCGCCGCAACGGCGACGCCAACACGCAAAGACATGCTTTGCTCCTATCCTAGTCCCGGGCTTTGGCACCGACGGCGCGGAGGGCAGTCTCGGCGTATAATTTCGCCATCTGTTCCTCACTCATCCGGCCACCCGGACCGTACCACATCGAAACATGGGTGCACTGGTCAAGTAGCGCCATCGCCTGCGCCTTGAGATCGCGCTTGCCGTCGATCTGCGGCGGATCGAACACTCCTTTTTCGACGCCCTGCGTCAGGATGGTCACAAGGATGTCGCGGATGGCGCGCCGGCTGCGGCGGATATCGGCCACCAGCTCCGAATCGAGCCAGCCGATTTCGCGGTTGGCGACCAGCGCCTCGACGCGCATGCGACAATGGCGCACCACGTAGACGCGGACGAAGGCCGCGAGTTTGGCGCGCGGATCGTCGCCGGCGCCGGTAACCGCCTGCTGACACAGGCGCTCGAGTTCCGCCTGCGTCGAGGCGATGATGTCGTGCAGCAACTCGTCCTTGGACTTGAAGTGATTGTAGAGCGCCCCCTGGGTCAGCCCGCAGGCCTTCATGATGTCGCGCACCGTCACCACCGGATAGCCACGCTCGGCGAACTGCTTGAAGGCGGCTGCACGAATCGCCTCGACCGGTGCGGGCGGCTTGGCGGAGGAAGACGGCGCCGGACGAACGGCCTTGCGCTTGCTCATCGGGCAGCGCCGGCGGCAAGGCGCTCGACCAGGCTCCAGCCGAGATCGGCGGCAGGCTTCACCAGCTTGCCGGATTCGGCGGCGCGCATATTCGACGCCGTGCCGTCGAGCGAGCGGGCATAGACGCCCTGGCGGATGCACGACACGCGGAAGAGATTGTAGGCCATGTAGAAATTCCACAGCGCCGGATCGGGCACCGTGCGCTTCGAGAGATCGCAATAGTAGGCCACCATCTCCTGCTGCGTCGGCAGGCCGAAGGAAGCGAGATCGTGGCCCTCGAGCCCGCCCCAATCCTTGGGCGTGCGCCACAGCATGCAAAGGTAGGAGAGCTCGGCCAGCGGATCGCCAAGGGTAGAAATTTCCCAATCGATGATGCCGAGCACCCGGGGCTCGGTCGGATGGAAAACCATGTTGTCGAGGCGATAGTCGCCGTGGACCAGAACCGTCTCGTCGTTGGCCGGCAGATGCGCCGGCAGCCAGTCGAGCAGCCGGTCCATCGAATCGATCTTGTCGGTCTCCGAGGCCTTGTACTGCTTGCCCCAGCGCGAGATCTGGCGGGCGACGTAGCTGCCGGGCCGGCCGAAATCGGCCAGGCCCAGTGTCGCATAGTCGACGGCGTGAAGCCGGGCGAGGGTCTCGAACTTGGCGCGGTAGATAGCGAGGCGTCCCTCTTTCGCGACCTCGGGCAGCAGCGGATCCCACAACACGCGGCCGTCGCAGTACTCCATGATGTAGAAGGCGGTGCCGACGACATCGTCGTCCTCGCACAGCGCATAGGCGCGCGGCGTCGGCACGTTGGTCTTGTTGAGGGCTGCGATGACGCGGAACTCGCGGTCGACGGCGTGCGCCGAGGGCAACAGTTTGCCGGGTGGCTTGCGCCGCAGCACGTAATGCCGGCCGGCCCCGTCGGTCAGGCGATAGGTCGGATTGGACTGGCCGCCCTTGAACTGCTCGGCGCGCACCGGCGGCACGAAGCCCTCGACGTGGGCCGACATGAAGCGGGCGAGCTTACCCTCGTCGAAGCGGTGCTTCTCTTGCACCTCCATCGTACCGATGTAATCCGCCCCACGTCTCGCCACTGAACCCCCTGAACGCTCGTTTACATTGGCCCGGAGTTTGCTCGCCCGTTCATGGCGGTGCAATAACGACCATCAAGGTCTCGACGCTGCGACCTTCTCGGCGCTCGGCTCGGGCGCCTCAAGCCGCCCCGCCCGATGTGCTGGGCGAAGCCTCGTTGTTCTTTGCGGCGGCGCTGTTGCTGCCTGCGCTCTTTGTCGCGCCCATGGCCGCGCCGTGGTCGGCGCGCGTGCCGGTGGCTATTGCGCCGCCTGTTGGCGCTCTGTCTCGCCTTGATCGCAGTCCGGCTGCTGGTGCGGCTGTAAAATTTGGCGCTTGGGAAACAGTCGCAAATCGTGGTTATCTTGTCATATTACCGGTCCGGGGGTTCGGACCCAAGATCACGATGACGAACGCGATCACTGGGAGGCTTCGTTGCAACGATTCCTAAGCAAGGACTTCTTATCTGGGCTGTTGTTCATTGGCTTCGGGCTGATTGCCCTCTATTTCGGCCAGAAATTGGCGATCGGCACGACGGTTCGCATGGGACCGGGCTGGGTGCCGAACGCGCTGTCCTACATTTTGATCGGCCTCGGCTTGCTGATCTGCGTCGTCGATCTGGTGATGGGCAGCGAGCTGACCGAGATGCCGAAGTGGAAGCCGATCACCATGGTGACCATCGGCATCGTGTGCTTCGCCTATCTTTTCGAGACCGCCGGCCTCTTCCCCGCGCTGGTCGTGCTGATCCTCGTCGCCTCTCTCGGTGGCGAGGAATTCAAGCTGAAAGAAGTGATCGGCAACATCGCGATATTGACGTTCCTCTGCGTCATCGTGTTCAAGGTCGGTCTCAGTATGAACATCTCCGTCATTCGCGGGATCTGGTGAGATGGACGTTTTTCACAATCTAATTATCGGCATGGGCGTCGCGCTGACGTTTCAAAATCTGCTTTATGCCCTCATCGGCTGCATGGTCGGCACGCTGATCGGCGTGCTGCCGGGCATCGGACCGGTAGCGACCATCGCCATGCTGCTGCCGATCACCTTCCACCTGCCGCCGACCGCCTCGCTGATCATGCTCGCGGGCATCTACTACGGTGCGCAGTACGGCGGCTCGACCACGTCGATCCTGGTCAACCTGCCGGGCGAGGCGTCGTCGGTCGTGACCTGCCTCGACGGCTATCAGATGGCGCGCAGGGGTCGCGCCGGTGCCGCTCTGTCGATCTCGGCCATCGGCTCGTTCTTCGCCGGCACCATCGGCACCATCATCATCTTGCTGTTCGCCGAACCGCTGACGCTCATGGCGCAGAAATTCGGCCCCGCCGACTACTGCTCGTTGATGGCGCTCGGCCTTGTTGCCGCCGTCGTGCTGGCGAGCGGCTCGGTGCTGAAGGCGATCGCCATGGTGTTCCTCGGCCTGCTGTTCGGCCTGGTCGGCACCGACGTCAATACCGGCGCCCAGCGTTTCACTTTCAATGTACCCGAACTCAGCGACGGCATCGACTTCGCGCCGATCGCCATGGGCCTGTTCGGCATCGCCGAAATCGTCGTCAACCTCGAACGACATTTGACGCGAGGCGGAGCGATCAAGATCACGTCGCTTTGGCCGACGCGCGAGGAAGTCCGCCGGGCGATCCCGGCGGTGTTGCGCGGCACGATGCTGGGATCGATCCTGGGTGTACTGCCCGGCGGCGGCCCGACACTCGGCGCCTTCTCGGCCTATACGCTGGAGAAGAAGATCTCCAAGACCCCCGAGCAGTTCGGCAAGGGCGCGGTCGAGGGCGTGGCGGCGCCGGAAGCGGCCAACAACGCCGCGGCCCAGACCTCGTTCATTCCCATGCTGACCCTGGGCATTCCATCCAACGCCGTCATGGCGCTGATGGTCGGCGCCATGATCATCCAGGGCATCCAGCCCGGCCCCGAGGTCATGACCAAGAAGCCGGAGCTGTTCTGGGGCCTGATCGCCTCGATGTGGCTCGGCAACCTGATGCTGGTGGTCATCAACCTGCCGATGATCGGCATGTGGGTGAAGCTGCTGACGGTGCCCTACCGCTATCTGGCACCGGCGATCCTCCTGTTCTGCTGCATCGGCGCCTACAGCCTGCAGAACAGCACCTTCCACGTCCTGCAGGTCGCGGGCTTCGGTGTGCTCGGCTACATCTTCGCCCGCCTCGGCGTCGAAGGTGCACCGTTCCTGCTGGGTGTCGTGCTCGGGCCGCAGATGGAAGAATATTTCCGGCGCGCCATGCTGCTGTCGCGCGGCGATCCGTACGTCTTCATCGAGCGGCCGATCAGCCTCGGCCTGCTGATCACGACCATATTCCTGCTCATCCTGATGGCCCTACCCAGCATCAAGAAGGCGCGCAAGGAAGCGTTCCAGGAAGAAAAGACCTGATCCCGAGGAGACTGCCCATGTCCGACCTCCCCAAGCGTGTCCTGATCGACGAGGAAGGCCCCCGCGAGGGCTTCCAGTCGGAGAAGAGGGCAATACCGGTGGCCGACAAGGTGCGGTTGATCGAGGCGCTGGCCGATACCGGCCTCGAACGCATCGCCTGCGTGTCCTACGTGAACCCCAAGCGCGTGCCGACCATGGCCGACGCCGAGGAAGTCGCGGCGGCGATCCGGCGCAAGCCAGGCATCCGCTACAGCGCCCTGTGGCTCAACCAGCAGGGCCTCGAACGGGCCCTGCGCGGGCCGCTGCACGTCGATGGCGGTGTGCGCGTCACCGCATCGGACACTTTTTCGCGCAAGAATATCGGCAAGTCGGTGCCCGACGCCATGATCGAGCAGCGCATGTCGCTCAAGACCTTCAAGGACCGCGGCATGCCGGTCGAATGGGGCATCATTCTCGGTGCCTTCGGCTGCAACTATGAGGGCGAGCTCTCGACCGAGCTGATCCTGCAGCGCGTACAATTGGCGCTCGACGAGGCCGAATTTGCCGGCTTCAAGCTCAAGGGCATCAAGCTCACCGACGCCATGGGCTGGGCGACGCCGCAGTCGGTCGAGCGCCTGATCGGCGCCATCCGCAACAAGTGGCCCGACCTCGAGATCGGGCTCCACCTGCACGATACGCGCGGCACCGGCATGGCTGCGGCCTATGCCGGCCTGCGCCTGGGCGTGAGCAAGTTCGACGCCTCGATCGCCGGCCTCGGCGGCTGCCCGTTCGCCGCCACCGATGGCGCGGCGGGCAATATCTGCACCGAGGACTTCGCCTTCATGTGCGAGGAGATGGGCGTCGATACCGGCCTCGACATCGACAAGCTGATCGAAGTCGCCAAGCTCGCCGAGGAAGTGGTCGGCCGGCCCCTGCCCGGCCATGTCATGCGCGGCGGTACGCTCAAGGCCGCGAAGCAAAAGGTGGCGGCATGAACGTCTCAGCCCTGATTCCCGATTCGACCTACGTCGACGTCGCCTCGGTACCGTGGACCAAAACGCGTTTTCCCGGCATCGACCAGAAGATCCTGATGGAGGACAAGACCACCGGGATGGTCACAGTGCTGATGCGCTGGGCCAAAGGCACCAGGCTGCCGAAGCACGAGCATGTCGAGATCGAGCAGACCTACGTTCTCGAAGGTTCGTTCTCCGACCACGACGGGACCTGCCGCGCCGGCCAGTATGTCTGGCGCCGCAAGGGCAGCCGGCACGACGCCTGGAGCGACGAAGGCGCGCTGATGCTGGCCTTCTTCTTGAGGCCCAACACCTTCTTCGACTAAGCAAAAACAACAAGCGGGAGAGACGCGACCATGGCGGGCGTTCTGGAGGGGATTCGCGTCCTCGATTTCGGCCGGTACATCGCCGGCCCCTTCTGCGGCACCATGCTGGGCGACCTCGGCGCCGAGGTGATCCGCATCGAGAAGCTCGAAGGCAGCGAGGATCGCTGGGTGACCCCCGTCGTCGAGGGCGGCGAAGGCTCGATGTTCCTCCAGATGGGCCGCAACAAGCTCGGCCTGACGCTCAATCCGATGAAGCCGGCCGGCCGCGAGATCGTGAAGAAGCTGGTGGCAACGGCGGACGTGGTGATCGCCAACCTGCCCTACGGAGACCTGCAGAAAATGGGCATAGACTACGACACCATCGCAGCCATCAACCCGCGCATCATTCTCGCCACCACCTCGACCTTCGGCTCGGAAGGCCCCTACGCCACACGCGTCGGCTTCGACACGATCGGCCAAGCGATGTCCGGCGCCATGCACTTGTCCGGCAACGGCGAGGTGCCGACACGCATGAATGCGCCTTATGTCGATTTCGGCACCGCACTGCTCAACACCGTAGGCGTGCTGGCCGCGCTGATGGACCGCGCCAAGAGCGGCAAGGGTCAGAAGGTCGAGACGGCCCTGCTGCGCACCGCCGTCAACATCACCAACAGCCATCTGATCGAGCAGGCCATGCTCAACCTCAACCGCGTGGCCACGCTCAATCGCGGCTTCACCGCCGGCCCATCCGACACGTTTAAGTGCAAGGACGGCTGGATCTACGCCATGACCATCGGCCAGCCGCTGTTCGTGCGCTGGTGCAAGCTGATGGGCGATGAGGGCTTGGCCAAGGACGCGCGCTTCAACGACGACCTGGCGCGCGGCGACAACGGCGAGGCGCTGTCGGCGATCATGCAGAAATGGTGCGACAGCCGCTCCGTCGCCGAGGCGCTGGCCGCCCTGGAGGCCAATCGCATTCCCGCCGGGCCGGTCTACACGCCGCAGCAGACCCTCGACGACAAACACGTCCAGGAGGCCAAGTTCTTCCATCCAATGGACTATCCAGGCGCTGCCAAGCCGATACCGGTGCTGCAGGAGCCGGTGAAGCTGTCGCGCACGCCGCTCACCATCCGCCATCGGGCGCCGACGCTCGGCGAACATACCGATCAGATCCTGCGGGAACTTGGTTACGAGCCCGCCGTTATTGCCCAGTTGAGGGCCGAACGGGTCGTTTAAGCCTCTGAAATTCAAGGGTGATCCGGCGCCGCCTCAGGCCGTATAATGGCGATGGGGACAGACTTAATGGGCAGGTTGTTGATTGCCGTCATCGTGATGGTGCTGGCCGGGCGGGCCGTAGCCGCCGCGGACGACTTTCCCTACCCGCAGACCGTCACTTTTTCGGCGACACGCAATGGCGAGCAGATCGGCCTCCATACCCTCACCTTCGCCGGCAACAGCGCGCAACGGATTGTCACGGTCTCAGTCGACATCGCCGTCAAGATCGCCGGCGTCACCGCCTATCGCTACACGCATCGCAGCAAGGAAATCTGGGCTGGCGACCAGCTCCAGTCGCTGGCCAAACCGACGACAATGGCACGCGCTACGTCCTGAAAGTCGAACGTGCCGGCGACGCGCTGGCCGTCGAGAACGAGGAGATCCTGCCGATCGTCCAGGCGGAGGCGTTCGACCAGGGTCTGCCGCAGCGGCAGGTCGTGAAGGAAGTCATCCCCGGCAACGTGATGCTGACATCGCACTGGAACACGCGCCAAGCCAGCCAGTCGGTGCTGCTCAACACGCAACATGGCGTTCGCTCCAATATCCAGGTGTCCAAGATCGGCCGCGAGAACGTGCGCACCAGCACGCGCGCCGTCGAGGCGACGCACTACCGCTACAGCGGCGACGTCAGGATGGACCAGTGGTTCGACGACAAGGGCCGCTGGGTGAAGGCGAGTTTCGCCGCTTCCGACGGCTCGGTGATCGAGTACACTCTGCAGGAATGAGTCCTGCCGACCGCTTCGCCCTTCTGAACCAGCTCATCGCCGCCGATTCCGACCTCGTCCGGCGCGGACGCTGGCTCGCTGTCGACTGCCGCGTCGATATCGGCGCCGAGCCGTTTTTCCTTTCCATACGCGAGGGCGCCCTCGCCGCCCTCGATCGCGGCCCCGGGCTGATGCGTTCCACCGCCTTTACCGTTCGCGGCAGCGACGAGGCGTGGACCGAGCACTGGAAGCCCGTACCCGCGCCGGGCTGGCACGACCTGTTCGCGCTCACCAAGCGCGGCGCCGCCTCGATGGACGGCGACCTGCGGCCGCTGCTGCAGAACCTGCAGTACTTCAAGGATCTGCTGGCATTGCCGCGCGGGGCGAGCTGATGGCGCCGAAGCTCGATCCCATGGTCGGCCGCTACGTGCGGCTCGACATCGACGGCGTCGGCCATCGCATCTACTTCGAGGAAGCCGGCCCCAAATCGGACGGGGGCATTCCGCTGATCTGCCTGCACACCGCCGGCGCCGACAACCGGCAATACCGCCATCTGCTGGCCGACCCCGAGATCACCAGCCGCTTCCGCGTGCTCGCCTTCGACATGCCGTGGCACGGCAAGTCGACACCGCCTGACGGCTGGGAACGCCAAGAATACAGGCTGACGACGGCGTCCTACACGGCAGCCATCCGCGCCTTCTGCAAGGCCATGGAACTCGACAAGCCGGTCGTCATGGGCTGCTCGATCGGCGGGCGTATCGTGCTCAACCTCGCCATCGCCCATGCCGCCGAATTCCGCGCCCTGATCGCCCTCGAGGCTGCCGATTTCCAGCAGCCCTGGTACGACACGAGCTGGCTGCACCGGCCCGACGTGCATGGCGGCGAGGTCTGTGCCGCCCTTGTCTCCGGCCTGATCGCGCCGCAGAGCCCGACTGTCAGTCGCCATGAGACGCTGTGGGGCTACATGCAAAGCGGGCCGGGCATCTTCAAGGGCGATCTCTATTTTTATCGGGTCGACGGCGACCTGCGTGAGAAAGTGAAGACCATCGATACCAGGGTCTGCCCGCTCTACCTGCTGACCGGCGAATACGATTTCTCCTGCACCTCGGAAGACACGCTGCGCACGGCGTTGCAGATACCCGGCGTCGAGGTGCAGATCATGAAGGAAGTCGGCCACTTCCCGATGAGCGAGAACCCGGCCCAGTTCCGCAAGTACATCCTGCCGGTGCTGGACAGGATCGCCGGCGCCTAGCGCCGCGTGTCGAACGCAAGCCTGACAGCAAGGCCTGCAAATACGGTTCCAAGCACAAGCTGAGGCAGCCGGTTGAGGCCGCCGCCGCCGGAGAACGTCTGGCCAAGACGGCTGGCCGTCATGATGACCGCACCGTTGACGAACAAGCCGATCAGATTGAGCACGCTCGCCAGCAGAATGATCTGCAGCGCAACGCAGTCCGCCTCCGGACGCACGAATTGCGGGAACAGCGCCAGGACGAACAGGGCCGTCTTGGGATTGAGCAGGTTGGTCAGGAGGCCCTGCCAGAACATCGTTCCGATCGGATAGCGGCGCAATCCGGCGATGGGCGCGAGCGCTGTCGCGGCCGAGCGAAAGGTCTTCCACGCCAGATAGAGCAGGTAGACCGCGCCCACATAGCGCACCACGTCGTAGGCAAGCGGAACGGCGAGGAACAACTGCGAGAGGCCAAAGGCCGCAGCCAGCGCATGACAGTAGGTGCCGGCCTGGATGCCGACGAGCGTCGCAAAGCCGGCGGCCCTGCCCTGACTGACACTGCCGAGGCGATGAGCAGCATATCGGGCCTGGGGGTGGCCGTGAGCGCCAGGCAAGCCGTGGCGAAAAGGACGAGGGTCGAGAGATCCAAGCGACGCTCCCCGTCAGAGAATCTGAAACACCTCGTAGACCGGCCCGCCCGGATCGCGCCGGCCGGTCGCCACGCAGACGATACGATTGAGGAAGCGGTATTTCTCCGACGAGGTCTCGAACCACGGGGTCGAGCGGAAATAATACTGGCTGGGATCGACCTTCTCGCCCTTGTTGAGCTGGTCGATGACCCATTGCGGCCCGTGCCGCATGCCGCGATAGCTCATGTAGACGAGATGGCCGTCGTCGGTCTTGAGCGTCAGCCGCACGTCGAGTTGCAGGATGCCGTCGCGCCGCAGCAGCAACCAGTCGCCAGCCGGCGCCGGAACGACCGTGCCACGCAGTTCCTCACCCTCGAAATGGCCGCCCAGCACCGTGGCGATGCGGCGGCGGCCGTATGGCGTCTCGCCGACGTCGGTGACGTCCGGGCTGACGTCGAGCGTCAGGGTGAAGAGGTGGGTCGAGCGCAGGGTCGGTTCGGTCATCGGTTCCTCAGATCTTGGCGGCTCGGCCTTCCCAGTAGGGCGCCCGCAGTTCGCGCTTCATGATCTTGCCGATGGTGCTGCGCGGGAGCGAGTCTCTAAATTCCACAGCGGTGAGTCGTTGTGTCTTGCTGAGCTGGCCGTTGGCCCATTCGCGGATGCCTTCGGCCGTCGCTTTCGAGCCCGGCCGCCGCACGCAAAGCGCCATCGGCGATTCGCCCCACTGCTCGCTCGGCACGCCGATCACCGCCACGTCGATCACCTCGGGATGCTTCAGCAGCAGGACCTCGATGTCGGCGGCGTAAACGTTGAAGCCGCCGGAAATGATCATGTCCTTCTTGCGGTCGAGCAGGACGACGAAGCCGTCCTCGTCGAGCTTGCCCATGTCGCCGGACTTGAAGAACAGCCGGCCGCTTCGGTCGTACCAGAACAGCTCGCGAGTCTTCTCGGCCTGCTTGTAGTAGCCCTTCATCATCATCGGCGCCCGTCCGGCGATCTCGCCGACCTCCCCCGCCGCGATCTCCCCGCCCTGCTCATCCAAAAACTTCAGCTCGACGCCCTCGCTCGGCTTGCCGACGGTATGGAGCTTGTCGGGGAAAAGGTTGGCCTCGAGCATGCAGCTGCCGCCGCCCTCGGTGAGGCCGTAGATCTCGATCAGCCGTCCAGGCCAGCGCGCGAGACAATCGGCCTTGATCTGGGCGCGCAACGGCGCGCTGGTCGACAGCTTGCACTTGAAGGCCGAGAGGTCGTACTTGCCGAAATCGGGATGCGCCAGGATGCGCTGGTACTGCACCGGCACCAGCATGGCATGCGTCACGCGCTCGGCCTGCGCCAATTCGAGAAATTTGACGATGTCGAAGCGGCGCATCAGCACCGCAGTGCCGCCGACGCCCAGGGTCGTGATCAGGGCTACCAGCGTGGTGTTGGAATAAAGCGGCGTCGACACCAGCGAGACTGACTCGGGCGAAAAGTCGAAACCCACCCACTTGACCCAAAGCTGGCTGCGCAGGGCGTGCGAATGGAGGATGCCCTTGGGCAGGCCGGTCGTGCCCGAGCTGTAGATGATGTTGAAATCGTCGAGAGGGGCGATGGCCTCGTCGAACGGCGCGTCGCTGGCTTCGGCCAGCCAGGCCTCGAAGCCCTGCCAACCCGGCCGGGCGAAGTCGTAGGCTATGCGGCCGCCCTTCAGCAGCTTGCCGAGGTGCTCCTCGTAGGGCTCGACCAGCGGCCGGTACCGCTCGGACACGAACAGCATCTTGGCGTCGCAGTCGTCGACCATCTTTTCCAGCGCATCGGCCGCCGCCATGGTCGAGAGCGGCACGACGCAGACGCCGGCGCGCAGGCCACCCATGAAGGTTTCGAGGTATTCGATGGAGTTGGCCGCCAGGATCGCGATCTTGTCGCCGCGCCTCAGCCCCAGATCGCCAAGCCGGCGCGCGATCCTGTTCAGGCGCTTGTCGAAGGCGCTCCAGGTCCGCGTGTCGCCATCGCACTTCACCACGACCCTGTCCGGCCACTGCGCCGCGTGGCGCGCGATCATGTGCGGCAGCGAAGCGAAGTCCGGCATGCCATCGACATCGGGCTGCGGCACGATAGTCTGGTCGGGACTCATCGCGACTGCCTACTTCTTGGGTTCGACCGTCGCCACCGGACCGCCGGCCTTCTTCCAGGCGCTCAAACCGCCCTCGAGATGGGCCACCGGTGTCAGGCCCATGTCCTGCGCCGTCTTGGTCGCCATCGCCGAGCGCCAAGCGCCGGCGCAGAAGAACACGAATTTATTGCCGGTCTGGAAATAATCCTTGGCGTAGGGGCTCTGCGGATCGATCCACATCTCCAGCATGCCGCGCGTGACGTTGATGGCGCCGGGAATGGTGCCGTCGCGCCACAGCTCGCGTGGATCGCGGATGTCGATGAAGGTGACGCCGGGCTGGCCGACCAGCTTCATCGCCTCGGCGACAGGCACGGTCTCGACCTCGCCCATGGCCTCGTCGACCATCTGCTGCACGGTCTTCTTGATCTGGAGCGGCATCTCTATTTCTCCGGAACCTGCTGGGCGAGTTCGGCCAACCATACATCGGGACTGCCGTCGGAGGGCGCCCGCCAGTCGCCGCGCGGCGACAGCGAGCCGCCCGACGAAATCTTCGGGCCGTTGGGCAGTGCCGAGCGCTTGAACTGGTTGTGGAAGAAGCGGTTGAGGAACAGACCCAGCCACTTCTTGATCTCGGCCATCGTGAAAGCCCGCTTCGATCCGGCCGGAACGTTCGCCGGCCACGCGCCCTTGTCGACATCGTGCCAGGCATTCCAGGACAGGAAGGCGATCTTCGACGGTCGGTAACCGAGCCGCGTGAGGTAGTAGAGGTTGAAGTCCTGCAGGGCATACGGGCCGACCGACTGCTCGGTCGACTGGATCGCGCGTCCGTCGCCGGCCGGAATCAGTTCCGGCGAAATCTCGGTGTCGAGGATGTCGTGCAGGGTCGCTGCGGTGCCCTTGTCGACGTCGCCAGACGCCGCGACGAAACGGATGAGGTGCTGGATCAGCGTCTTGGAGACCGAGCCGTTGGGATTGTAGTGGGACATGTGATCGCCCACGCCGTAGGTGCACCATCCCAGTCCCAGCTCCGAAAGATCGCCGGTGCCTACCACCATGCCGCCGTGCTGGTTGGCGAGGCGGAACAGGTAGTCGGTGCGCAGACCCGCCTGCACGTTCTCGAAGGTGACGTCGTAGACCTTCTTGCCGCTGCCGAAGGGATGGCCGATATCCTTAAGCATCTGCGTGGCCGACGGCTTGATGTCGATTTCCGCCGGCGTCACGCCCAGCGACTTCATCAGCTTCCAGGCATTCTTGTAGGTTTTGTCCGAGGTGCCGAAGCCCGGCATGGTGAAAGCCAGCACCTGCTTGCGGTCGAGGCCCAGCAGGTCCATCGCCCGGCAGGTCACCAGCAGCGCATGGGTCGAATCGAGGCCCCCCGACACGCCGATGATGGCACGCTTGGTGCGGCTCGACTGCAGGCGCTGGGCCAGGCCCTGGACCTGGATGTTGTAGGCCTCGTAGCAATTGTCGCGCAGCTTGGCCGGGTCGGACGGCACATAGGGAAAGCGCTCTATGGCGCGCTGCAGCGGCACGCTCTTCTTCGGTGCATCGAGCTGGAACGTCAGCGCGCGGAACCGCGTCACGCGCGCGCCCTCGTTGGCCGCGCAGTCGGCGAAGGCGTTGTAGCGCAGCCGCTCCTGGCGGATGCGACCGAGGTCGATGTCGGCCTGGATGACGACCGATTCCTTGGCGAAGCGTTCGGACTCCGCCAGCTGGTCGCCGCATTCGAAGATTGCGGCGTGCCCGTCCCAGGCGAGATCGGTCGTCGATTCGCCCGCACCCGATGCCGAATAGGCATAGGCCGCGACGGCACGCGACGACTGGCTGCCGCACAGCAGCCGGCGCGTCTCGGCCTTGCCGATGGTGATGTTGCTGGCCGACAGGTTCACCAGCACTTCGGCACCGGCGAGGGCCGCGTGGCTCGAGGGCGGCACCGGCACCCAGATGTCCTCGCAGATCTCGACATGGAAGGTGAACGGCACGCTGCCGGTCGAGCGGAACAGAAAATCCGTGCCGAACGGCACCGTCTGGTCGGCGAGCCTGATCTCGGGCTCCAGCACGTTGGCGCCCGAAACGAAGTGACGCTTCTCGTAGAACTCGCGGTAATTCGGCAGGTAGGTCTTTGGCACCGCGCCCAGGATGATACCGCGATGGATGACGATGGCGGTGTTGTAGAGCCGACCGCGCACGCGCAGCGGCGCGCCGACGATCAGGACGGGATTGAGCTTCTTCGAGGCCTGCACGACGCCAGCGATCGAGCGCTCGACTTCGTCGAGGAGTGCATCCTGCAGCAGCAGGTCCTCGATGGCGTAGGAAGAGAGCCCGAGCTCGGGAAAGACCATGAGCGCCACCCCGGCTTTGTCGCCCTTGGCCGCCAGCCGCAGGGTTTCGGCCAGGTTGTACGCCGCGTCGGCAACGCGGGTTCGGGGCACACAGCAGGCGATGCGCGCGAAGTCGTGGGAATAGAGCGAGTAAAAATCAGGCATTGCGGGGGGGCGATGGTGGGCGCGACAGGGATTGAACCTGTGACCCCTGCCATGTCAAGACAGGTCGATGAAAAAGCCCAGCTTCGACTATGATGGAGGAATCCCCGCGGGCTTCTACGACGAAATTTATCGCCGGAAGGCCGGTGTCCGCTATTCGTGGCACGACCTGAAGTTTCGGGCGGTCGCGGCCCATCTGCCGCGGGCCAAGAGGCTTCTCGACATCGGATGCGGTCCCGGCACCTTCATCGGGAACTACCTGGACGGCACCGAAGCACTGGGAATCGACGCGAGCGCACCGCAGATCGAATACGCGAATCGGCACTACTCAACGGGCTTTCATCGCTTTTCGACCCAGCCGGTGGCCGCTCTCGCGGACGCCCGCGAACGCTTCGACGCCATAACAATGATTGAGCTGCTGGAGCATCTGGCCGCGGATGAAGCCGTTCGACTACTGACGCAGGCGAGGGAGCTCCTCGCCCCGGACGGCATCCTGATCGTAACAACACCCAACTACGGGTCCCTTTGGCCGGTTATCGAGTGGGGACTCAATCGTTTGTCTCAGGTGAACTACGAGCAGCAGCATATAAATCCGTATCGCCGCAAATACCTCACCCGCCACTTGGCCGCCGCCGGCTATCGCAGCGCGACCGTCAAGACAATCGTCGGCTTCGCGCCGTTTGCGGCTGTGTTCGGCATGAAGCCAGCGCAATACCTGGATGCCTTCGAGACACGGCTGAGACATTTCGGCGTTGGCAATCTCCTGCTGGCCCTGGCCAAGCCCTGACGCCAGACGAAATTGAGTTAAGGTGTGCATATGCGCCCGATTTCGATCGTCGTTCCGACCTACAACGAAGCGACCAACATACCCATGATCTACAGTGGGCTTGCCCAGGCTCTTCAGCATACGCCCTGGGAGTTGATCATCGTCGACGACGACTCCCCAGATGGAACGGCAGATGCTGTACGCGGTCTAGCGCAGCAGCACTCCAACATCCGATGCATACAGCGTCTCCAGGAAAGAGGTCTCTGTTCGGCCGTTCAATGGGGCGTTCAGGCCGCCCACGGCGACATCGTCGTCGTCATGGATGGGGATCTCCAGCACGATCCTGACCTGATCCCGGCCATGGTCGAGGAACTGGGCAAGGGCTCCGATATCGCGTCTGGATCACGGTTCTTGTCCACGGCGCACACGAAAGGCCTGTCATCTCCTCTCCGCAGCAACCTTTCCGCCTACGGCAATAAATTCATCAATTTCTGCCTCGGCACCAAGCTAACCGACCCCTTGACCGGCTTCTTCGCTACGTCGCGCACCTTGTTCCTACGGTCGATTCCACGAATGCAGGCCGACGGATTCAAGGTGTTCTTCGATCTGGTCTATCATAACAAAAATGCAACGGTGAAAGAGCTGGCCTTCGATTTTCGAGTTCGCCAGCATGGCGAGTCCAAGCTCCAACTCTATGTGCTCTGGCTGCTCCTGTGTGACGTGATCTCGAAACTATCCGGCGGCTTGGCGCCTCCCCGCTTGATCAGCTTCGTTGGTGTCGGATTGATCGGCTCGATCGTTCACTTTTCTTTTTTGTACGCGAGCCTCGCATCGGGAACGGTATTCTGGATTGCCCAGACGATCGCCACCGTCACGGCGATGGCTTTCAACTTCACCATAAACAATGTGTTGACGTATTCCGCGGATCGTCTCAGGAAGGATGAGTTTTACAAGGGCTTGCTGCTGTACAGCGTCATCGCATCATTTGGAATCGTCGCGAATGTCAGTACCGCGCAACTTACCTACGATCACTTCAAAGGACATACGTTCGTAGCAGCCTCAATGGGTATCGTCATCGACGTGATCTGGAGGTTCGTTGTGTCGAACCGCCTGATCTGGGGACGATCGTCGATACTCAGGAGGAAAAAGTGACGCTCATTTCGGAGGTTGAGCGTGCGCATGACCGTTAAGCAAGCGCTGCTTCAGCCTGCCTACAATCTCTCACTCAGCGGCCTGATTTCTCTGACGGCAGCTTTCCTTCTGGTACTGGGCGGGTTTCTCGTCCCGTCCCGGGCGCTGTTCCTGATCGCGGCGACCCTGACGATCTTGTGTGCACTCTTCATCATTTGCGCGGGCTCGAGGGCCGAGCGTCAAAACATCGACGTCCGAATTTTTCATGCCCTGCGCCACACAGGCTTTGCCCTCCGGACAGGCAGTGCATCGACGCCAAGCACGCTGGCGGTTCTTCTGTATTCCGCGGGCTTCATCGGCTGCATCGGCGCCTATAGCTACCTTGCGTTGACAAGTTTCGGCGCGCTATCGGACAGCGATCAGAATCTCGCTTGGGGACTGGTAGACAAGCGGCCACTTATTTTCGGCTATGTGCTCGGCGCAATCTTCATTTCATTTCATTGGCTGATGGTCAGGGCCTTCTTCAATACGCAGAAATTCGATCGCTACCCACGGCACGCCGGATGGGAAACAACGGGCTTTCGGCCAAGCATCCATGCATTGAACGCAAGCCGGCTGCTCGGCGGCGTGGTGATCGCGTTTCTGGCCTATTGGTGGATCTGTCTCCCCGCCCTGCGCGACGTGGATCCTGGCGTCGGCAGCACGTTCGCTCCTTTTTACAGTTACTACTCCCATATTCACGTTCACCTCGGCGCGCTGGAACAAATTCGCCTTGGAGCGATCCCTGCTCTGGAAGCGCAAACCCAGTACGGTCTGGGCAACCAGGTTCTTATGTACTTCCTGACCCAATGGCTCGGCTTCAGCAGCCATGGATTCTATGCCGCTAATATTCTCCTCAATGCGATTTGCACCGTTGGGTTCTTCGTTGTCCTCCAGAGATTTCTGGGGTTCGCCTGGGCACTCGCCGGTTTGCTTGGATGGATGCTCTGGCCAAGCCCATATCAGGCCATCGAGATGACCGGCTGGGCGTTCTTCACCCGATGGCTCGCCATACCGATCTTGTCGCTGTGGCTTGCGCACTTGCTGCTAAATTCCGATTCAAGAAAACGGATGACGCTCGCACCGCTTCTCTCCGGAGCCCTCTGGGGAATCGGCGGATTCCTCAGCCAGGAAAACCTCTCAGGCGGGGGGCTGGTCTTCGCGCTTTGCATCGCGCTCTTTGGTCCGACGTCCGGCCTGCATTGGCGCGCCATCGCCAGATTTTCCGCGCTATTCGTGGCGGGCGGCCTAAGTACGTTCTTGGTGCTGGTGGCCAACTTTGTCGGAATTCCCCGGTTGCTCGAATTTTTTCGAATGGCGAACGTGAAATCCAATCTTGTCATAGCCGGTGTTTCCAATTCCTGGTGGTCGGACAAGTTGGAGTTGTCCGTGGGACTAGGCGTTGCTGATGGCAGGCCTCACGCATCGCTGGCCTCGATCGGTGAGTGGGCGTCGGCTATCCAAACGTATGGCTGTGCCTTCCTGCTGATCGTCTCGATCGGGCTCCTGGCGGCGTTCTTCAGTCGCCGCGCATCGCCGATGACGGCTCGAGAGAGGCAGTTCATCCGCAAATTCGGTGGCGTTGCGGTCGGCGCTTTTGTGCTCCATCTATTCACGCTGATGAGGTCGGACTTTACCCACCTCGCTGGTCCGTCATTTCTCCTGGCACTCTTTCTGGCGATGTTGCCGATGTTCGTATGGCGCTTTGTTCCGACGGGGTTCGCGCGCAACTCCGTTTTGGCTGTTTCCGTCATGGCCATCCTTGCGGCAGCCCTTGCCGGCGGATCCGATATCGGCCGCAAGATCGCTGGCATCGACGCCCTGGGCCGAGATTCGAGAACTGCGTTTGGAATCTATGCCGAGCTTCTGAAGTTCAAGGATCAGTCTTCCGATCTTGCCTCTCGTTATTCGCCGATACCGAGGTTTCTGCCGCCGTTCCGAAATCATCCGGACTATGCCGACACGCAGGAGCTGTTCGGATTACTGCACGACCGGTTGCGGGGAAGGAGATTGGAACTGGGCTTCCACAAGCTCAACGGGCTCATTCCACATGCCGAGTTGTTCTATTTCTTCGGCAAATTCCGATCCATATCGGGCATCACGTCCTCGACAGTCAGCATATGGCTGAGGTCCGAGGAAGACGCGTGGGTCGACCGCGTCGTTGGCTCCGAAACGGCTTGTGTCTTCTTCGAACCAGTTCCCGCCGGCAGACTATTCGAGGCGTGGCAGAAATCGGTTCAGCCCCTGAGTTCGGTCGTCACCGAGCCAATAGTGGGTCGCAAGAACTACGGCGTATTGTCCTGCAGGACCTAGACCGCACGACGTCAGCCTGGGCTGGTCGGAGGCGATGGTGGGCGCGACAGGGATTGAACCTGTGACCCCTGCCATGTCAAGACAGTGCTCTGCCGCTGAGCTACGCGCCCATCGCCGCGGAAGCCCGGTCGTCTACATCGGCCCTAAAGCCTTGGCAAGGGCGCCCCCCTGCGAGCGGTTCGCGTGACGCGGTGCCCGGCCCGCGCTATGAGGTTTGCATGCTGCTTATGCCGGGCGTCCCCGATCACGAGTCTATCGACCTGCGCCGCCCGGCGCACCAGACCACGCCGCTGGTCGTCGCGTCGCCGCATAGCGGCTCCCACTACTCCACCGAATTCCTCGCCGCGACGGCCGTGCCGCTGGCGGTGCTGAAGCGCGCCGAAGACGCCTTCATCGACGAGCTGTTCGCCGCTGCGCCCACGCTCGGTGCGCCCCTGCTGGCGGCGCGCTTTCCGCGCTCCTACGTCGATGCCAACCGCGAGTCCTACGAACTCGACCCCGCCATGTTCGAAGGCCCGTTGCCGCGGGCGCTCAACCACCGCACGTCGCGGGTGGCGGCAGGCCTCGGCATGATCCCGCGGGTCGCGGCGAGCGGCGAAGCGATCTATCGCGGCCGCGTGCCCGCCGACGAGATCGAGCGCCGCCTGGAGAGTTGCTGGCGTCCCTATCACGGCGCGCTGTCAATGCTGATCGAGCAGACCCATCGCGTATTCGGCGGCAGCCTGCTGATCGACGCCCATTCCATGCCGTCGTCGGCCTCCGGCATCGGCCCGCGCGAGCGCGAGGCGCGGGTCGACGCGGTGCTGGGCGACAATCACGGCGAGGCCTGCGCGCCGGAGCTGGTCGCCTCGATCGAGCACTGGCTGCGCGACCGCGGCCTGCGCGTGCAGCGCAATCAGCCTTACGCCGGCGGATACACGACCCAACGCTACGGACAGCCCGCCACCGGCCGGCATGTCCTGCAGATCGAGATAAACCGCGCCCTCTACATGGATGAGGCGCGGCACGAGAAGCTCGCGACCTGGGGGGTCACCGAGCGGCTCATTTCCGGCCTGCTGGAGCACGTTTCGCAGGCCGCGCTGGAAATCCTGCTGCCCCGTTCGTTGGCAGCTGAATAGGCCTGCCAGGGCGCCAAAAGGCCAAAAAAAGGGCCGTGCTAGCACGGCCCGAGTTTAGGGAGGAAACGCCCAAGACGGGCATACAGCAACAAGTTGCTGCTCCACAAAAATGGTGCAAGTGCGAAGAGAATTCAAGAGACAAAAAGACTTTTCTTTTCACAGGCTTAACCGGCGTCTTGTTCGAATAATGGTGTGGCCTTTTTGCAACGCACAAGATTCACGCGAAGCAGGTTTGCGGTGACTGCAAGGCTCATGCGGCTCCATCGCACCGGCATTTTGTAGACTGATCAATGGCTTAGCTTTCCTGGGGGAGGTCCTCGTGGCGAAAAAGTTCGTAGTGGCGATGATGATGCACGAGACCAACACGTTCTCGCCGCTGCCCACGCCGATTGAGTCGTTTTCCCGCGCCGGCGCCCTAGCCGGGCCCCCGGCGATTACCGAGGCGGAAGGCACCAACACCTCGCTCGGCGGCTTCATCGAGGTGGCGCGCAAGGCCGGCGCCGAATTCACCGTGCCGATGGCGGCCTCCGCGCATCCCTCCGGCCTGGTCACAAAGGTTGCCTATGAGCAGATGACCGGCGCCATCGTCGAGGAGATCAGGAAAGGCTGCGATGCTGTGCTGCTGGCGCTGCACGGCGCCATGGTCGCCGAGCATTTCGACGACGGCGAAGGTGAGCTCTTGAACCGTATCCGCAAGATCGCGCCCGACCTGCCGATCGCCGTGGCGCTCGATTTCCACACTCAGATGACCGACGCCATGATCAAGGGCGCCACGATCATCACCGGCTATCGCACCTATCCGCACATCGACATGGCCGACACGGCCCGCCGCTCCGCCCGCACGCTGATGCGCATGCTGGCAGGCGAGGTCGAGCCCAAGATGGTGTGGGGCAACCGCCCGATCATGAGCAGCTCTCTGGTCCACACACCGTCGCGCGAGCCGATGAAGACGCTGATGGGCATGGCCAACCAAGCCGAGGATACCGGCCAGGTGCTGAATGCCTCGGTGTTCGGCGGCTTCCCGCAGGCCGACATCCCTCACCTCGCCCTTTCCTCGGTCATCGTCTGCGACAAGCGCACGGCCGAAGGCGAACTGCTGTTGAACAAGATCCTCGATACGGCGTGGGAGAAGCGCGAGGGCTTCCTGTTCCATCCAGAGCCCCTCTCCGTCCAGGTCGCACGAGCAAAGTCGCTCGATGGCGGCCCGATCGTCATGGCCGACCATGGCGACAACACCGCCTCGGGCGGCACGCAGGACGTCATGAGCGTGGTCGAGGAAGCCATGAAGCAGGGCCTCGAGGATGCGGTCGCCGGCCCGATCTGCGATCCCGGCTGTGTCGAGCAGATGATCAAGGCCGGCGTCGGCGCCGAAGTAACCCTCGAACTCGGCGGCAAAGTCGACATGCCGGCCATGGGCCTCAAGGGCAAGCCGCTCAAAGTGACGGGCCGCGTAAAAGCCATCACCGACGGCCAATTTACCGTCACCGGACCGATGGCCACCGGCACGACGGTGCGCATGGGCCGCACCGCCGTGCTCGACACCGGCAAGATGCAGATCGTGGTCTCCGAAAAGCGTGCCGAGCCTTTCGATCTCGGCGTCTTCACCCATTGCGGCATCGACCCGCGTCGCAAGAAGTACGTTCTGATCAAATCGCGCCAGCATTTCCGCGCCGGCTTCGAGCCGATCGCCAAGCACATCGTGATGTGCGACGGCGACGGCTGCACCGCCTCGGACCTCAAGCTCTTCACCTACAAGAACATCAAGCGGCCGCTTTATCCGTTCGACCTCGACATGCGGCTCGGCCGCAACGACGCGTAAGGAGTTCATGATGGCCGCCTACGACACCGTCATCCGCAACGGCCAGGTGGCCGACGGCACGGGAAAGAAGCTGTTCGCCGCCGACGTCGCCCTGAAGGGCGATCGCATCGTTGCCGTCGAGGCGCCGGGATCACTCAGGGGCGACAACGAGATCGACGCCGCGGGCAAGGTCGTGGCGCCGGGCTTCATCGACGTGCACACGCACGACGATACCTACATCATCGACAATCCGGCCATGGCCATGAAAGCCAGCCAGGGTGTGACCACGGTCGTGTGCGGCAACTGTGGCATCTCCGCCGCGCCGTACGGGCGCAGCGATATCCCCCACCTGATCTCGCTCTCGGTGAAGAAAACGGAAAACCTCGGCAAGACCTTCGCCGAGTTCGCCGGCAAGGTCGAAGCCGCCAAGCCTGCCATCAACGGCGCTTTCCTGATCGGCCATTCGACCCTGCGCTTCGACGCCATGAACCTCGATGTCGGCCGCGTGGCGACAACTGCCGAGATCGGCATGATGCGCGAGCGCCTGGACCAAGCCCTGCAGGAAGGCGCCGTCGGCATGTCGAGCGGCCTCTTCTATCCGCCGGCAATGGCCGCCACGACCGACGAGGTTGCCGAAGTCGCCAGACCCCTCGGCAAGTGGGGCGCCGTCTACACCGCGCATATGCGCGACGAGAGCGAGGACATTCTCAAGTCGATGGACGAGGCCTTCGAAATCGGCCGTCGTGCCGGCGCCTCGATCGTCGTGTCGCATCACAAATGCGCCGGCCGTCCGAACTTCGGCCGCATGCGGGAAACGCTCCCCAAGTTCAGCGAGGCGATGAAGCAGCAGGAGATCAGCTTCGACGTCTATCCGTATGTCGCAGGCTCGACTATCCTGCGCAAGGACATGCTGTGGCGCTGCGACAAGGTGCTGATCAGCTGGTCGGACTCGGTGAAGGGCGTGAGCGGCCGCGACCTCAAGGACATCGCCAAGGAAATGGGCTGCTCGGTCGACGAAGCCTGCGATCGCCTTCAGCCGGCCGGCGCGATCTATTTCATGATGGACGAGAAGGACGTGCAGAGTGCCATGAGCCACGCCGGCTCGATGATCGGCTCCGACGGCATCCCGTTCGACACCCATCCGCATCCGCGCCTGTGGGGCACCTTCCCGCGCGTACTCGGGCACTACTCCCGCGACCTCAAGCTCTTCCCGCTGGAAGACGCGATACGCCGCATGACGTCCTACTCGGCGCAGCGTTTTCGGCTGGCCAAGCGCGGCGAGATCAAAGTCGGCTTCTACGCCGACATCTGCATCTTCGATCCGGCAACTGTTATCGACTCCGCGACCTTTGAATCGCCGATGCTGCCGGCAAAGGGCATCGATACCGTATTCTGCAACGGCGCGGTCGTATGGCGGGACGGCAAGCCGGGCGGCGGCCGCTCAGGCCGCGTGCTCAAGCGTCAGGAGATGCAGGCCGAGGCGAAAGCCTAAGCCGCGCCCTCGTCGCGGCGCGTGCGCTCCATGCGCTCGTGGCGCTCCTGGGCCTCGACCGACAGCGTGGCGATCGGACGGGCCTCGAGGCGCTTCAGCGCGATCGGCTCGCCAGTCTCCTCGCAATAGCCGTAGGTGCCCTCCTCGATCGACTTCATCGCCTGGTCGATCTTGGAGATCAGCTTGCGGAAACGGTCGCGGGTCCGCAGTTCCAGGGAACGGTCGGTCTCGGCGGTGGCCCGGTCGGCGAGATCAGGCTGCGCCAGGCTCTCTTCCTGCATGTTCTGCAAAGTCTGATTGGACTCGTCGATCAGCTCGTTCTTCCACTTCAGCAGCTTCTGGCGGAAATACTCCTGCTGCATCGGGTTCATGAACTGCTCGCGGTCCGTCGGCCGATAATTCTGCGGCAACGTAATCGACATCGTCGGCAACCTCACTCTAGTCGGCTACTCAGCACCCCTACTTTGGGCGCGCGGAGTATAGGGATGGGCGACCCGCCGGCAAGGCGGTTGACGGTCGCGCGGGCCAACTTGTCGTGCAGTGCAGCAAAGCACGGGCGGCCGCTTTTACCCGACTTTTCCATGCGTACAGGGAGCGTGAATTCAGTCCTGCCGCAACGCGGCGAACGCTTCCAGGCCCAGAAGGCGGCCAAAATTCGATGACAGATCGAAGACGGGCTGGGCGCCCAAGCCCAGCGCCGCCGCCTCTTCCAGTGTCCGTCCGTCGGCCACGCCCCGCACGAAGGCCATCTCCCCGACCGACAACGGCGCGAAAGCTGCGGCGTCGCTCCGCCGCAGCACCAGCAGCCGGACACCGCCGGCCTGTGGATCGATCGTCTCCTCCACGGCGCCGGGCTGAGAGAGGGACCAGATCCGATCGATGGGGAGATCAAACTCGATCAGCGCCGCGCCTGGCTGCAGGGCAAGCCGCTGCGTCGGCAGAAGTTCAGTGCCGATCGCCAGAAGATCGGCGACGCCCAGCGCCGGCGTCCACGCAGCATGAAACGCCCGATTGAGCACCCAATCGAGCTGCGCCACGTCGGCGAGATAGGCCAAGTCGCGCGCTGCTTCGAAGGTGGCGATGAAGCCGGGGAAATCCTCGCCGTATTCGGCAAGTACGGGCTGCACCGGCAGCGTCGTGGTCACGTAGGCGCGCACTATCCGGCGGAAGAACTCCTCACCGACCGCGCTCTTCACGGTCGGGTAAGTTTCGCTCAACGCCGAAGCAAGACTGGAGAAAACGTGATGGCGATAGACGCCGAGCCGCGCCACCGCCGGAATCGCATCGCCCGTGACCGCCGCCAAAAAATCGGCGCGATCGCCGGCGACGATGTGGGCGGCGAACGCCGCTTGCAGTTCACGCAGCGCGAGCATGTCGTGCTCCAATCGCGCGATCGGCGCGCGTCGCCTCGTCGAGCAGCACCGCGAGCGCTGGGATGTCGGTGTCCCATTCCATGAGCGTCGGCCGCGGACCGAAGCAGTCGAGTGCCTGTCCAAACAGGTCCCAGACTTGCTCGGTGACCCGGCTGCCGTGATCATCGATCAGGATCGGCTGGCCGTCGGCATCGTTCACTGCGTGTCCGGCGAGATGATACTGGGTGATCGCCATACCCGGTAGCCCGGCGAGCCAGGCCGCAGGGTCGAGCCGCAGATTGTGCGCCGTCACGTGGATGTTGTTGAGGTCCAGCAACAGGCCGCAGCCGCTGCGCCGCGCCAATTCCGACAAAAATTCGGGTTCGGACATCGTGGAGTGGGCAAAGCCCAAATAGCAGGACGGGCTCTCGACCGAGACCTGCCGCCCAGGCGCCTCCTGCAGGCGGCCGACATTGCGCACGAGCGTGTCGAGCGCCTCTTCGGTATAGGGCAGCGGTAGCAGATCGTTGAAATACCGCCCGCCGGCCACGCTCCACGACAGGTGGTCGGAGACGTAAGCCGGCTGCAGCCGTTTCACGAGGTTGACGACGCGCTGGAGATGGATCTCGTCGAGCCCATCGACGGAACCCAACGACAGCCCGACGGCGTGAACGGAGAGCGTGTAGTCAGCCCGCAAGCGCTCGACAGCCGCGAGCACCGGCGAACCGCCGAGATAGTTCTCGGCATGGATTTCGAGAAAAGCCGTCGCCGGACGGTCGCGCTCGATTTCCGCGAGATGCGGCGAGCGCAGCCCGATGCCCGCGACGCCCATGTCCTCAGCCGGAGGTCGTCTTGCCGCCGACGATCTTCTCGCAGATGCCCTTGGGCACGGAAATCCAGGCGTCGTTCTGCGAGTCCTTCTTCGAAGTGCCGGCGCACGACGAAGTGTTGGTCTGGCAGTCGTTTTTGCCGGCCTTCACGACACCGTAGCACTTCTCCATGTTGCCCTGCGCCTGGGCGGCGACCGGCAGCACGAGGGCGGCGGCGAGAGCCGTAGCGATGGCGATGCGGGTGTTGGTCATTGCGGTCTCCTATGAAATGGCCGGCGGACTATAGTGCAGGCTGCCCTTATACGTTCTCACACTGCGGCTATGGTTTCGATAGCCAAGCTTCACAGAAATTTGAGGCGCGCCGCCGCGCCGCGGAGATCGGCCGGCGTATTGACGTTGAGGAACGCCGACCCGCCTGCCGGCCATACCAGCTCGGCGACATCGTGACGATTGGCGAATTCCTCGACCTTGCGCACGCCCTCCTCGAGCACTGCCTTGCGCAGCGCACCGACCAACTTCACCGACCATACGGCAAGTGCGGGTTCGCGCCGGCGGCCGTGGCGAATCATCAGCACGTCGGGTTCCGGCACATGCATGTGGCCGCAGAGACGAACAGTGAGATCGGGCGGCAGGAACGGCACGTCGGCCGGCACGCTCAGGATCCACCCGGCATGAGGATGCCTGGCCAGCGACCATTCCATGCCAGCCAAAATGCCGGCCAGCGGTCCCAGCCGGCGGCCCTCCCGCTTCGCAGCCCGCTGAACGTCGGGCGGATCGGCGATGACCGCCACCCCCAGCGCCCGGTAGGCCGGCGCCGGATCGTTGGCGACCACGACCAGGTCCATGACCTGCGGCCGCAGCCGCTGAACCACATGCGCCACCATGGACCGCCCACCGAGCTTGCGCAGCGGCTTTGGCACGCCCGGCCCCATGCGCCGGCCCTCGCCGCCGGCCAGGACAACGCCAACCAGCGCGCCTGACCGTACCGGACCGAAATTCTGCACCGCTTTGACCGCCATGCTGGCACTATGCGAAGCAACGACGGAGAAACAAGGGAAAGGAACGCAGGATGGCGCTCAGCATCGCAAAGGTGGCCAAATGGCTTCATGCCGTGGACAAGGCCCGGGCCGTCGTCGGCTGGTGGCCGGAACAGTTCGCGACCGACGATGAGCGGCTGGCCTACAAAATCCAGGACGCGTTCCTGAAGAAGCAGGTCGTCAAGCAGGGCCCGCTGGTGGGCTACAAGATCGCGCTGACCTCGCCGCAGATCCTGGCGCAAACCGGCCTCAAGGGCCCCGCCTACGGACCGATCCGCAAGAAGCGCGTGTTCGAGCACAAGGCCAAGGTGCGCGCCGATCGCTGGACGCGGCTCGGCGTCGAGCTCGAGATCATCCTGTTCATCAACGCCAATGTGCCGGCACCCAAGGGCAAGCCCTACGACAAGGACTCGATCGCCCAGTACGTCGGCGAAGCCCGCGCCGGCTTCGAGCTGATCGAGGATCGCGGCGCCGATTACAGCCGCCTCGCGGTCAATCCGCTGATCATGGATGCCGGCTGGAACGGCGGCTCGCTGCTCGCCAAGCCGAACAAGGACTGGCGCAAGCTCGACCTTGGCGACCTCAACGGCTCGATCTCCTTCGACGGCAAGGTGGTGCGCACCGGCCATTCCGGCGACGTGCTGGGCCACTGCTACAATGCGCTGGCCTGGCTCGCCAACAAGCTCGGCGATCACGGCAAGACGCTCAAGAAGGGCATGTTCGTGTCGAGCGGCAGCATGGTCGCCTGCCAGTTCGTGCCGCCGGGCAGCACCGCCACCGGCAAGATCGACGGGTTGGGCGAAGTGACGCTGAAGTACCAGCTCTGACGGCTACTCCGTTATATGGGTGAAGGCCGAGGCATCGGGCCGAAGCTGGCGCCACGACAAGCGCCGCACCTGGTCGCGCCCGACCACCAGCGCGTCGTAGTCGTCGGCGAAGAGTTGCGCGATCGCCGGATCGAGCGCGTTGAGCCCTCCGGCATAGGCGCCGAACGCCGGCAGGATCAGCCGTCTGCCGTCGGTCAGGAAACAACGCCGGCGCAGGCCGCGGCCACGCACCGTGAGCGCCGCCACGGGATGGAAATGGCCGGAGATTTCACCCGCTACAGGCCCGAACAGCGCCTCATGGCGGAAGACCAGCGGTCCGTCGCCGATTTCCTCTGCAACCTCACCCCAGCCGGCGGGCGGCGGCGCCGGATCGTGGTTGCCGGCGATCCACACGAAGCG
This sequence comes from Asaia bogorensis, assembly GCA_945905835.1. Classification (GTDB taxonomy): domain Bacteria; phylum Pseudomonadota; class Alphaproteobacteria; order Reyranellales; family Reyranellaceae; genus Reyranella. Next base: position 70,947 of record CAMDQJ010000003.1, read on the forward strand.
CGCGCGCGACACCAGCCGCTCGATCTCGGTGCGTTCGTCGGCCGGCAGTCGAGACACGGCTTCGCGGTCGTGGAAGGAATCGCCGAGGCAGACCACGATCTCCGGCTTTAGCTGGCCTATCAGCAGCGACAGCGCCGCCAGCGTCTGGCGCGTATCGTGACGCGGCAGCATCTTCAGCGCATTGACCGCGTAGGACGAGCCCTTCTCCAGATGCAGGTCGGCGACCGCCAGCAGGCGCCGCGCCGGCCAGTACAACGCCCCCGTCGGCCACGCTTCCAGCCGCTCGCCGGCGCAGTCGAAGGCAAACGGAGTCATGAGCGGGCTTTCAACACACTGCCGCCACGTTTCAGCTCCAACCTCCGCTTCGTCTTGAACGCTTCAATCGAATCGGCCTGCGCATCGCGCGGCGCCATTTCCGGCGGTTTCATGCGACGCACGATTGACCATACGGGGCTCGCTGCGCAAGGTGTCGCGATGCGTCGTCTTGTGTATTTCGGGTTCGCCGCTGTCCTGCTGTGGCCCGTGGGCTCGAGCGCCGAACCGGTGCCACACCGTGCAGAATACAGCCTGCGCCTCGGGCCCGCGGCCAACGCGCCACGCATCGGGACGGCCGTCAGCGATCTTTCCGCCGATTGCGCCGGCTGGCGTCTCAAGCGCGACATCGCAGCGGAAATCGGTTTGACGGCAGCCTGGAAGATCGCTGTCGGCTCCAAGCTCGATGGCGAGGAAGCACGCGGCGGCGGGGCGTTTCGTTACCGGGCCACGCAAATTCAGAACGGCAGCGAGCGCCAAACACACGGCCGCCTGCAGCGCACGGCGAAAGAGGTTCGCGGGGAAATCGTCTCCTCCAATAGCCCGGCCCAAATCACGTTACCCGCCGCGACCCTGATGCCGGTCGCCGGTATCGCCCATCTGATCGAGCGGCTGCGCAACGGCGCGGGCGCGTTCCCGGCGCTGATGTTCGATGCGGAGGTCATCAGCGACGCCATGCTGATTGACGTCGAACTGCTTGAGCGGGGCATGCTCCGCGCGGCGCGGCCGGGCGACAAGCCGGTAGCCATGCCCGAGGGCAAGTCGTGGCCGGTATCGATGACCTTCACCAACGGCCGCAACCAGGCCCAGCGGCCGCTCTTTACCGTTACCGCCCTGGTCTGGGAGACCGGCATTCTCGACCGGCTGACTGTCGATACCGGGCTGATCAACGTCACCGCCGACATCCAATCCCTCGACCTGCGTAAAGCGCCGCACTGCCCGCGCTCCTGAGGCTGCGCTCCTGACCCGTCATCCATCGGCCGCCCGCCAGCGTATCTGGTGGGCAGATGGACGGGCAAGGCTCACCAATGAAGATCGCGGTCATCGGCGCCGGCGTTGCCGGCCTGGGTTCAGCCTGGCTGCTCAGCCGCAAACACGATGTCGTGATCTACGAACGCGAGGATCGCTTCGGCGGCCATTCCTGCACCGTCGATGTCGGCACGTCCCGTTGCGCCTAGCCGGTCGATGTCGGGTTCATCGTCTTCAATGAGCGCAACTATCCCAACCTGGTGGCGCTGTTCGAGCATCTGGGCGTGCCGACCGAGGAATCGGAAATGTCGTTCGCCGTCAGCCTCGATGGCGGACGCTACGAGTATGGCAGTGCCTACGGCGGCTACCTTGCGCAGCGGCGCAACATGCTGCGGCCGTCCTTCCTGCGCATGACGCGCGACATCCTGCGCTTCAACCGGCTGGCGCCGCGGCTGCTGGCGCGGTCCGAGAACCTCGATTTCACGATCGGCGCCTTCGTGGCCGACGCGCGGCTCAGCGACGTCTTCCGCGACCGCTACCTCATCCCCATGGCGTCGTGCATATGGTCGACGCCGTCGGGCCGCATGCTCGACTATCCGGCCCAGACCTTCGCCCGCTTCTTCAACAATCACGGCCTGCTGACGGTCGGCAAGCAATTGCGCTGGCGCACGGTGAGCGACGGCAGCCGCTCCTACGTCGAGCGTGTCGTGACGCCCCTGCGCGCTCGCGCCCGGCTGGCGACGCCCGCTCGCGAGATCCATCGCGATTCCCTCGGCGTCGCTGTCCGCGACGCCTCCGGCCACTGGGACCGCTTCGACCGCATCGTGCTGGCCTGCCATGCCGACCAGGCGCTGGCCCTGCTGGCCAACGCCAACGCGCGCGAACGCGAGTTGCTCGGCCGCTTCGCCTATTCGACCAACGAAGTCTGGCTGCATGCCGATCCCTCGCTGATGCCGCGCCGGCGAAGCGTCTGGTCGAGCTGGAACTATGTCACCGAAGGCGCGGCAGGCGACGCACCCAGCGTCACCTACTGGATAAACCGGCTGCAGAACCGGCCCGGCGACACGCCTCTCTTCGTCTCGGTCAATCCAGGGCACGCGCCGGCGGCGGCACACGCCCGCTTCTCCTTCCAGCATCCGATATACGATTCAGGGGCGATACGTGCGAAGCGCAGCCTCCACACGATTCAGGGCGTACGGAATATCTATTTTTGCGGCAGCTACTGCGGCTACGGCTTCCACGAGGATGCACTCTCCGCCGGCCTCGACGTCGCCGAGCAGCTCGGCGTGCGCCGTCCGTGGCGGCAGCCGGACGAACATCGCCACATTGGCGATCCGCCGCGCGTCGTGGCCGATCGCCCGGCCGCCGATCCACTTTCCCTGCCGATCGCCGCGCGTGTCGCGGTGGCGACGCCATGAGTCCTGGCGAAAACAGCATTGTCGATGCCACCGTGGTGCACCGGCGGCAGCGACCGTGCGTTAACGCCTTCCGCTATCGTGTGCCCTATCTTTGTCTTGGCCTCAATCGACTCCCGCAAGCAGCCGGCCGCTGGCTGAAGGTCGAGCACGCCGGCCTGGTGTCTTTCCGTCGCGCCGATCACGGCGC